>CP009416.1:2507608-2843885 GCA_000818095.1 Jeotgalibacillus malaysiensis
TTCACCAATCATTGCCATATGGCGTTCATCAAAACGGTAATAGTCATCTGTCATATAGCTGACGTGAACAAGTCCTTCAATTGTGTTGGATAGCTCCACGAAAATACCGAAGTTTGTCACAGAAGAAATGACACCGTCAAACTCTTCGCCGATCTTGTCCATCATGTATTCAGCTTTTTTCAGCTCATCTGTTTCCCGCTCAGCATCCACTGCACGTCTCTCGCGTCCTGAAGTGTGAGCTGCAATTTCAGGAAGCTGTTCAGACCAGCGCTTCTGCGTCTTTTCATCCACTTTTCTATTGATCAGATACGTTCTGATTAAACGGTGGACGATTAAGTCAGGATAACGTCTGATTGGTGAAGTAAAATGCGTATAAAAATCAGTCGCAAGTCCAAAGTGACCAAGACTGTTTTCATCATATTTTGCCTGCTGCATAGAGCGAAGCATCATTGTGGAAATCACCATTTCTTCAGGCGTCCCCTGTATATCATCAATGATTTCCTGCAGCGCTCTTGGATGAATTTCATTTCCTGTCCCTTTTACCGTAATACCGAAGTTCGTAATGAACTCGAAAAAGCGCTCCAGCTTTTCAGCTTTTGGATCCTCGTGAATACGGTAAATAAACGGCAGGTTCATCCAGTGGAAATGCTCAGCAACCGTTTCGTTTGCTGCAAGCATAAATTCCTCGATCAGCTTTTCACCGACAGAGCGCTCACGAATTCCGATTTCAGTCGGATTTCCTTCTTCGTCCACGAGTACTTTTGCTTCTTTAAAGTCAAAGTCAATCGCACCGCGTCCAAAACGTTTCCCACGCAAAATGGCAGCTAACTTTTCCATCTCACGGAACATCGGTACAAGCGGCTCATACTTTTCAATCAGCGCTTCGTCTTCATCAACTAGAATTTTATTTACATCAGAATAAGTCATTTTCTCATTGGTACGGATCACACTTTGGAAAATGTCGTGTTTAATGACGCCGCCGTTTTGATCAATCTCCATTTCACATGAGAGTGTCAGGCGGTCCACTTTCGGGTTCAGTGAACAAATTCCATTTGACAGGCGGTGCGGAATCATTGGAATCACGCGGTCTACAAGGTAGACACTTGTCCCGCGTTCATACGCTTCCTCATCGATCGGCGAGCCTTCTGTTACGTAATGGCTGACATCCGCAATATGAACGCCAAGCTTATAGTTGCCGTTATCAAGCTTCGTAAGTGAAATTGCATCATCCAAATCCTTTGCGTCTGCGCCATCAATTGTGACAGTCGTCTCGTCTCGCAGATCGCGGCGGTCTTTCAGGTCTGCCGGATCAATCTCATCAGGCACATCATTCGCCTGCTGGATCACTTCATCCGGAAATTCGATCGTAATTCCATGCTTATGAATGATTGATAAAATATCCACACCCGGATCATTTTTATGACCAAGGATCTGGATCACTTCACCTTCAGCACTGTTGCGGCCGTCCGGATAAGCGGTAATTTCAACGATCACCTTATGCCCTTCAACTGCACCCTTGCTCGCATTTTTCGGAACAAAAATATCGCTCGTCATTTTTTTATCATCAGGCATCACAAATCCGAAGTTTTTACTTTCCGTATACGTTCCTACAACCTGCTTCGTCCCACGCTCAAGAATACGGACAACCGTACCTTCTTCACGGTCTCCTCTTGATTCACGCGACACACGTACCATAACTTTGTCGCCATGCATGGCATGCGCAGATTCATTAGGCGGGATGAAAATATCATTTCTACCCTGCTCGTCAGGAATTAAAAACGCAAATCCTTTCGCATGTCCTGACAGGGTACCGCGTACAAGATTCATTTTCTCAGGAAGCCCGTAGCGGTTACTTCTCGTTCTGACGATTTCACCTTTTTCCTCTAAAATCACAAGCGATTTTACAAGGTCCTTGAAATCTGCAGAATCATGAATCCCGAACGATTCTTCCAGCTCCTGCACAGTCAGCGGTTTGTAAGCTTCTTCCCGCATGAACGTGAGCAGCCTTTCTTTCATTACCATCACCGATTCTTCCATCTCGGTCCCTCCATTTTCAGCTGTTATTTTTCAACTGACCAGTCAAGGGAATCAAGAAACTCCAGCACATCCTCATGCAGCTGTTCCTTCTCTTTATCAAGCGTAATCACGTGGCCTGACTCCTCATACCATTTCAGCTTCTTCTGATCAGTTTCAATGCCTTCAAAGATAATATTTGCTGAATCTGTATTAATCATGTGATCATGTCTTCCCTGCACAACAAAAGTTGGCGTATAGATCATATCAACAGAATTTCTCACATCACCAATCAGCTCCTGAAGTGCCTTCAGCGTCTGCATCGGTGTCTTTTCAAATTCCTTCATTTCAGCTTCAATCTGATCTTCATCTTTTTTCTCATATTTCTTAAATTCGCGGGCGTACTCTAAAACTCCTTTGTACATCACTTCTTCACTCTTAATGTACATCGGCGCACACATTGTCACGATACCCTTTACAGGAGCAGTGTAACCTAACTTCAGTGAAAATACACCACCAAGCGAAAGTCCTGCTACGGCAATTTCCTCATAACCCTGATTTTTCAGATGCTCATAGCCTGCTTCAACATCCTTCCACCAGTCCTCAGGTCCCGTTTCCACAAGCTCCTCAGGTGGCACACCATGCCCTTTATAGTGAGGTGCGTGTGATGTATATCCGTTTTTCTCTAAAAAGCGGCCAAGCATTCTCACGTCAGAAGAATTACCTGTAAAACCGTGAAGTAATAAAACAGCACGCTTCCCGCCTTCAAATGTAAATGGTTTTGGTAAATTCAATTTCATTTTCAGTCACTCCAATTGCTATTTCGTCTTGTTCTATTTTAGTAGAAAACGCGGTGGAAAGCTATTTGTGCGCATTGTGGGTGTGGTTTACTAAAACCGTTTCGCTGCGCTTCAGGGGACGCTTTCCGGACGGTGGTCGCTGAGCCTCCTCAGCTTCGCTTGCGGGGTCTCAGCTATCCCACTAATCGTCCCGGAGTCGCCCCCTTCCGCTACGCTCAACTATGAAAGTGCTCTACTAACAAAATGGGCAAAATTCAAAATAGCATTAACGACACGACATTCTATATAGTCAGTTAACTATGCTCAACAACCGTATTTAAAGTCTGAATATAACCAGTATGGTTATTGAATGACATATGATGTCTCCCGACGTAGCGATACACCCGGGTTGAGTGCTGTATAATCTCTGTTGACTGCAGTGACGCTGGTGTTGAAAGCACTATACATATCACTGACTGCAGTAACACCTTACTTTGACATCCTCATTTAACAATTTACCGGCTGGATGGTCATTTTAATATGCTCTCTAATTATAAATAGTAATCTCAGTCGAGCGTAGCGGAAGGGGGGCGACTCCTGCGGGATTTGACGGACAGCTGAGATCCCGCAGTGCGAAGCACGAGGAGGCTCAGCGCCGTCCCCGCGGAAAGCGTCCCCCCTGCAGCGTAGCGAGACGTTTATAAACGCCATTCTACTTAAAAGAGTCCTTCTCTAACAATTTTTTAAATAGAAAAAATAAAAACCCGACCATCCGATCGGGTTTTAAACATTTATTGTAGCACAAAGGCAACTGAAATCGTCAGAACGAAAAACAGTACCGAAAGAACAATTGTAATACGGTTTAAAACAAGGTCAATCCCACGTGCTTTCTGCTTGCCGAAAAGCTGTTCAGCACCACCAGAAATGGCGCCTGAAAGACCAGCACTTTTACCTGACTGCAGAAGAACCACGACGATCAACGAGATACATACGATGACTAATAGGACAGTTAATAATGTTTCCATGTGTTCCACCTCCTGAACCGATCTTACACTCGTTTCATTTTATCATACGCCCATAAGGCATACAATCTTTGTTTTTGACATTATTTAAAAACACTCAAATTTGTCAGAAAACTCATTTAGGCATAGAATTAAACCAAAACTGACACAAATGTCGGGAGGCTAAATAATGAACGGAATCATTCATGTTGAGCATATTGAAAAAACATTTAAAGGTGATGTAAAAGCTGTTAGAGATGTTTCATTTGATGTTGCAGAAGGTGAATTTTTTGCGTTTTTGGGGCCGAACGGAGCGGGTAAATCCACAACCGTTCAGCTGCTGACAACATTACTGAAGCCGACAGCCGGAAAGCTTGAAGTAGCCGGATATGACGTCAGTAAGGACCCGGAAAAGGTTAGATTATCGATTGGCGTTGCGCTTCAGGAAACGGGAATTGATCCTGATCTGAAAGGAAGAGAATTACTTGAGTTTCAGGCAAGACTTTTTGGCTTTTCAAAAAAAGAAGCGAAAAAGCGCGCAGAAGAACTGCTCGAACTCGTTGGGCTGACCGAAGATGCTGACCGTCTAAGCGGTAAATATTCTGGCGGGATGAGAAGAAGGCTCGACCTTGCGATGACTTTAGTGCATCAGCCGAAAATTCTATTCCTTGATGAACCGACAACCGGCCTTGATCCCGCGAACAGAAAAGCAATTTGGCGTGAGATAAAGCGCCTCAATAAAGAAGAAGGCACTACGATTTTTCTTACTACACAGTATTTAGAGGAAGCGGATCAGCTGGCTGACAGAATTTCAATCATTAATAAAGGTCAGATCGTTGCGACCGGAACCCCTGCTGAGCTGAAGCGTACGCTAGGGCTTGATGCGATTGTTCTTCAATTTGAAGAGGAAGAAGAAGCGAAGAGCGCTTATGAAGCCGTTTCTTCAGATGAATACCAGACTGAACGTGTAAAAAATGATGTCACGATTCTAGCTGAAAATGGAACTTCTATTTTAGCAGACGTGATCAGAAAACTGGATGAGCGGAACCTGCATCCTGCCCAGTTAAATGTGAAGCCGCCTTCTCTTGATGACGTATTTATTCAGGTAACGAAAGATCAGAAAGAAGGTGGACTCAATGAATAAGCAGCAGGGTAATTTCTTTTCAGATACGCTTGTCATGACTAAAAGAAGTATTGTCACAATCCTTAGGAACCCGCTGATTTTTATTCCGAACCTTGCAATCAGTATGTTCTTTCTTTTCGTATATGAAGCGGGGCTGAGCGGGATTGCGAATTTACCTGCATTTGAAGGTGCTAATTATCTGGCATTTATCCTGCCTGTTTCGATCGTTTCTGCTGCGATTGGCGGTGCTGGTGGTGCTGGCCAGGCACTGGTAAAAGATCTCGATAACGGCTTTTTCTCAAGACTGCTTTTAACACCAAGCTCCCGGCTCGCGATTGTCCTCGGACCGATTATCGCAGGCATGCTCCAGCTCGTTATTCAAGCCGGACTCATTATCTGTGTAGGATTTATCTTAGGACTTGAAGTTGCCGGCGGTGCACTTGGCGTTGTCGTTGTCCTGTTACTAACGCTCGGCTGGGGACTCGCATTTGCCGGCTACTCTGTAGGCGTTGCGCTCCGGGCCAAAAATGCACAGTCTGCACAGGCAGGAACATTTATCTTCTTCCCACTGATTTTTCTCAGTACAACATTTGTGCCATATGAGCTAATTGATGCTGCATGGTTAAAAGTTGCAGCGTCCATCAATCCGGTCACTTATCTATTTGAAGCAATGCGGACAGTACTGATCGATGGATTCACTGATACATGGCCAATCGTTCTTGGATTTTTAGTGATTGCCGGACTTTGCGCGATTACTATCACATTCTCTGCTGTTTCAGCTAAAAAAGCGGTTAGTACGGATTAAATCAAAACAAAGCGGCTGCTTCGCACGGCAGCCTTTTTAATATTCTTATTGTGAGTTTACCTATAGACACTCTCACAAGTATTGGCCTGTGGTTCATAAAAGCAGTGCTCCTTAAACTGTCCGGAAAATAGCTGATCATACCACGTCGGCGGGCACGGCGCATACGGATTAAAATACCAGAGAGCATATTTCGAAGGATGCTGCCTCCAGTTTTTTACGACCTGTCTCGCCAGATCTCTCTCCAGATCCCTTGCCAGACTATAAAATAAATTACCTTTTTGCACTGCTTCAAAAGAATAATTATTACCCTGAATCTGAAAAATCACATCATTAATCGTCCTGACATCCCTAAAATCCAGACAATCAGCCACAGCACGATTCACAACCACATTCCCCACCATCAGCATCCCAAGCTTCCCTTCCCCTTCAGTCTCAGCCCTGATCATCCTCGCAATTAAATCAATATCCTTGCTGGTGTGTTTTACTCTAGTCACGTTTTTCACCTCTTGAGTATTGTATGAGAGAGGTTTTGAAAGATGTCAGGGGACCGGTACATCCGGGACGGAGTTGTGTGTTCCACTTTTAGAATCATTATAAAAACGAATCACTCAACTCCGTCCCGGCATGCACCATTTTTAGAATCATTACAAAAACGAATCACTTAACTCCGTCCCCGCTGTGCCGCCACAAAAAATCCCCCCTGCCATTACAGACAGAGGGGATGATTAATTATTTGTTTAAGTTATAGAATGTTTTAACACCAAGGTACTGTGCTGTTGCACCAAGCTGATCTTCGATACGAAGAAGCTGGTTGTACTTCGCAACGCGGTCAGTACGTGATGGAGCACCAGTTTTGATTTGACCTGCATTTGTCGCAACTGCGATGTCAGCGATTGTTGCATCTTCAGTTTCACCAGAACGGTGAGAGATAACTGCAGTGTAACCTGCACGCTTCGCCATTTCGATTGCATCAAATGTTTCAGTCAGTGTACCGATCTGGTTCACTTTGATCAGGATTGAGTTACCAATTCCCTGCTCGATACCACGAGAAAGTTTTTCAGTGTTTGTAACGAATAGATCGTCACCTACTAGCTGAACTTTGTCGCCAATTTTTTCAGTTAACAGCTTGAAGCCATCCCAGTCGTTTTCATCAAGGCCATCCTCGATTGATACGATTGGATACTTGTCAGCCATTTCAGCATACCAGTTAACCATTTCTTCAGAAGACTTCACAACGCCTTCTCCAGAAAGGTGGTACTTGCCGTCTTCTTTATTGAAGATTTCAGAAGCAGCTACGTCCATTGCAAGAAGAACCTGTTCTCCTGGCTTGTATCCAGCTTTTTCGATTGCTTCAATGATTGTTGAAAGTGCTTCTTCGTTTGAACCAAGGTTAGGAGCAAACCCACCTTCATCACCAACAGCCGTGTTAAGACCTTTGTCTTTAAGAACTGACTTAAGTGAATGGAAGATTTCAGCACCCATACGAAGTCCTTCACGGAATGTTTCAGCGCCTACAGGCATTACCATGAATTCCTGGATGTCCACGTTGTTATCAGCGTGCTCTCCGCCGTTAAGGATGTTCATCATTGGTACTGGAAGCTGCTTCGCGTTGAATCCGCCAAGGTACTGATAAAGTGGTACATCAAGGTAATCTGCTGCTGCATGTGCAACGGCCATAGATACACCTAGGATTGCGTTAGCACCTAGTTTACCTTTGTTTTCAGTGCCGTCAAGCTCGATCATTGCCTGGTCGATTGACACCTGGTCAAGTACTGAATAAGCGTCGATTAGTTCTGGCGCGATTACGTTATTTACGTTTTCTACTGCCTTCAGAACGCCTTTTCCTAGGTAACGGTCTTTGTCACCGTCACGAAGTTCTACTGCTTCATATTCACCTGTTGAAGCACCTGATGGAACTAGTGCACGGCCAAACGCGCCGCTTTCAGTGAAAACTTCAACTTCTACTGTTGGATTACCGCGTGAGTCAATGACTTCACGTGCGTATACATCTACGATAAATGACATGTTAAAATCTCTCCTCTTTTAAATGATTTTCGGGATATATTACTTTTAATATTTTGACCGTTAATTGCCGCTTCAGGGGGGACGCTTTCCGTGGCCGGGCGGTGAGCCAGCAGGCTTCGCCATGCTTTGTCTCACCTGTCCCTTCCTGCCGCAGGAGTCGCCCTCTTACGCTTCAATCAAGTAGGTGCAAGTCATATGACAGCAAAATTCAATCTGCAGGCCGGAAGTACACTGCGTCATAGATTCACTATCTAAAATAACATTGTGTGTGAAACAAAATCCGGAAGTTATTTTGTTTCTTTTATAAAGAAGTATCCAGCAGACCGAAGCGTAAGGCGGCGACTTCGGGACGATTAGTGGGAAGCTGAGACCCCGCAGCGCAAAGCGCGAGGAGGCTCGGCAACCACCGTCCGGAAAGCGTCCGCCTGAAGCGGAGTTCTGCGTTTCCAGAAAACTTACTTCTTAATAAGCGACTCACCAGTCATTTCTTCAGGCTTTTCAACCTTCAGCAAATCAAGCATAGTCGGTGCGAGGTCGCCGAGAATTCCGCCTGAGCGAAGTTCTACGCCTTCCTTCGTTACAATCACCGGTACCGGATTTGTTGTATGGGCAGTCATCGGTTTGTCGTCAGAAGTAATGACTTCATCAGAGTTACCGTGGTCTGCTGTGATGATGGCATGTCCGCCTTTTTCGTGAATCAGATCAACAATTTTGCCAAGACATTCGTCTACAGCTTCAATCGCTTTTACAGTCGGTTCAAGCATACCGCTGTGACCAACCATATCCGGATTCGCGAAGTTCAGCAGGATCGCGTCAAATCGGTCTTCATTGATTGCATTAAGTAACGCGTCCGTCACTTCATATGCACTCATTTCAGGCTTCAGATCATACGTTGCCACTTTAGGGGAATCAATCAGGATCCGTTCTTCGCCAGGGAATTCTTCTTCACGCCCTCCGCTCATAAAGAACGTTACGTGAGGATATTTTTCCGTTTCAGCAATACGCAGCTGCGTAAGGCCTTCAGCAGAAAGTACTTCACCGATTGTATTTTTCAGATCCTCTGCTTTGAATGCAACGTCAGCACGCACTTTATCACTGTAGTGTGTGAAGCTTACAAATTGCAGATTCTCAGGTTTGTTCTGACCAAGGTCAAAGCCTTTGAAATCAGGATTTGTGAGTGCCGTTGACATTTGAATTGCACGGTCAGGTCGGAAGTTGAAGAAGACCACTGAATCCTGACTTTCAATTCTGCCAACAGGTGCGCCATTCTTTTCAATAACAAAAGGAATGACAAACTCATCATATACCTCTTCATCATAAGAAGCCTGGATGCCTTCTTCAGCTGAACTGAATGAAGGTCCTGTTCCGTCAACCATTACGCGGTACGCTTTTTCAACGCGTTCCCAGCGGTTGTCACGGTCCATTGCATAATAACGGCCGGAAATTGTGGCGAATTCACCAACGCCGATCTCTTTCATTCTTGCTTCAGCATCCGCAATATACTGAAGACCTGATGAAGGAGCAACGTCGCGTCCATCTAAAAATCCATGTACGTATACTTTTGTCAGACCATTGTCTTTTGCAAGCTCAAGCAGTGCAAAAAGATGCTCGTAATGACTGTGTACGCCGCCGTCAGAAAGCAGCCCCATAATGTGAAGTGCTTTGTTATGACGCTTTGCATTGTCAACCGCACGGAGAAATTCCGGGATAGAATAAAACTCCTTGTCGCGGATTGAAATGTTGATGCGCGTCAGGTTCTGATATACCGTGCGTCCTGCACCGATATTCAGGTGACCTACCTCTGAGTTACCCATTTGCCCACCCGGAAGTCCAACAGCTTCACCGCTTGCTGTCAGTGTGTTGTGGGGAAATGTCTCCCAGTATCGGTCAAAGTTTGGCTTGTTTGCTTTTGCGACTGCGTTTCCTTTTGTTTCGTCGCGCAGCGCAAAACCGTCAAGAATAATTAATGCTACAGGGGCATTACGCATTTGCGCCAGCCTCCACAAGTGCAAGGAATGAATCTGCTTCAAGACTTGCACCGCCGACAAGTGCACCGTCAATGTCGCTTTGTGCCATGTATTCTTCAATGTTAGCAGGCTTTACGCTGCCGCCATACTGAATACGTACTGCTTCTGCAGCAGCTTCTGACACAGTTGAAGCAACAACTGAACGGATGTGTGCACATACTTCATTTGCATCTTCTGCAGTTGAAGATTTACCAGTGCCGATTGCCCAGATAGGCTCGTATGCAATCACTGTCTGTTTTACCTGTTCTTCAGATAACCCTTCAAGTGCCGCTTTTACCTGGCCGCCGACAAAGTCTTTTGTTTCGTTGTTTTCACGCTGTTCAAGTGATTCACCCACACATACGATTGGTGTCAGGCTGTACTTAAATGCAGCATGTGTCTTCTTGTTTACTGACTCATCCGTTTCATTGAACATGTCACGGCGTTCAGAGTGTCCAAGAATGACATATTGCACGCCAAGGTCCTGAAGTGCTACAGGGCTTGTTTCGCCTGTAAATGCGCCATTTTCCTCGAAGTGCATGTTCTGTGCACCTACAGCGGCATCTGAGTTTTTAGTCAGATCTACTAGATTTGCTAAAAATAGTGCCGGTGAACAGATTACAGCATCCACCTTCTCATTTGAAGGTACTTTTGAAGCAACTTCTTCAGTAAAAGCTTTCGCCTCAGATGCTGTTTTATTCATTTTCCAGTTTCCTGCAATAATTGGTTTACGCATTGATGATCATCCTTTCCCGGTTTACTTATCGTTTAGTGCGACAACGCCTGGAAGATCTTTACCTTCCATAAACTCAAGAGAGGCACCGCCACCTGTTGAGATATGACTCATTTTATCAGCCATGCCGAACTTTTCGACTGCTGCAGCTGAGTCTCCTCCACCGATGACAGAATATGTATCCTGTGCATCAGCAAGGGCCTGTCCTACCGCTTTTGTACCATTTGCAAATGAATCAAGTTCAAATACTCCCATTGGTCCGTTCCAGATCACAAGCTTGGACTGAAGGATCACATCACGGTACAATTCGCGTGTTTTCGGTCCGATATCAAGACCTTCCCAGTCAGATGGAATTTCATCGACAGGAACTTCTTTAATGTTTGCATCGTTTGAAAAATCATCCGCTACAACGATATCGACCGGCATATAGAACTTCACGCCTTTGTCTTCTGCTTTTTTCATAAATTCTTTTGCAAGATCGATCTTATCTTCTTCTAAAAGAGATTTTCCGATTTCATGACCCTGTGCTTTTACAAATGTATAAGCAAGGCCGCCACCAATAATCAGGTTATCTACTTTATCAAGCAGATGATCGATGACACCGATCTTGTCTTTTACTTTTGCTCCGCCAATAATTGCTGTAAACGGACGCTCCGGATTAGATAAAGCTTTTCCTAATACATCAAGCTCTTTTTCCATGAGCAGACCTGATACAGCCGGAATGTGTTCTGCAATACCTGCAGTAGAAGCGTGTGCACGGTGTGCCGCTCCGAACGCATCATTGACATACACGTCAGCAAGGCTTGCAAACTGCTTCGCAAGTTCAGCATCGTTCTTTTCCTCACCAGGGTAGAAGCGCACATTTTCAAGAACGAGAATGTCTCCTTCTTCAAGAGAAGCAACAGCTTCTTCAGCTTTCTCACCATATGCTTCCTCAACTGTTTTCACGTCTTTTCCAATCAGTGAAGACAAATGCGCTGCAACAGGTGCCAGACGAAGTTCCTCAACAACTTCACCTTTTGGACGACCAAGGTGGCTCGCTAAAATCACCTTTGCTCCGGCTTCTGTTAAATACTTGATCGTTGGAAGAGCAGCACGCACGCGTGTATCATCTGTCACTTCTCCGTCCTTCATCGGTACGTTAAAGTCTACGCGGCAAAATACCCGTTTCCCTTTAAGATCAACATCTTTCATGCTTTTCTTGTTCATTGAATACAGGCCTCCTTCAATTTATTGGCAAGCGGATGAAAAAAGGGAGTGGGGATCATTCCCCGCTCCCCGTTTCACCCTCTTATTATAAGGGATGACTGGCTGAAAGACCAATCATACTCTATTTAAAACCCGGACTTCTTACAGTCCTTTTTTCGCCATGTAAGCAGCTAGGTCTACACAACGGTTTGAGTAACCAGTTTCGTTATCGTACCAAGAAAGTACTTTCACCATGTTATCTTCAAGAACCATTGTAGAAAGACCATCTACGATTGAAGAGTTTGTGTTGCCATTGTAGTCAGTTGATACAAGTGGCTCGTCGCTGTATGCAAGGATTCCTTTAAGGTCGCCTTCAGCAGCTTCTTTAAGTGCAGCATTGATTTCGTCAGCAGTTACGTTCTGCTCGAATTCAGCTACAAGGTCAACAAGTGATACGTTTGGCGTTGGTACACGCATAGCCATACCGTTCAGCTTGCCTTCAAGTTCTGGAAGTACAAGAGATACTGCTTTTGCAGCTCCAGTTGAAGTTGGGATAATGTTCTCAGCAGCTGCACGTGCACGACGGTAGTCTTTGTGTGGCAGGTCAAGAATCTGCTGGTCATTTGTGTATGAGTGAACAGTTGTCATCATACCGCGCTTGATGCCGAACTTGTCGTTAAGAACCTTAGCAAATGGTGCAAGGCAGTTCGTTGTACAAGAAGCGTTAGAGATTACGTTATGGCTAGCTGGGTCATACTTGTCTTCGTTAACGCCCATAACCACTGTAAGGTCTTCGCCATTAGCTGGTGCAGAGATGATTACTTTCTTCGCTCCGCCTTCAAGGTGCTTAGCAGCAGCTTCACCTTTAGTGAAGATACCAGTTGATTCGATTACGATCTCAACGCCAAGCTCGCCCCATGGAAGGTTTGCAGGGTCACGTTCAGCAAGTACTTTTACTTTATGACCGTCAACAAGAAGGTTGTCGTCTCCATCTACTTCTACTTTCTGATCAAGCTTTCCGTGAACTGAGTCATACTGTAGAAGGTGTGCAAGCATGTTTGCATCAGTAAGGTCGTTTACTGCTACAACCTCTACTTCCGGGTTGTTAAGTGCTGCACGGTATACGTTACGTCCGATACGTCCAAATCCGTTAATTCCAATTTTCACTGTCATGAATAATTCCTCCTTAGAATGTTTGGGGATGGTGCTTTAATATATTTTAAAAGGTCTTACCCTTTCAAAAGCTCTTTTGCTGCTCCTTCGTCTGTAATCAGCGTCGAAGAAGTCTGTGGTGCGCCTTTAAAATAAGCGCGGATTGCCTGTGCCTTCGAATGTCCTCCGGCTACTGCAAATACGTTAGGTACATTGCTCAGGTCCTTTAGCTGAAGTCCGATGGTTTTTACCTTGTGAACAATATTGCCTTCCACGTCAAAATAATAACCAAATGCCTCGCCGACAGCCTGTCCTTCAGCAATCGTTTTAAAGTGATCTTCTGAAGTGTTGCGGCGTTTTGCCATTGTATGAGCGTCACCGATTCCATGAAGAACGATATCTGCTGAAGTAATAAGAGACATCACTTCTTTAATCGCAGGCTCTTTTGTAATCGATTCATACACTTCACGGCTGACCTGATCCGGCACATATAAAACTCTGTGCCTCGCACCTGACTTGAGTGCCATTGTCGAGCAAATTGTATTCGCCTGGTTCTGAACATCCTCACCAATTCCGCCACGCGCAGGGACAAATAATGTTTCCGGAGTGGCAAAGTCAGGCGTCAGCATGCCCGCTACTGCAGACATCGTTGTACCACCGGTCACTGCAATGACTGTGTCAGTGCCGACATAAGGCTTCATACTCTGAATCGCTGCCCGGCCAAGTTCTTCCTTTACCCACGGCGAATCGTCACTGTCACCGGGTACGATCATAACCTCTTTTACTTTCAGCATCTCTTTTAAAGACTGCTCCATTAAGGTTATACCCGATATCTCATTGATCATGCGTTCAAGTGGGATAAGGATTTCCATTCCACCTTTTGTCAGGCTCATACCTGAAGAATGGATATGGATCAGATCCTGAGCTTTCAACTGCTCAACCTCTTTCCTTAAAACCCGCTCTGTCATACCAAGGGACTGTGCAAGACTTCTTCTGCCGACAGGCTGTAAAAACCTGACTGACCTCAAAACCTGGTACTTCAGTTGAATCTCTTCAAGCAGGTCAGGCACCAGACGCTTTTGGATGTCAATTACATTTGCCATATCAAAGCTCCTTTTCAGTGAAACATCACTTCAAGGCCCGGCAATTTTCCTGACATCGAAGTGTTCCTGGTCGTTTTTTGTCCCGCATAGACATATTATGTCCCATTCAGTCCAAAAAAAGATCCCTGCTACAGCTCTAATAATAGCAAGGTTCTTAGAACGTTTCAAGAAATAAAGTCAAGACATTTTTTGAAAACGTTTACTTATTGTCACAAAATCAATATTGCCAGCCTGAATAATTTCACCCTCTACTTCGATTACTGGAATCATCAGGCCATACTTCTCCGTCCACTCATCAGACGTATCAATATCACGTTCTTCTATTTCAAAACCGAAATCTTCCTGGGCGAGCGTAAGCATTAATTTTCCTTCATCACATAAGCCGCAGTTTTTGCGGGTGTAGTAGTGCACGATCATGGAGGTCACCTCATTTACGGGATTTAGGCGGAGCGGGCGGGACGGAGTTGAGTAAGTCACTTTTATAATCATTCTGATAATGACTCACTCAACTCCGTCCCCGCTGTGCCGGTACAAAAAAACCGATCACTTCACTCAGTGATCGGCAGTAACATACGCCCTCGAAGGGAATCGTCCAAAAGCCGATCATTACTATAATATAAGGTTTCTGCTCAAAAATGTGTAGCGCTATGTGTATCAAAAGTGATTTATCTATGCTTTTCTATGACTTTCTTCTATATAAATTAATACTGGAGGTAATTGAAATGAACCATGAAATTAAGGAAGAATATCTTGCTACTTTGAATAATCTTGAGCTGAAAGAAGCTAGGAGGTTAATTCATTTCTTAGCAGGATACGCAATGGTTGTAGGTGGAGAAGAAAATGTAATGGAAATGATCCTTAAGGAGGTAAGTGAAATCAAGGAGAAAGGATATTGATTCTAATTTTGGTGGAGACGGTGGGAGTCTGTACACATTTAAACTGATGTGATGATTTTTCATCATAAGTGCTGATATGACTGTATTCATAGTAAGTGCAAAACTGAGAATAAACATATCTGATGATTATTCTGTGACCACGTTGTGACCATTACACGAAAATTCCCCTGCCAGTTAGCAGGGGGTTTTCTTATGCGTGATTCACACCAACCACTTCATCGAATTTTATTATACTTTCATGTTCCTTTTCTTCTATTACTATGTAACGCTGTTGATACTCGATCATTTTTACCTGACCAGTCACCGTTTCTTTCTTGTGACCTTTAAATACTTTCAATTCTACTTGTTGACCAAACTCCATTGATTCCTGAATTGTTAGGAAGATCAGTTCCATCATATTTTCATCCATGATCGGTTGCTTCTCCTGGTCATATTCATATTCAAAGAAATCACGCAGTTTCTCAACGTGTTCAGGCAACATCAAACTGGTCCATTTAATTGTGCCTCTGTCTTTGTTCTGATCGTCCATAACAATCGCCCCTTTTGATTTATTATAGGAACAAATGTTCTGTATGTAAATAAAAAAAGACCGCAAGTCCAAAGACCTGCGGCAAAGCGAGTTGTTAATAACAACACACTACAACAATAATATTATATCACTTTACCTCAACAATTGGTTAACCCTCGCACGCACTTTTTCATAAGTCGCGCTGTCTACACCTAACCACTTCTGCCGGGCAGCATGTCCGTTTGGCACTTTCGGGTTATTAATAATGTCGTCTGCCATTTGGCTGATTGTCTTGCGTGGTGCTGCAGGCGCTCCTGAAGCTCGTCTGTTGACCTCTGCCCGGACTTTAGCGTATTCCGCTGCACTAATGCCTAATGAGCGTCTGCGGTTTTCATGGCCGTTGCCGTGCTTATTATCAATAATCTCCTGCGCCATCTGTTCAATAGACTTCACAGGCTTAACAGCTGCACCAGTCTGCAATTTACGCAATAGCGCATTATTCTGTTCTGCTGTACCTTTATAACCCACAATGCCATATTGAGCTGCAAGTTTAGCGCGGTTGGCGAATGATGAATCCATATTGTTTCGATTCATGTATTCGACTATACCTGTATATTGCTCTGTGGACGGCACAGGCGTTTTTTCTTCCACACTAGACCCCTTACCTTCATCCGTTTCAATGCGCTGATTTACGACCGCTGAGATTAAATCACGGGCAATCACATCATAGTGCTTTTTAAAGTAGTCCATATTTTCTTTGTTGGTGATAAATCCAAGTTCAAGCAGTCTGTATGAGAGCCTGCGTTTTGCGAACGTATTGAGATTGTACAGATTATCCCGACCGTGAAACATCTTGCCGCCGCGCAATCCAAAATGATTAGCGATCATGTTCCCCAGGCGGTGATCCATAGCATCCGGTGAATATTTGTGGTAGATAATCACATGACCACCTTTAGCTGCAGCACTGGCGGCGTCTAAGTGCAATTCGATAATATCATCATAGCCTGTGACTGTATTAGCATCACGATTGGCAAACATATTCTGAGTATAAAAGTCAATGTCATGACCATCTGCGTATTTACGGAGAGAAGCGAGAAATACACCATTTAACCATTCATGCTCTGATGTTCCGTTCCCTGTTGCCCCAGGGTCAAAGTTTCCGTTTCGATCATAGCCATGTCCGAGTACGATTAGTTTTTTACCCATGATTATTCACCTTCCTTAGCTTTGCCTTGTTTTGTCACTGGATTGTTGTACCACCACGCAACCATTGAGCTAACGGCTGTAAAAACTGTGGATAAGAACAGTTCTACTTCCTGATCTGAAAACGGCAGCGGACTATATCCAGCAAGCACTAAACCCTGATTGATTAATGCAAATAAGAGCACTCCTAATCGGATGTGACCGGCTGTTGATTTTTTCATATAAAACGCCTCCTAAAATAATAGATTCACCGCGCCGGCAATCAGCGCGCCACTTCCTAAAAGTCCACTGACTACCGCGATAATTAGCTGATTCTTACCTTTCTCTTTCTCGACCTTCACGTTTTCATTACGCTTGAGTCGATCGATCTCAAGATTATGTTCATCTAGCCTGTTATCGTGTGTCTTTAAATCTGTGGACACATCCTTAAAGCTGTCCTTCATTTCGGATATGTTCTTATCAATCGACTGCAGTGTAGGAACGATCATAGCAACCGATTCCTTCAACCCATTCACAGATTCATTCGTTTTTTCAATCGCTTCCCGCCATTCAGCCTTATCTTTTTCCCGATACTCATTGAATTCCTTCCACTTCACGTAGTCCTTTAATTGCGGTTCTGCTCTTGTTTGCGCTCCCTGACTTTCGCCTGCCACGACAACACCCCCAGACTACACATCGCAATAAACCAGCCAGAGACATAGAGATAACGGTAACTGGTGATGGATGATTTCGTATTTTCAAAACCTGCAGCTGCGTATATGATCATTAAGGCTGCAGCAAGCAAAGCGCCTCCACAGTAATAAAAGTATTGTGCGCCAGTCTCACTGACCATTCCGACAAATAACAGCACACCCGCAAAGCAAAAGGCGATTCCGTAAAATTCAAATGGCGCAAGTTCTGCCATTGACTGATATACTTCAGCCTCCATGCTGATCCGATCTGAGTTGATAATAAAAAACAGTCCGGTCATGATAAGCAGACCCGACTGGTAAAGCGCTAATACATCCATATAATTTTCATAACGTGCCTTCATACTCTTGCCTCCACTCTTTTTATAAAGCATAAAGACCCCCTGAGTTTTTTATTTAATATATATAAAAAGCACCCTCAGATGAGAGTGCTTATGCATACCGTTTATGATTTTAGATTCTGTTTAAGTCTCTTATTGTTTTTACTCTGATTCTTAATCATTTTCTTGTATTTTTCCTCTTCAATTTCTATCTCAGAGTATAATGAACAGTCAATGTAAATAGGAACTTTAATTTTTTTATCGGGCATATTAAAACCTCCATAAAATAAAAAGCCCTATTTAAAGGACTTTAAATGAATGATATTTGCTTGTATACATCTGGTCTTTTGATTACGGTTATTATATCTTTCATGATTTGCTCTGTGTTGTTCGGTGTCTCTAATTCTGTATCTTCGAAAAGTTGAAGTATATCTTCGCTCAACGGTAATGCTTCAGAGTAATGTTGTTGAACATGCTTATAAAACATCGTCTCATCGAATTTTACAACAGGATTCAACGTCCGATAATCTAGAAATCTCTTAACCACTAACGTACTTAGCAATATAGCATCTTCATTTATAGGCTTTATTTTCATTTGAATCTGATCTGAAAGCTCTAAGTAAGATTTAAGGTTAAAACCGTAATTGTGCAGAATTTTGTTTATTAAAGGATCGTACACTAAATCATTAATAAATTTATGTGCGCGTGTATTTTGGTTGTTGGTTAGTAAATATTTGAAACCCCTATCCCAAAACACTAAGTGCTCTAACTCGTGCGCTATATGAATAGAATCTTCAATGGATATTTTCTTGTGTTTTGTCGCAATCATATATCCATCACTTTCGATATTTCCGAATGAAGCTGCAGAATTTAACTGATCGCTTTGAAGATAAAATACAGGTTTTTTTACTAAACCCCTTCTTTGTTGGTAATAATTAAAAAATACCTGATCTTTTTCAAATAGGTCTTTTAAAATGTAGCTCTCGTCAAAATAGTTCATTCCTTGCGATTTAAAAAAATCCCAGACTCCAGTAATACCACAACATTTTTTGAATTTTTGACCACTCATGCAAGGACATGGAGCGTTTCTTCCAATAGTCATCATAATCCCCCTATTACTAAACGATAAATGTGGTATAATAGGGAATGAGAATTCCTATTATGCCAAGAGTTCACAGGGTAGCCGCCCGGATGTGAGCTCTTTTTTATTGTAAATGTTTTCTATAATTAATCAAATAAATGTTTAATTATAAAAGAGCAATCGGAGTGAATCTGGCTGCTCTTTTTTGTGCCCATTTAAATATTCAAGTTACCGACCTGTTTGATCCGATTGTTTAATAAGTAATCATAAATTTAAAAGCAGCAGGTTCGTTCGTGTAGTCCGTTTCAGTAATTGCCGTACCGTCCGTTTTACGTAAGAAGAAGGTCACAGTATCTAAAGACCATCCAGCCAATTCAACTGTGTAAGCCAGTGCGGGAGGAGTTGTTGTAGTGAAATATTTTTGAGCGTTAAATCCATACACAAAACCACTGCGTACAATCCCCTTCATTGTCATTACTGCATTAACTTTGAATTTTACGAGCACTTTATCTGTCCCACTTTTCGTGACAGACTCTATCCAACCCTCGCTAGACTGACTATCAATTACATAATTTGATCCTGAATAACTTATTCTCGCCCATCCCTTTATTTGTTTAGGAAAATCGTATTTTGTTTTATCTCTAAAATATGCTTCATTCCCACTCACTAAATCTTTTTGATAGTTCGCACCATTAAAAAATTCTTTTAGTATGGTTTTAGCAAGAATGTCATTCCCGATTATACTCATGTGAACACCGTCAATAAGTGAGTTTTCTACATTTATTAACAAATTTACCAAGTCGACAAAACCACATCCTTGTTCTTGCGCTACTTTTTTAATTGCATTTACATAAGGCATAGTTTGTTCGACTGAATAAGTGCTCCTTTTTGTTGTGCTTAATAGTATAATCTGTGAAGATGGTTTGTTGCTTTTTATCGCAGAGACGATGGACGAAACATTTTGATAAGTTTGCTCTGCGCTCAATCCATTCGTAATATCGTTAGCTCCGGTAGTGATGAAAACTACATCTGCATTATGATCTAGAATTCTCGTTTGCACATTATCTAGTAACCATTGTGAAGTCGTACCACCTTGACCAGTCATTTTAAATGTAGTGAACTTCGTACCGATTCCGTATAGATAAATATATTTCATGCCATCGGACGAAGGGGTTGGATGCGTCTGAGTGATATTAGAGATTTTAATATCGTGGTGCTGATTGTCGCCTAATAGGTCTATCTCTATTGCGAAAATATCGTAGCCTTGGTGATCTTTTCCGACTCCATAGGTATTAACGTTCTTCTGAAACACCCCGTCTACATGAATATCAAATGCGGATGCTACGTTGAGCACGTTATAACTAGAATATATTATAGCTTTGTTGTTTGGGTTGTTGTGTCTAAAACGAAAACTGAATTCTTCATTCACGTTCTTGGTTTGCAACATCAACATAATCCCGTTGAAAGCTGCGTTCCTATAAGGGGCAGAAAGAGGGTAATAGAAAAAGTTCGCATCTAGGTTTTTACTCCTAATAGGAATTTCGGTTATATTCTTAAAATACTCATCCATACGATGGATAGCATCACGAACCATGAATGACCATGAAAGCATCCCTACTTGATACTCATATCCGTTATTACCTCCAATAGTACCTGCCTCAAATGGATGTCTATTAAAACTTAAACTGTCACCAGTAGAAATTACTTTGCTACCGTTCTTCAGAACAATGGGTGTAAGGTCAGCTTTTGAAATTACAACGGATTCTGACGCTATATCTGCCAACTGGTCGGTAAGTTGCTGCCTCTCCTGGAGCAATCTTTGCTGTGGAGATCCATAGTCTATGCCGCCTGCACCCACCTTTAATTGATCAGAAATAGTAGGGTCAGCAGACATGACAATTGAATCTAATTCAGCACGTGTTTGGTTTGCTGACGTTTCAGCTTTATCAAAATTCTCATTCAGCTTTTGTAAATTCTCTAAATCCATATTAGGACCAATCTGATTAAATGCCATTATTCACCCTCCTTGATTAATTGCGGTTTCATATTTTCATCAATAAAAACTCTCGCTCTCCCTAAGCTATTCGCCTCTTCTTCAGGTAGGTAGAAATAGTAATCGTATGGTGACTGCGCGACAATACTAATACCTGTCATAATATTTTTTATAAAACCTTCATTATCTACATTAATAAATACCTGTACATAACCGTCCATTTAATCACCCCGACAATGTTCTTTTTAATACACGACCTGAAGCAGTGCCGCCCGTGTTCGTATTGAGCCTGACATATACGCCCTTTTCAGTACCATCTGGTATTCCTAGATCTATCGTTAATGTTTCTTCCACAGCTTGGCCTGATGTCACGTTGTAAACGGTTCGTTGACCCAATAACGCGCCTCCGCCTCCTACTGAATAAACACTCAGGCGAGATCCTTGTCCTCCGCCGCTATCATGCAACGCAAAGCGAATGTTTAAATATCTGCTTGTATGTTTGAAAAAATAAGCGTTGAAGTTAGCCGGACTTGTTTCTGTGGTTGTTTTCCATATGCCGTTAATAGAAACATTCTCCATGAACGGCGGATCATGTTCATCTGTTGCGAATTCGCTCTGTAGGATTCCGCTGTTCATCACGACAAAACCATCAGGTCGCTCAATTGTCATAGCACCTTTTGCGATATATAAACCATTTGAATCTAACTTGACATACTTTGTATTATCAGCTGCATTAATCGCCCACAGTCCAGTTCCATCCCAAAAGAACAGATCATCTTCACCGACAATCGCAACATTATTAGCTCTCAATATACCTGTGGCAATCTCATCCGCGACAATACCCACACCTGTCATTGCTGTTCTGTATGTCTGCCCACCATCATCAGATATACCGATACCGGCACTGGTCAGCCTGATTAATCTGTTCGGATTATTAGGATCTTGGAGTACAATTCCCTGACCAGGCGGGTACTGTATTTCAGTTAAACTATTGTTTATGGCTTCAGAAGCGATTCTAACTGCTTCGGGCAGCACATTATAAGGTAATGGCTCTCTACCTTCAAACAGTCTGTCCAAACGCTTAGAAGTCTGAGCAAAACGTGTATTTTGATCTGTGAGTTTTTCTTTCAGGTTCGATAATGTCACAGCCGTTTTTACGACCTGCCACTTTTTATTGATGTATTCAAACGTTTCTTGTACTTCCACAACGCGGGCATTTACCTTAATTTTCATCGGTTCATAGATGATGAAACCTCTATCACCTTCATTGCGGAATAAGTCGCGATCTGTAATGTCTACAGTGATTGATAATTGCGGTTCGCTTATAAGTTCCCTTTCAAGTCTTTCCTGCATACCCTCCACAGTTGTTATTCGTTCGTCATACACCGCATCAGCATCTAACCTGCCAAATAGTTCAACGTTATCCTCGTGTGGAAGTGTAATAGGATATTCACCGTTTTCGTTAGGTTGTCCGCCATATCCCATGATGTACGTTGCGAGATTGTTCGTATCTACGCTTTTATCAATCGCCTTAACATTATGCTTCCAGCGAAACTGAAAGCCTGTATCTGCTCCTATTTTGCGTTTTAAATATACTGTATTACCGATCAATTCAAATTCTGATCCGTAACGCTCAAGCACCTTTTGAAAAAGCGCTAAACAATTCTCTCGCCCAAAATTTTCAAACGTTTCAGCATTAAATGAGTCAACTATTGAGAAAGTATAAGGTGTCGGCTCAAATACTCTTGTCAGCGCAGCTGCAAATGTCTGTGATCCGTTATGCAGGTTATATTGAAAACAATTAATCATCACGTTAAAAAAAGAGTGAACAGCATCAACCTGTTTAATAGATTGATTGCCGACACCCTTTTCATTGTTCCTTTTGATGACAAATTCATCACCTAAGAAATTAATTTTTGACTCCGTATCAACATATCCCCACGCTTCTTCATCTCGATCATCAGGCAATGCGACAAAGGAGAGCGTTTTTTCACCATTGACCCTGCGTGTGCGTGTTACTTGTTTAATATGCCTGAGTAGTTTTGTTTCACCTATCAGATTAGTTACTGGTAGCAATGTCGCACCTCCTTACGCATACAAAAACCGGAACTCGAATGATATTTCGAAAGCTCCGGTTATACCTGTGATCTGTATTTGATTTTCTCCCGGTGCAAGGCTGATCACATCCAACTCAGTATCACTAACGATATTCACAACGTTTTTATTCGCTTTAATACCATCGAGTATGATCTGATCACCAGCGTTCAAAACACCGTTATATTGCCATTCTTCATTTGTTGTATCGTTGCGGATCGTCAAACCGTCTGCTGTTGCTGTGGATGATGTCAGCGTAATGATAAGCTCACTCTCGCGCGGGTCTACTTCCTGATTGCCAGCATTGTAGATCATAAATGATGATGTATTGTGAATATAATCCTGTGTGGAAGAATCATATTTCAGACCCATACCATAACCCCATAATTCAGCATCATAGGTAAATTCATCAAGCGTTGTACCTTTACTTGTACAATAAGGGTCAGTTGTCCTCAGTGGTAATTCAACTCTTGCTATACTATGATTCTCACGATTGACAGCATAATCTTCCACATGCACTTTCCAACGCCTTGCAGACACCGCCCAATCAATCACGTAAAACTCAGGGTATTGTGAGAATAAAGCATAAATTTCATCACGCATAAGTTTGTAATACATAGAGCCTTCTGAGTCGCATAAAAATTCAGCTTCAATATCGCGTGGAAGTTTATTCTTCGAAACAATTACATCTCGTCCTCCCACACGCTCTTTCACATATTCATAAAGTTGAGGGAGAGGTTTGAATTTCAACCATGATATTTTACCCGGCAATTGAATTTCATTCATATCCAGGTCATACATTTTTACATTCACCCTCTCACCCCTTTCATGAATCCTGATTGTGCTGAAGCATTACCGAACAATGCGTTCAAGTCTGAGAATGATCTCTCAGCTAACACAGAGCCATCTACTTCAAGTCTTATGATTGCTGGTTGTCGTGGTGCAGTGTTGATTGATTTAGCAGCGGACATATTCTGACCCGCTGAGTAAACAACATTACGAGTAGTTTCCATATCAGGCATAGATAACACTTTTCCCATCATACCTTGTATCTGTGGAAGGGATTTCTGTAAGCTGTCCATAATCGGATTGCCAAAGTCCAGTTTATCAAGGTCTTGTAACGGGCCGACTTTTGCAGGTGAGAAAGGTAAAAAGTCTCTGACTTTACTTACTACTCCCTCAATCGCGCCAGTCACTTTACTTACAGCGCCTTTGATCCCATCAGCCATCATATTGACTAACTCACGCCCGGCTGTTTTAAAGCGGCTACCCATATTTTTCACAATATCAAGAGACGCGTTAATGCTATTACGGAAAACGGTTTTTATACCTTCCCACACATTAGATACTGCATTTTTTGCTTCAGTCATTTTGGTTCTAATGCTGGAAACAATTGAATTGAATTTACTTGATACCGTTGTGACGATATTAGAAATCAATTGACTCGCTGAGTTTTTAGCCTCAGTGAATTTATTCGTTACCCAATCTTTAGCTGCTTGCATTTTCTGCTGAACATTAGAAACAATTGACGTAAACTTTGTAATAACATTTGAAACTAGATCAGCCAGCTTTTGAACAGCTGCAGATCGCGCTTCTTCAAATTTACGCTGAATCCAATCCTTCACAGCCTGCATCTTCTGAGTCACATTACTAACAATGGAAGTAAATTTTTCTACCACAGTAGAAACTACAGCAGATAAAATCGCTTGTGACATTGCTTTTGCTTCATTCCATTTTGTGACGATCCAGGAGACGGCGGTAGTTACACCTTCAATCACCGCTGTTTTTATTTTCGACCAAACAACAGGTAGTAACTCAGCTAAAAAGTTCCATGTTTCAACTGTCCAAGTTTTAATTGACTCCCAATTCGAATAGATCAAATAAGCGAGTCCAAGTACAATTGCGGTTATGATTCCGACTGGACCGGTCAAAACTAACATAGCTGTACGAATCGCTGTGAAGATCGGCTTTAGTTTAGCGAGCCAAGTTATAGCAGTTCCTACCGTTGTAATCATTGTTCCTAAACCTGTAATTAATGCACCAATAAAAACAAGCACCGGCCCCAATGCCGCTGCTATCAATCCAAATATAACCGTCATTTGTTGTGCTGCAGGTGATAAAGCAGTAAACCATTCAGATACTTTCTGAACCGCTGCTGATATTTTAGGAAGTAGATTTTCAGCCATATCAAGCAGGATTTCTCCGAGTGGTAATAAGGCTTCCTGTAACCCTCTAAACGCTTCAGTCATTCTTGTTCCAAAATTATCGTACAAAGCGTCTCCTGCTGTTTTAGTCGCGCCTTCAAACTCACCTAAATCAGTATTCACATTAGCGAAAAAGTCTTGAAATTCCGGGCCTAAATCTTCAATCGGCGTTCCGAATAATGCAACAGCTGCCTGTGCTTTAGCTGCAGGATCTTCCACACCTGCGATTGCTGATGCTACTGCAGCAAAAGCTGATTGAGCAGATTCTCCACCGCTATTAATGTCAGTTTCAACCTGGTTCACATCAAGTCCAAGTTGTTCAAGTGCATCACGTGAAGCCTTAGAACCGTCACCAATTCTGAGAAAACTCTCTTTAGCCGCGTCACCAACTTTGTCAAGGTTAAATGCCCCTGCTTCAGCACCTGCAATTAAGATCGCTGTAAACTCTTCAGCGTCATATCCCATACCTTGAAACTGTGGGGCATATTCTCGAAGCGTGTCCAAAAGCTCATCAGAAAAGTTACCGCCACGCTGAAATGCTGTGGTCATTAAGTCAAAAGCTGTTTCGCTGTCTACACCAAAGTTTTTCATCAATACGGATGCAGTTCGTGTGGATTCGTTTAATTCTGCGCCAAAAGCATCTTGAAGAATATAAGCACTTTCGAGAACATTTTTAAGGTCTACATCATTCAGATCACCCATGTTCTGCTTGACCATTGATAAATTATCAGTGACTTCTTGTAGGTTTTCTCCGAAAGCGCCCCTCCACACATCTTGCGCGACACCTTTTAAACGTTCGGCTTCTTCTGCTGTCACACCTAATTGAGCCTGTATTCTACCTTGTGCAGAATCAACATCATTAGCCGCCATGACTGCACCTGTACCTAATGCAGTGAGTGGGAGTGTAACGCCTGCGCTTAATGACTCACCTGCACCTTTAACTGATTCACCTGCGTTTTTAACTTTATCCCCGGCAGATTTAACTTTTTCTCCAAGTTTATCGAAGTCGATACCTGCATCTTTAGCAGATGTAGCGGTTTTATCAAGATCAGCGCGCAGGTTCTTCAGTACACCTTCTGTTGTTTCAATATGACGGTTAAAATTCCTGTAAGTTTGTAAATCAATGTCGCCTCTTTCAAACTGTTTGTTTACATCTGATTGAGCTTGCTTTAAAACATCCAATTTTTTTGCTGTTGTCTCAACTCGTTCAGTAAGTATTTGTTGTTTCTGTGCCAAGAGTTCTGTATTTTTTGGATCGAATTTTAAACCGCGCTCTACTTCCTTTAACTCAGTTGTCAGGTTTCTGCTTTCCTTGTTGACATCTTTTAGTGCTTTATCTAAACCGGAAGTCTCGCCGTTTATCTCAACCGTGATCCCCTTAATTTTACCAGCCATACATCATTCACCACACTTTCAAGGCATAATAAAAGCGCTCACCCGCTATGGATGAACGCTAAATTTGTATAAAAATAAAAAGCACCCATGTTGGATGCTTCGTTTTTTCTTATGAAAATATAACAAGTACAGTAAATGCTAATATTGCTATTAATGGAACAAGTATTGTTAATGCACAACCTAATCCCATCATCTTTGTACCTAATTTTTGAGTTTTGTTCATGTGTGAATCCCCTTTCGATATATGCTTATGGTAACTATACCATTTACATACAGAAAAGGTTTCAACTATTTTAGAATGAGTCGAAGTCATCCTGTGAAGCCCGTCTGACTTTGCTGTCCTCAGGCATTTCAAAATCAATGTAATCATCAATAAAATCAAAAACCATTCCGATTGTCATATCCTCTAAATCAGCGCGAGATAACCCGGCTTTATAAGCGGTAAAGAGATAGGTGGTTGTGTAAGACTCCCAGTCTATCTCTTTCTTTTTCTTACCGCCTGTTTTCTCTACTTTTTTTTAGCAGATTGAAGTGTGGACATGATCATATCTTGAAGTTCAGGGTAAATTTCAAAGATAGGGAATTCTTCAAAACCATCAAGCCAAGTCATTGGATCAGTAATAGAAGGGTTAGCAGTTTTTGCTAATACCCAAGTCATACTATAAAAGGTTTCAAAGTCGATTTTCATAACGTCAATTTCTACTTTTTTACCTTTTGCTACTGCATTGGGATCTCCTACCATACCCATAATATCTTTAAAAAAGCTCCGATTAAACTGAGAATTATAACGTAAAGGAACAGCACCGTTAGATTTGAACGGCACTTGTTTCCCATCAATTGTTAATGTCTTTTCCATGCTTGTCCTCCATTCTATTTATCTTTTAAGGTGTAGCGACTTTTTCATAAACCGCATCATACCAAGCATCATAAATCGGTGCAGGTGTAGTCGTAGTTGTTTTCGTTTTAACTGCATAATCAGTTTCACGCGGTGAAGATACAAATGTAAGTTCGTTTGCGTTCGGCTCGACAGTATCTGTCTTTGTGGAAGAAGAAACTGTCGGACGGCTTGCAGAGCAGTTATAAAGTACATGACGGACTGCTTTCACATCTCCATCAAATTCAAACAGCAACGCAAATTCTTTAGTTTTAGCGTTCGATTTTTCAGTTAGAACCATATCCTCTGCATCGTTTTCCTCGCCAAGCACTTCTTCAAGGAATGAATCTGGGATGTTTGCAATGTTCAGTGTGCCATCATAACCCTGGTTATTCGATGCTGAATAATATAGTAGATCGTCAGCATAAAATTCTACCATGTCACCGCGAGGCTCTAGTGAGATTTCCACAGCTCCAGGTAAGCGTTTAGGTGCGTCATATGTGATAACTCCATCAGTGTTTGTAAATGTTGCGTAGTGTACATTTTTCAAGCCAAATAGAACTTTGTTTGCAAAGAATTGTAAATTTAGTTTCAATGGTCCGCCTGGATTTCCGAGCGTGTATGGTTTTTGTTCCATCTTTAATTCAACCTCACTTCATATATTTTTTGGAATAACTTTTCTTCTTCGATATAAACTTCCGTGTCCTCGAAAGGTAATTCATTCGCATTTAAAAGACCCTCAAGCGTCGATTCAGCCTGAAGGTCTTTTTTGTTCGTATATAATTCAATTTGAATATTGCGCCCTCTCTTCCAAACTACATTATCTGCTTTGAAGTTACTTGAGAAAGCATCTACATAGCAGATAAACGGAATAGAAGGTGCAGCACCTGTAAAATGTGAGTACGCGACTGGATAGCCGGATTCACGTAGTATTAAAACGAGTTCCTGTAACGTCATCCGCGCACCACCTTTTCAATCATTCTTTCAAACTCACGAATCATATCTTCTTCCACAGGTCTGATGTGTGGACGACCAGCGACCCTGCCACCGTTTCGGGTAGCATGACCGTGTTCAAGTAGGTGAGTGAGTTGATAGTTTGTTTTGTTGTAGACCACATAACCATCTTTCGTTTTTTTCTTAGCCCACCCTCTGCGGTAATCTCCTTCACGATAAGGCCCACGGCTTTTCAACTGCGCCACACCATCAGTTGCTACAATGTCAGCAGCTTTTTCGATACCTTCTTTGACTTCATCAGTATAAGCAGAGAGTGTGCGACTAATTTCTTTTGCAAGATCGCCAATGTTAGTCATCACCCACACTTCTTTCACAAGTCAGCCTGGTAAAGTCGCCCCGGTACTCAGTTCGACTGATTCTATAAGTGATTCCCTCATGCTTCAATTCCGTTTCGTCCTGATAATCCGCTGTTCTCACCTCAAAGCGTTTTTCAGGTCTTAAAGAATTTGAAGCATCACCATAAAATTCAGTTGTACTCACTGACATCCGGTTTGCGAATACCTGGCGTTCTGTTTTAGCATCCACAGGATTTCCAAGATCATCATAAGTGACTTCTACAGTAAGGAGATTGACTACATCATTAAAACGCATGTCAAATCACCTCTGGAGAACGATATTCAGCACTTAAAGCTAAATGTTGTTTCAGCATCACGTATGCGTCGTGGAACCTGTCAGCCTCTTGATTATCATAACCAAAGTTGGCTTTACAATAGGTTACAATCGCCCTTGTAATCAATGGATCGGGATTAACCTCTGTGGTAGCTTCGACCAATACACCGGCAATCATGAGATCATCCCTTGCAGCAGCTATTAGGTCGGTTATTTCGTCATCATAAGCAGTATTTGAAATCCTGAGTGCTTTCTTCACTTTCTCAAGCATGTTCAGTCACCGCCTTTATTTAGCTTGTTCTCCTCTTTCAAGGCGGAATCTTTACCCTGTACCTTCTCGCCATTAGAAAGTTCATAGTAGCCGCCTCCTGTGTGTTTAGGATAGTTGACTGTGGATGACTTTTTGTCCTCTTTACCGTCAATAAAACCTAAATCCTGAAGATGACTAATGCGCTTCCCGTCAGCGTGATCATATTGAGAACCGGGGAATAAAATATCCCCAGTCTCCCGATCTCTGAATTTTTTAAGCACTTTATATGCCATACATTACAGCCTCCTTATTATGCGTTTGGTAGATTCTGAATCAGCGCAAATGCTTTTGTATCAAGCACGTCACCGTCATATACACCGTAAGCAGCGTAAATTGTTGTACGATTAGCAACATCAGTCTGTGAAGCCATACGCATTGCTTCATTCGTGTTGAATACATAACCACGGTTAGCGTTACCGATTAAAACTGAACCTGCAGACACACCGGCATCTGGCTTAACAACCATTCCGAACATACGACCGACACCGCCTGAAGTTACATCAGGGATGAAGAGCGGTCTACCCTGCTCGTCCATTAGGTTTGCAAGTTCTGACCAGATTGTACCGTTGCTTGCATAGATCGCAGCTCCTGAAAGATATGAAGAATGAATTTTACCAATTGCCTCGGTAAGTTTTGCATAAGAAAGTGGCACAGGTGTAGTTGCGTTGTCAGAATCATAAGTAACAACCTGCGGTGTACCTGCTTCAGCAAGAAGTTCAGTTTCAACACCGTTTGGCTCGTTAGTATCTGACCCCTGGAGTACAGCTGTTCCAAGAGCAACACCAAAGCGCTCACCAAGTTCAGATTGGATATAAGGGATAAACTGTTCCACAGCCATTGCTTCAAGTTTCCAAGAAACCTTCACATTCTTAGCAAGCTCATGACCACCAAGAATTAGCTCACCGAATGTATTCTGCTCTTCTTCAGTTGGTGTACCCTCTGCGTACCATGAAGCATCACCAGCATCAATTGACGTATGCTTTGCAATTTTCATTGTTCCGTTAATTGCGTATTTGCGTACATCAGCGAAAAACGGATACATTTCTTCAGCGCGCGCCCAGATACCAGCCACCACAGTTTCAGGAATCAGTACAGCAGTGTTGCCAGTGTCGTGAGTGTAAGCATTGCTCATACCGTTCACACGATTGAACACTTCAAGCTCTTCACCTTCCACTTTTCGATTCATCATATGCTTTGCGAATGCTGACTCATATACTTCAGCATGGTTCTTTTTTACTTTTGCGTTTAGCTCTTCCACAACGCTTGCCCCCTCTGGTGACTGTGATTTATTTTCGATGTCTGTTACTCCACGCTCTTTCAGTGCCGCTGAGTTTGCTTGTGCAGTTTTCACTTTCTCCCACTTGTTATCAAGCTCTTCAACTTCCTGCAGCTTTGCTTCATGCTCGTCAAATTTGCCTTCTTCAATCAGTGCGTCATTTTCCTTTAGTAGTGCGTTGCGTTTTTCTTCATATTGTTTTCTGTTCATGATTTAATACCTCCGAGTTTGATAGTATTTGTGCGGGCAATCGCTCGCTTTTTTTGCATTAAAATAGCCTCATCCTTTTTCGGATCAGGCTTGTTTTGCTGTTTATCATTTTTGAATTTCTCAATGACTTCAGGCGGTAGCATATTCAAATGTTTTGATGAAGAAGCGATCAACTGATTGTTTGTATCAAACATGACTTCATCAATAAATCCTTGTTTTTTTGCTTCCTGAGCTGACATCCACGTTTCTTTTTTCATCATTTCCAATAAATCGTCTTGCGCCTTACCTGTTTTCAAGATATAAGCGTTTGCGACAACTTTATTAGTAGTAGAAAGAATGTCTGCAGCATGTGACATCGTGCGATCATCACCCCAGGCAATCATGCTGGCATTATGAATCATCATCTCAGCTGTGGGAGACATCAGCACCCTATCCCCTGCCATTGCAATGACTGAAGCAGCAGACGCGGCAATACCTGTTACTTTCACAGTGACATTTCCATCATGCTCACGAATGGCTGTATAAATATCAGAACCTGAGTGGACATCACCACCACCACTATTAATTGAGATTTCAATATCCTTCCCGCTATTAGCATCAAGAAAAGATGAAACCTTTGCAGGTGAGGTCGCTTCCATATCAAACCAATCGTAAATCTCTTGATAATCGTTTGGAATAATAGGCCCGTTAATCTTCAACTTTTTCAATTCCTCACCTCCTCTCATGGTCTATGTTCAACTACTCGTTATTGTCTGTATTCTGATTGACTTCACCCATATCCAAGCGTCTGACATATGTTTCTCCACCCTCAATAGGTGCATATCCAAGTACGTCACGACCTTCATTTGTGTTGATGATACCTCTATCCACACCATCAAATACAAATGCCATTTTCGTTGCCAGTGAAGCAAATGCAAGATTGCTGGATTCGAACATAATTGAGTTTCCGTAACCTCTTTCACGACGATTGAATAACTTTCGAGTGTATTCGTTGGAAAACTGAACAATATCCGGTTCGACTGCCGCCTCATAATATGAAACCCATTGATCCTCAGTGTAAGAACTGTGGACGATATCATCATTTGTGTTGAATGCTGCATACACACGTTTTACTGTGGAAGTCATCAGCTTATCATTCACAATGATCTCGCCATGTTCAACCTGTTTAGCTGTAAATTTCGCATCAGTCGCAGCCGCCCCGCCTGAATCAGAATCAATGTTCAGATAATCCTTTGTAAATTGTTCTGCTTGCTTTTTCAAATCCTCTGGGCGCAACGTCTGATTAAACATTAGCAGCCATTTTACAATCGTGCTGTTTTTGATCGCCTTCACAATCCCCTGATCAATCGTTGTCACTACTTCCATCAACTGAGTGAGCGCAGGAGCCGCAGGATCTCCGAATATTTCATTTTCGTTGTAATCTTTTCTCAAGTGAATAATATCTGAGTATGCAAAGGTTACTAGCTTCCCGCCTTTTAATGTGAACCTTAAAAACGGTGCGCCAGTCTTACTCTTGAGATATTCCACAGTTGTTGCAATGACCGGATAAATCGCATAAGGCAGTCCATTTTCATCACGCTCAATAAAAGCATAAGCATTATTATTCAATTCAAGCTGCAGCGCCATTTTCTCTTGAAACTGCTGACCGCTCATTAATGGATTAGGTTCTTCCAATAAAAAACGCATATACGGATCAGGATTGACTTTCAAGTCGCCTGCTGTCCTTCGTATATGCTTTCCTACCGCTTTACCTATTGCCCTTACTTTAGGTCTTACAGCCGCTCTGATGATGTCTGAGCGATATAATTTACCGCTCCATGAAAAATACGTTTCGTTCTCCTGGACAATCATATGCTGCGTGTTTGATCCGGCAGCTGATTTCATAGACACTCGATTTTCTTTTTTGAATCGGTCAAAAAATCCCATGTAATAATTTCACCACCTTTAAATTAAATTTTGATAGTCGGCCTGCTTGTCGTTAAATATGACAAATGCATTTAACATAGCAGCCGTACCGTCAATTCTTTTCCTGCCGTTTTTACCTTTGGACGGCTGAATATTATCGTTTTTATCCACATCGATCATTGTGTTTGATAAACACCATTTTGTAATAGGGTTATTCTCATAATTCATAGTCTTAGCTTCCAGTTCTGCCCCCATCAGCTTCATAGGCGCAGAAAGTGTCTTTTTACCTTGAATAACCGGTATCATGGAATCTTTACCAAAATAATTTTTCATTTCTTCTACAAAATAAGTGGCTGACCATGAATCATAGCCGATCCAAGGTACATATATATCGAATTTCTCCTGTAATTCAAGGAACCATTCAACAACAAACTTATAATGCACTTTGTTGCCTGGTGTGGTTCTCAACCACCCAAGATCACGCCAAATGGTATAAGGTATCTTATCCTCATGTTCTCTTCTTTCAAGTAAATCCTCAGGCAACCAATACATATGCTTGAAGTACATCTGAGGATCACCTTCAACCTGAAACAAAATACAAGCTGAAGTTAAGTCGATACTGGATGATAGATCCGCTCCACCGATTGCATATTTTGGTTTCATCTCGTTCATATCAAACGTATCTTGATTATTTAATTGTTCGAAAGTAAGCCAAGCTTCTGATGAAGTATCCCTTATATTAAAATCCTTTGTTAATAGATTTTTAACTAACATTGGATTTTCTTTTGCCTTTGAAACTTTCCGTTTAAGCTCATCAAAACTTTTGATTGTTCCGAGTCCCGGGTTTGCTTTAATCCATGCCTTTTCTTCAATCCACTCTTCCCGCTTGTCCAATTCATAAATAATCGGCAGCACACGATCATCGTGATAGCCGCTCGGATCTTCATAACCATTGATGATCTTTTGGCACTCTTCATATTTAAGATCGAAAATGCCTTCTCGGACAGTCCCGGCAGTTGTAGTAATAATACTGATTGGCTGCTCGCGCGCGGACATACCATCGATAATAACGTCATAAAGATTTTTATCTTCAATTGCATGCAGCTCATCAATAAAAGAACCATGTGGATTTAAACCATCAAGTGTATTTGAATCACTGGACAACGGTCTGAACGTACCGTCATTAAAGTCAGCAATCATTTCAGCCACAAGCGTTCTGATCCGTTTTCTCAACACCGGGGATTTCTTAACCATCCGTTTTGATTCAAGCCAGATGATCTTTGCTTGATCTTTTTTTGTAGCAGCTGATACGATTTCGGGCCCGGGCTCACCATCCGCAGTTAAAAGGTAGAGTGCAATCGCAGATCCCCAGGCAGACTTGCCGTTTTTTCTTGCCACAATTAAAATAAACTCGCGATGTTTGCGAGTTCCGTCAATTTTATGAATAAAACCAAATAATGCTGCGGTTGCTGCCTGCTGCCATAATTCTAAAAGAAAAGGTTGCCCACCCAATTTACCTTTAGAGTGTTTGCAGAAATTCTCTACAAACTCAATAGCATGATTGGCTTTTTGTGGGCTGTACTCCCATTCACTTTTCGGATCATCCAACAGCCGAACAAGTTCTTTATAAACTTTCCGCACTTTAATAGATGTAACTATTGTTCCGTTTTCTATCTTTGCCCAATAATCTCTAATTGGATTATGGGCAATTGGATATCGTTTAAGCGCAGTCATGATAATCCCACAAATTCATCAAACCCATCACTTTTGGGCTTTTCATTCGTTGCTTTAGGAACTTGATCTGCAATCCCCTTAATAATAGACTGATAGTTTTTATTCATGGTGTTGTACAGCCTGGCAACTGGCCGTTCTCGTTCATAAGGTTCTGTTTTATCTGATTGACTAAACATCTCGACAAAACCGTTTTCGTCCAGATCCTTTTCCATATCCTCAAGTGTCACTCGCATGAAAGCCGCCCTTTTAATCAATCCATCAACAGAATGAAGTGAATTTTTGGGAAGCTCTTTGAAGATCCGTCTTAATCTCCGGTCCTCAGCCTTGATCCGTTCTTCTTTTGTTTTCTCTTTCTTGATCGCCATAAATTCACCTTCCTTCTGCTAGAAATTGATTGGGGAGGGGGGTCACGCGGACAGCCTGTGCATTACGTCTGCCCCCACTCTCGGTCTCCATTGTGTCTTTTTTTCACACAATTAAGGGGGGCTGCCCTTATTTTGTTTTTATGAGATTTCCAGTTTCATCAAATGCAAATCCTTCTCGGGTAGCTGAATACTTTCTGTGATGTTCTGTGTTGTGGCAATCAATGCAAAGATATTCTAAGTTGTTGTGATTCAATGTAACCTCAGGATTATTTATATTCTTCGAATCAATATAAACTTTGTGGTGAACTATTAACCCCGGCTTGCCACACCTCTCACATAACCCAAAGACTTTGCTGATGTATGATTTCCTACAACGTTTCCATGCTGCTGAGTTATAGAAGCGCTTGGCTTCAGGCGTATGTTCTAACATTCTTAATCAGTCCTTTCACGTTGACCAGACGAGATAGATATGTGGATCACACCTCTCACGCTAAGACATAATAAAAACCACCCAACTAATGTCAGGTGGTTTCAAACATTCGGCCGGACCAACCAAAGTCCGTTATGAAGGGGATTTCATGTTTTAAGTATATCAGCCTTTTTCACTGGTATGTGTACGGTCTTTGTACTGTCTTTTCTCTGACATAAGGTTTCGTACATGACTATGTGAATAACCAAGCTTCTTTGCTATTTCTTTATATGTCATGTTATCAATGAATCTCATCTTAGCAATCTTGTATTCAAGTCCTTCAAGTGAATTGACGTTATGCTCAATCTCTTCTTTAATCTCTGAATAAAACTCCAACATGCTTTCTAAATACTTCAGGCGCTCAACTGCTCTATCTGTATTACGAGCAGCAGCATCCATTCCATGCTTTTCCGCTCCTGGTGAACTAAATGGAATAGACCCCTTACCAAACCAGTAGTGAATATCAACTTCGAACATTTCAATCTGAGCTTTAATAATATCTATCTTTCTCAGTAAGTCAGCATAGTTTTCAATGATCTGCAAAGTAATTGCCCCCTCATGTCCCGCTCATAGATTTAATTAATCAGGTAGATCTCCTGTTTCAACGAATGATTGAAGTATTGGTAGAATCTCTTCCACCTGCTCTCTAGTCAGATGCATTCTAGTATTAAGAGATACATCTTCAGGTATGTGATAAGGAACCCAACCAGTGCCGCCTTCTTTCGTTTTAGAAGCCATTATACTTGGATCAGCACTATCCAAACCAAACCATATTGCATCTTCAAAAGCTAATGAAGATTTCTGTATACTACACTCATGACCATAACGATCTTTGAAGTTGATTATCCCGAACCCTCTATGCGTTGTATCTTTTGTGAATTCCATCTTTACACCGCCCACTCATAGATTTAATTAATCATAGAGCGACGTTCAAGCAGCCGCTCCTTCTTAATACCTGCAATGACTCTTTCTATTTGGTGTAGCTTCTTCCAACCCTTTAACCACCTGACAGTTGTTTTAGCCTTTAACGCAATCTGAGCATCCAGATACTTCTGCTCTTTATATGCAATGTACTGATCGACTGTCAGCTTTACATCAGTGTAAGTAGCCGGCAGATCTTCAACCTTAATTCTCTTGTAATTCATTCAGCAGCTCCTCCAATGCTTCAGTAATTATTTCTTCTTTATGCGAGTCAATGTTTCTTTCTGCGTTAATTTCGATCATCGCTTTATTCTGTATCATCTTTTGTTCAATGTGATCAATGATTTCTTGAACAGATAAGTTCGTTATTTGATCGTTCACGTTATCCCCTCCCATTATTGAATATCATCATGCAGCCCACACCATATCCATGAGGTTTAATGTCACTGGCAAGCTCCCAGCCTCTATCTTCATGTTTCGCTATAAGACTTCTCAACTTCGATTCCGTCAGCGAGTAAACGAGTTTCTTCAATGGTCTGTGTTTGGTCATGTACGAAACCCCTCTCTTTTACTGCAGCAATGATTTCCCTTTTCGTTTTAAGTACTACCTCATGTATCTCAGCAATGTTCTCAGCGTCCGAAACAATTAACTGGTGATCCAGTAGCGCTGTGCAAACCCGCTCAAATGATGGATAGTAACCTATACGTCTTGTAATGTACTGATCTTGGAGCGGCTGCCCGTCTTCATCTTTCTTCTGCACCTTCTGCTCAAGCTTGTAATTGAGCGGGTCAGTCGTTATCTGGTACTCTCCTATTGTGATGTTCATTTGCTCACCTCTTTAGTAGATTGCTTCACATATAAAACTAATGTACGTAACCTGCTTATGACCTTTTTTCTCGCAACGTTCCAACACTTCTTTGAGATCGAATTTATCAGTTATTACTCTTATCTCCATTAGACCACTTTGTGATTTTACAGCCCATACGAACTTCCCCATCTTCCCATCTCCTCAAAGTAATGATTTAAGTAATCCTTTTGCATGTTTCAATTGGTGATTAATCATCATCAATTCCTCAGCCTTTTTATTCGCCTTATACCTTTCGTTTTGAAGCGTCCTATCCGTTTCGAGTAGCAAAGTGTTAAGGCGATCGTTTTCAGCTTGTAACTCTTTGTTTTTAGATACGTAAGAAGATAAAAGGTTTCCCTGCTCTTTATACTTGCTGTAAGTTACATAATCAGTGCCGAATTTCTCCCTCTGACGATCCCAACCTTCTTTGAATGCTTCAGCAGGAATATTATGATCTGGAATTACATAATCAAGTGGCTGCTCTCCCATTTCACACATGAGATCAGATGAACGTTTTACTTTGAAAGCTGTCTGAAATGGTTTGATGAATGCTGTGTCTAACATTTCATGAAGAATGTTTGTCATTTTTCTTTTCTCCTCTCCAATTCAACCTGATAACACTTATCCTCAAGATTGGTCATGAATTTTCCATCTCCACCAATTGATTCATGTAGCTTGAGTTCAAAATAATCAGCAAAACCATTAGTAACTTCAGGGAACAAAAAATGATATATCGGAAAATTTTCACGACTAAATTTATTTAGAATTTCTTCACTAATCACATTCCACACTCCCTTAATTAATCAAATCCAGTAACGCAGCAAGACAATATTATTTCAAAATGCTCTCGATAACAGTTGGGACACACATCTTCACCTTGAGGGACATAGACACCGCATAGAATACATTCATCCATTGGCTTGCTCCCCCTTATAGCTTTTTTAATTCTTCAACCTTAACGATTGTCAGCGTTCCGTCATTCCCTATCTGTGCGACTGTTTTAACTGATTTATCACCGTTCTTGCCCCAATCAATAGCAATCAATCTATCTTTCAACTGAAACAGCTGTTCGGCTGGATCATGACAATGCATTATGACCGGCTCCCTTCCATATCTCTAAAATGATCTTTTAATTTCTGAATCCCCTGCCTGGTTAACCTGCTTACATGCATTTGAGAAACTTTTAATTCATTTGCTATTTCATCCTGCGATAGCCGCTCCCCATCAGGCTTTATATAATTCACAAAACATTTATATTGTTTAGGGCTTAGCAACTCTTGAGCGACTTGTAATACCTGACTGACGACTTCTAACTGTTCGATCTTTTTAGGGTAATCGCCATCAGGATCCGCTATTAAATCATGAAACGTTAATTCCCTCTGAATCAGATCACTTGTTATAAAGTCCAGTGAAGTATGCGGATGTTCAGACCAGCGTTTTGGATTATGCTGATCCCGGTGATACTTCGTTAAAGCATGTCTCATGGCAGTAGTAACGTATGTTGCAAATGCAGTCTCTTTCGTATGATCGAATCCACGCAACGCCTTTGAAAATGCTTCAGTGCAAATTGAGAATCTGTCATCATAATCAAAAGGGAACTGGTAAGCTAAGACGGTGATATGAATCAGCGGGACATTTACTTTATAAAGCTCCGACTCTATCTGGTCTCGCTCCTCTTCAGTGACTGCCCCTGCTAACTGCTCAATCAGTTCCTCATTACGTTCACGATACTGAATGTTTGTCGCCACATTGTTACACCCTCTTTCTGATCAGCCGCTGCTTACGACGTGGTTTGTGTCAGTTATGTCTTAACCACCTAAGGTCATAAGACAATTAAGATATATTTAGATATAAATATTGTCTTAATTAAATCTTATTTGACCTGATACTGGACCGAGCTGGCCCGAGAAATGTCCTTAAATGTCCCGCTCATAACTTTAAATCTTTAATCTGCTCTTTAAACTCTTCAATTTGACGACTGACAGCCTGCTGAACCCATAAACGTTTATCAGGTTCATATGTCTTACGTAATTTCTCAGCCTGCTCTTTCCAGTAGTCCCGCTCCTTCTCCATCTCCTGCAGCTGATTTCTGAGAGCCTGACGTGACATCATCACGCCAGTGTTCTCATATGTCATGCGTAGCCTGTATGCTTGCTCTGCTTCATAAAACAGGTACTTCAGGTCATCCTGAGTGAAGTATTGCGTTAAACGGTCAAATCTCTTTTTGTCATAGTCACGGTGTACGACTGATTTAAGGAATTCAAACCGGTTTTGATCCATCTAATAGTTCAACACCTTCCAGAATGATGTTTGCATCAAAAGGATTTAGAAGCATATTAGCGGGATATCCAAACTTCTCTATCAGCATCCACATTTGAGTGCGGTAATAGCCTTCATCATCCAGTCTTAATTCGAATTCCCCTAATCCCTTTCCGCCTCTATCGATAATGTTCTGATTCAGTGCTTGGTGCCGCTCTCTTAATACCTGAATACCATAATCAGTTAGTTTCACCTTCACAGGATAGTTGGTGTTGAATTTAGCGTTCATGGTTTGCTCATCTCCCTAGTAAAAGTTCTCCTGCCTAATGTGATTGATTTTATTCTTTTCGAAATAAGCAGCTTCGATCTCGTCCCATGAGAAGCCAAGTATGGTTCCTAGTTGTAATAACTGTTCAAATAATCTAACCCAGTAGTAAACAGCGTTAGCGGAATTTCTATCTCTAATTTCTTCATACAAATCAACAAGCTTTTTATTAACATATAGGAATTTATCTTCAATACTCTTCTTAGGTGAAACATTGGTGATGATAAATTCAGCAATCTTTTCAGGCTTAACATTCAAATCTAAAGCTATACTGACAGCGAAGTGAATGTTGTCCACATATTCTTCAAGGAGTGGATTTTTCAAAATTTCAATATTTCCTAAATTATCAACAAACCTTTCAAACTTATGTTCAATCGTTCTCGGTTTCTGATCCCTACTCCAAAACTTAAACCCTCTCCACTCATTAGCGAGCTCTCCAAGCTCCACATGAAGCGCGAGTATCTTCTTTGCAAGCCTATCCTCTCCTGGCTGTCTCGGGTGCTCCTTTTCAATATGCTCATCCAGCTGGCGCTGTGCATTAAATAGTTTTGTAAGCTCCATTCATCTGCTCCTTTTGGTGGTTAGGAGCGGCTTTCCACTTAAAGTCGATCAAATCCCCTTTACGGTTATAAGTCATTGACCCTTTGGAGCGGCAGCCGCTGCACCTGTAATCTTTTCTTGTGTAGTACGTTCTCTTGATGTCTTTTACTTTTGTCATATCCTGACGACATTCAATACAATTCATGCTGTACTTCAATTCCTTTACTTAATGATCTTCCTTACCGGGTGGAAGGGTTTGTTATCTATGACTTGGCTTTTGACCCTCATGTCTGAATCTACTGACCAGGAACGTCTGACTTGTAGCTGCTTATCAAAATATGATTGCGCTCTGTCTATTTCTTCAAAAAATTCATTCAGTTCTTCAAACCAGATAGCTGGAAGCATATTTTCACACCTCCACTACTGCCGGCAGCCAGTCAATGGTCAACCCGCTCCCTGGCTTAACCTCAATCGCCTGTTCTTTAAAAACCATCAGCGGAATACTCTTAGCTCCACCGTTCACTGCGTCCTGCCAGCGCTCTTTAAGTACTTCATAGGGTAATAGGTATGTCTCATTCAGTTTCGTGAAGCAGACGATCAGGAAGGCTTTACCGCCTTGTGCTGTCCACCGTTCAAAGTACTTCACCTGATGGTCATGAATGTTTTTCAGTTCGAATGATGTTTTATTGCTAGTTTGCTTAGCATCAAAACACACTGGCAGCTTACCGATCAGCCCTATATAGTCCGGGGCACCTTTGCCTTTAAAGAATCCACTGCGGATCCGGGCACCATCTGTCATTGTTGCTTTTACTTCAGGGTACTGCTTGATGATCTCTGCCCGCCCGCTCTGGCGATACTTTATGTTCGCCATATCAATATAGGCTTCTAACATCATTCCACGGTTACTGTGACTTCTTGACTTCATCCTCGGCACCATCCTTTTTAAACATTTCATAGAGCGGCCAGTCTGGATTATTACGCTTTTCTGCTAAATACTCGTTTAAGAGCCTGCTCATCTTTGGCTGATTCTTTGGCAGCATGTATCGCCTTAAATTCCCTACATGATCTTTAAACGTGAGTACTTGCTTTTCATTCACGACATAATCAATCATGAGTGCCAGTGACTTATGCTTACCTCTGATAGCTGATTCATACAGCAGTTGGATCTGCATATCTTAAACGCTTCCTGTCAGCTTTATATGAATCTTCAATCTCTTTCTGGCATTCTGCTCTGAATTCATCCGGATCAATACCGAACCGCTCACATGCTTCATTGATTTTTGCCTGAGTTTGCTTACTGCTCTCTTCAGCCTGCTTTAAGTTGCGCTCCTGGCATTTAGAGTTAAGGCAAGGAATAGTTTCTTTGCCGTATGAATGAAACTTATAAGTAGCTCCATGACCGTTACAGTGATTACACATATAGTCCCGCTCCTCTCTTTAATTAAAATGTGCCATTCAAGCGATAGCTTTTACCCGTGAATTCAAGAATGTGAATGTTGGCAAAGATCCGCTCGTATATCTTTTTGCTGACATGCTGCTGAAGTTCATCCGGATCCGGGTTAGATGTGTATATGGTGTTGCGTCCCTGTCTGGCATCCGTGATTTGAAATAGCATGTCATTCAGCCAGCTCTGCCCCTGCTCGTCCTGCTTGTTCATTGCACCGCCAAGCTCGTCAATGATAAGTAGGTCGCATGATTTCAGCATGTCTAATATTTTTGATTCACTAATGTCACTGTCTTTCCGCCATGTGGCCTTAATCTTGGTGACCAGCTCCGGCAAGTTGATAAAGATGACTGTGATCCCCTCAGTGCCGTCCGGCTTCGTGTAGGTAGAACCTAACTCTATGACTCTTTTAGCAATCGCTACTGCAAGGTGACTCTTACCCAGTCCATACATGCCGTGGAGCAGCAACCCGATGTCATTCTCTTCGTTCAGGTTCTTCGGGAAGTTCTCAGCATACCTTCTGCAATCATTCAATGCTTTCTCCTGGCTTTCATTTGCCGGCTTGTAATTATCAAAGCCTGCTTTCTTTAAGCGAGGAGGAATGATGCTATATAGATTAAAGTGATCCTGCAGACGGTGCATACGCTCTTTTCGTGCGTTTTCTTTAGCTGCTGCTGCGAGCTGCTGATCTTCCTGCATGATGTGATCGCAGTACATGCAGTACTCTTTGCCAGAGTCGTCGATCATCAGGACCCGATTGCAAGAGCTCTTTTCACCCGCGAATCTGTTCTGACAGCGATTAGAACTTGCCTGCGGAATTTTTCCGTTGTTTAATAGCTTCTTGCCAATCTTCGCCAAACTCTCCGGTTCCTTGTGCTCTGGATGGTTCACGTTTCTTCACCTCCGGCTGATTCAGGTATGATTCAAATTTCGTTCCAAAGAGTGTAGGCGGTCTAAGATACTGCTCCATATCCGGATTACCTTTCCACTCTGCAGTCTTTTTGTTAATCACTGATTTAAACTCATCCAGTGTAAATTTTTCATTCCAGCGCGCTTTAATCAGATCTTTTGTTTTTTTAGAACTTGACCTGAAGCTTGTACCTGCTTTTTGATTCAGATATTCGATAATTTCAAAGAAAGGTATATATTCTTTTTCTTTATCTAAATCTTTATCTTCTTCTAGTTCTATGTCCGTTACTTCTCCGTTACATGTAACGTTACTGTTTTCTTGCTCAATCCTTTTATTCTCGCGGTGTTTGGCTACACGCTTACGATTGTTTTCTCTAATTTTTTCCAAACTAGAGGTGTTCTGATGTTTCTCCCAATTTGCAACTCTTACAAAATTATCCTGTTCTATCTCTATCATTCCGAAGTCTTTAAACGTCTGTAACGCTAACCGAACCGTATTAAGCGGACGATTGAAAATAGTAGCCAGCATTTCATCTGTGTAAGGGATATTCTCACTCAGGTAAATATAACCGCTGGCATTCGTTTTACCGGCTTGTGCCAGTAACTTCACCCATATAATTAAGATTGTGTCAGCCTCAGGCATGCTCTCAATAAGACGAATCTTTTCATCTTCAAACATCTGAGTGCTTAACTTAATCCATTTAACTTCAGACAATTAAAACACTCCTTTTTGTAATGGTTGTGCCGCAAGCCCGGGAAGGACCTGCAGCATAAATTAACAGATGCGCTCTATGGCAAGTCGATATAAACCGTAATAACTTTTTCCCACTGTACTTCTTTTGCTTTAATTTCAGCTTGCTCTTGTAGATATGTGTCAGACCAAGATGGATTCAATACTTCCAACTGGTTAAAAAACAGTTCTTCAACCTCTTCTTCATCAATAGATCGGAAGTAAATTCTTTCTTCGTTATGATAAACCTCGTCAATCTTCGCAGATCCCCACGAACCCATCCATGAAGTGAAATCGTCGCTGGCACAAACATCTGTTGCTACCATTGGAACGATTTCTAATTCTGGATTTTCATTTACAAGCTTTAAAAGAGTTTCAATATTTGACTTTTGTTTTTCTGCCCTTACTGAATCCATATGGTTACCCTCCATGTGTTTTATTTAGTTTTAAAGCATCGGTCTCCAGTTCTTAATCCAAGCCACAGCATCATCAAAATCAATACGTCTGATATCCCGGTAAGAAGGTACCCGAAATGAGTCTCTTAGGTTCCTGTGCAGTTGCGGATAGATCTTCTTCTTTTCGATTTCATCAGGATTTAGGTTTTCATCCTTAAACACCCTGGCAACACGCTGCCCGATCTGCTTCTGAATGACTGTCTGCTGATATGAATTGATTCTTGTGTCCTTTTCAAGCTTTTCCAGCCGGCTATCTACCTGCACAAGCTTTTCTTCATGCTCAAGTGTGGTTTGCATGATGGCGAGCCTCTGCTCACGATCACTAAGAGGTCTAGGTTCGCTTAATTTCTTTTCCATACGCTCAAATTGAGTTGTATAAGCTGCGGTGAATAAAACACCTTTTTCTCCGGTCATTTTATTGGCTACCATGTCACACCCCTTTTTCGTTAAGAGGTAACAAGGTTGCTCTCTACCGTTTGCATCTTTATACGTGGACTGGATGAAAAAATGGTTTGCATTTACTGAGCTCAAATTTGAGCCGATCAAAATATTGACGTAACCTTTAATGTCACGCAACAAATTCTTATGCTCTTTACCGATCATTTCTGCGATGTCTCGGCTATCCGAAACTGCTATTCCATTTACGTTAAAAACCAAGTCAATTTTTTTATCCATGTGAAGCCCTCCCGCTGAAGTAGTTGTCAATATGCGGGGTATCTGCTACCATGTAAGTAATAGTTTTGAGTAGCAGACAACCCCTGAGCTCATCAGTTCCCGCTGATGGGCTCATTTTTTATGTCTTGCATGTTTCAAGTAAATCAGCCGCTCCTTCAGACTCAGCTTTTCCCACTCTCGATCTCGCATCTTTTTATTTTTGAATATCATGTTTGGCTTTCTCCTCTCCTCGGATCGTGCCGATGAAGTAGGATCCAAAGATCATAAATACCAGGAAGAATATTAGAGCTGTCATTCAATCACTCTCCTAAACTTTCGATTTCTAGTGAACACATCATTGATCATGCAGTCCGGGTTCATTCGGATCCACTTCCTCAGTAAGTCGTGGTAAAACTCTACTGGCTTCCCCTGTTCGTAATACAGCCTGATCGCTTCGTCTGCTGTGATGGCTTGGTAGTTCATGATTTGAGCCTGCGAAATTGAACCGAATCATCTGAAAAAATGTCACAGCTGAAATCGTAAACGTTCTGCCATACTCCGTGATCTAACACTTCAACTTCAAAACGATTTGCAACTGATACTGCAGCAGTAACATGAGAAACAATTTCAAACTCAGGTTCAATGTTGCAATGATCTGAGCCTAACCAAGCAGCAGCGATTTGCTCCTGTGTCATGTTATTTAATATTGAATAATAGGATAGTCGAAAGTTTTTCTTCGCTGCCCACTCTAAAGTTTTATATAGATTGTGGTATTCGCATTTTCTTCTTTGAACAGCATCATATTCAGAACGTTTCATATTCACTTTGATCATAATGCCCCTCCTCACTCATTCGGTATTTCCTTCGTCTGATCCGTTAACCGGTGTCTCAGCAAGAACCTGCCTTCAACCTTCTTACTGATCAGCCAGTTACGTGGATTGCATCCGTATTTGATAAGTACATAACGTTCCGCTCTGGACGGCCGCTTACCTGATTTCAATTGATCACCCCTTGTTAAAAATCACTGAAAAGTATTTGTCCAGAAAGTCATTCATTTTCTCTGCGTGAAACACATAAGTTTCACCTTTAACTTTCGGGTAGTACACGAATCCTCCGTTATCAACATCCAGGTCTTTTCTAAATCTGCTTAAAACATTTTCTTTAAGCCAAACTGCTTTACGCCCTGTCCGATCTTCGAGGTCTTTCATTGACCACCATTGACCATGCAACTCAGCATCTTGTAACCTTTTCAGTTCGGTTTTTTCAATGATGATTAGATGTTCAGGTACCGGTATCGAAACTTGAACTGAAAATTGCTGATTCACTTCTTCACCTCCTCTCAAATGAGATATTTGTTAACTCGAATTTCAGGTTAATCATTTACTACAGTTAACACTTCACTCAAAAAAAATAAAATCATCAAATCTAAGACCCACCTTTTTACAATAAGCATGTAGTCTCCCCAGAAAAACAGTTCCTGCATTAGCATCTTTAGTCAAAATTTTGTGCAGTTGAGCAGGTTCAACCTGTAATTCTCTAGCAAACTTTCTATAAGAACCACTATGCTTCAAGTTCATGTGTTCAGTGAGCTTTAGTTTATCAAGGTACATTGTTACCACCACCTCTCAAAAGGAAGTGTTTACTGTGGTTAACACTTTACACTCATCATTAACTATTGTCAACGTTTTCTACAATAAATATTTACAGCAATAAACGTTGACTCTAGTCAACGATAGTTGTATACTAATTTCAACATAAATGGGAGGTAAGGCAATGTTTAATAAAAAACTTTTCAGTTCATTGCTTACTGAAATTAAAAGTAAACAATCATTAAATGAATACGCCAGACAAAGCGGAGTCTCAGCAGCCTATATCTCAAAATTAATCAGAGAACTAAATGACTCTCCTCCTAGCCCGGAGATTATAAAAAAACTGAGTTTAAATTATATTGGTATGTATAAACAATTGATGGCAGCTGCTGGACATATAGCACCTTTTGATGAAGATTATGTTATCCAAGCAAAAATAAAATATATTTTGGAAAAAAAGCCTGAGTTAGATTCAAAAAACTTCGGTTATTTTAAGCATGGATATTACAAATTGAGTCCAGAAGAAATAACTGAGCTTGACCAATATATTGAAAGCAGTTCTACAGAACAAATTGAGTCTTATTTAGACGAACTTAGAAAATTAATCATGAAGAATCAAGATATTTCTGAAGTAAAAGAAAATGAGGATACAGTTGGATATAAAATTTCTGATCCTAAAGAGGATAAGAAAATCAGAACAATAGCTGCACACATTGATGATGATGTCACTGAGGAGGAATTAAAAGACATAATGAACTATATTGAGTTCCTCAAGAATAAAAGAAAGTGACGTGATGTCTTTGAGATACGAAAAGCTTATGGATGAGTACCCTGACTTAAATTATGAAGAAGATAATAACATGCCTGAAAAATTACCAGGCGTTATTATTGATAATTTCATTGCTATTAATAGAAATTTATCAATGAAAGCTAAATATTTCATTCTTGCGGAGGAGATCGGGCACTATCTAACAACTAACGGAGATATTCTTAACCTGAAGGATATCCGTCACATGAAAGCTGAGGTTGTCGCCAGGCGATGGGGCTTTCATAAGGTACTGTCTTTTGATCATCTACTTGAATGTTATGATCGGAGCATATTAACATGTGATGAATTATGCTCCCACTTCGAACTTGAGCCGGAACACGTTAACCAGGTACTTAAATCGTACATAGATAAGTACGGGCCAAGTGTTGAGCATAAAGGTCACTTAATTCAATTTGACCCACTCAACATTAAAAAAATTTAATATACTACTTACATATTTTTATTATTTTGGGGAGGTGATGCTAATTAATTTATTGGCAGCAAGACAAACAATGAGGTGGTTATATGGCTAGTATTAAGAAACGAGGTAATAGTTGGAGTTATTCAGTCAGCAGATATGTTGACGGAAAATACGCTCCTATCCGAAAAGGCGGCTTTAAGGGTGAAAAAGAAGCCCGGCTTGCAGCTGCTAAAGTGGAGCTTGATCTTTCTGAAGGGATCCAGGAGTCTTACGAAAAACAGATATTTGCGGAGTACTTTGAGCAATGGGTGAAAGATTTTAAATCTAATCGCGCAGCACCTACACTTAAGCGTTACGCAAATACGCTCAGTTGGATTAAAGAGCATCTTGGACACATTAAGATACAGGACATCAATAAACGGCTCTATCAGCGTCTGTTGAACGATTACGGTAAGACACATAGTAAAGAGACCTTAAGAAAAATAAATACCCACATCCGCGCTTGTGTGAAGGAAGCGATAGATGAGGGTAAGATCAGAACAGACTTTACACGCGGGGTTGAGCTTCACGGCCAAGTAAAAGCTAAACCCGATGAAGAAAAGTACTTGAACTTTGATGACGCGCAAAAGCTGCTCCGATATTTATATCAACACCGCGACCGTAGCCCTTTGTATTATTTAATGATACTCGGACTACAAACCGGGATGCGATATGGAGAGTTATTGGGACTCAAAAAACGTGATTTTGATTTTAAAAATAATATCATTGCGGTTCGCCGCTCAATGGATTATCAGCATGGCGAAGGATTAGGGCCAGTGAAGGGCGGCCGGGAACGAGACATTGAAATGGATGACTGGACAATGAACCTGATCCGCACAGAACTATTCAAACAATCAGTCACTTCACTGGACGGCATGGTGTTTTTCAATCCAAGAAATAAATATGGTACCTATTCTAATAATGCACCAAATGACATCTTAAGAAGGTGTCAAAAGAAATTAGGTATTTCACCGGCTATTACAATGCACGGTCTGCGACATACCCATATTTCAATTTTACTTTATCAGCGCATCAATGTGCAGTATGTATCTGAGCGCGCCGGTCATAAGGATACAACCGTTACTTTAAACACCTATGCGCATGTGCTGGATGAAATGCGTACCAGAGAGAATACAAAAACGGTTGAAGTGCTGAATCAACTGAATAAAATCGTGCAGTAAAATGTGTAGCGCTATGTGTAGTGTAGAATGATTTTCTATGTTTTTCTAAGCGTTTCACTAAATTAAAGAATCGGTCAGAAACATTGATATATATAGGTTTTGAAGAAGAATGACATTTATATAAGACGTTGAAAATTGGTAGATAAACGCCCTCGAAGGGAATCGAACCCCTATCTCAAGAACCGGAATCTTGCGTCATATCCATTAAACTACGAGGGCACGTTTTAACAATGCTTTTCTATTATAATAAAGGAGTTTTGGGAATGCAAGTTGAATATTAATGTTAGTAAGATGGTTTAGACTTGTTAATCATGCGCTCAGATGGGTATGATGAAAGGAAGAACGAGAAAGTCTTTTTGTTTGACCTTGTTTGACCTTCATTGTAAGATGACAGTACATATTGTTGCAACACCACCATTAGATGTTAAAGGAGGATTTTCAAATGAATTTAATTCCTACAGTTATTGAACAGACTAACCGCGGTGAGCGTGCGTATGACATTTACTCACGTCTCTTGAAAGACCGTATTGTTATGCTTGGAAGCGCAATTGACGATAACGTTGCTAACTCAATCGTATCTCAGCTGCTATTCCTTGAAGCAGATAATCCGGACAAGGATATCTATCTATACATCAACAGCCCGGGCGGAAGCATCACAGCGGGTATGGCAATCTATGATACGATGCAGTTCATTAAGCCAAAGGTACACACAATCTGTATCGGTATGGCTGCATCAATGGGTGCGTTCCTGCTTGCTGCAGGTGAAAAAGGCCACCGCTACGCACTGCCAAACGCAGAAGTGATGATTCACCAGCCACTTGGCGGCGCACAGGGTCAGGCAACTGAAATTGACATCGCTGCAAAACGCATCCTGTTCCTTCGCGAAAAGCTGAACAAGATTCTTGCTGAACGTACTGGACAGGACTTCGAAACAATTGCAAAAGATACTGACCGCGATAACTTCATGACAGCTGAACGCGCACTTGAGTATGGTCTTGTAGATCAGATCATGGACCGCAATAAGCTTGCTGAAGACGGTAAGTAATCATACTGAAACCGGCCTCCCTTTTTGGGAAGGTCGGTTTTTTTGATGGCAGGATGTAAGGGGGTTTGTGGTGATTCTACTTCAGTTTGTATGTTTCCCCGCTCAGGTTGTCGCGATACGCTCGGGGATTTGCACCACTCCCGCCCGCGGATGCACCAAACGACCGCAAAACTGTCGCTTTCACGTCCCGAACCTGCACATTTATCCCCGCCAAATAAAAAAACTCTCCGGCACCATACCGGAGAGGTCGTTGTTTACTTCTCTTCTTCCACATACGCCGCAAGCGTTTGCATTGCTGCTTCTTCATCAGCACCGTCAGTGATAAGTGTGAAGCTTTCCCCTGAACTTAGCGCGAGGCTCATTAAGCCCATGATACTTTTGGCGTTTACTTTTTTGTTTTCTTTTTCAATGTAGACATCTGAAGAAAACTTTGTAGCTTCCTGAACAAACATGGATGCAGGACGTGCCTGCAATCCACTTTTTAACCTGACTGTTACTTCTTTTTGCTGCATCTGATCTCCTCCTGAACTTAGTTTCCTACCATTTCACCCTTGCGTAATTTTTCAGCAATCTGATCGATTTTTCTTAAGCGGTGATTGATTCCGGACTTGCTGACAGCGCCGCCGGAGACCATTTCGCCAAGTTCTTTTAACGTAACGTCCTGATAGGCAACTCTCAGTTCAGCGATTTCTCTGAGCTTATCAGGCAGAATACCAAGACCCGCAGTTCTTTCGATAAAGCGGATGTTTTCCACTTGTCTGAGTGCGGCTCCGATTGTTTTGTTAAGATTAGCGGTTTCACAATTGACGAGGCGGTTGACCGAGTTTCTCATATCTCTGACAATCCGTACGTCTTCAAAGCGGAGAAGTGCCTGGTGTGCACCAATCAGACTGAAAAACTCAGTGATTTTCTCAGCTTCTTTTAAATAGGTGATAAAGCCCTTCTTGCGCTCAATCGTCTTGCTGTTCAGATCGAACTGGTTCATCAGATTAGCAAGAGAGTCGTTATGTTCTTCATACATTGTGAAGATCTCGAGGTGGTATGATGAGGTTTCAGGGTTATTGACTGACCCGCCTGCAAGGAATGCACCTCTCAGATATGCACGCTGACAGCACTTTTTACCGATTAAGGCAGGTGTGACTTCGTGATTCAGCTGAAAGCCTTCACCTAAAATGTTGAGGTTCTCTAAAATATCACGTGCCTGTTCAGCGATTCTGACGATATAGACGTTATTTTTCTTTAATCTCATCTTTTTTCGCACGAGTAGTTCTACCTGTACGCTGTAATTCCTTTTAATCAATGTATAAATTCTGCGGGCGATTGCCGCATTCTCTGTCTGGATATTTACAATCAGCACCCTGTTTGAAAAAGACAGTGATCCATTCATCCGGATCAGCGCAGACAATTCTGCTTTTGAGCAGCAATCATTTGCTTCTATCTGGGTGAGTTCTTTTTTCGTTTCTGACGCAAACGACATGTGTCTTTTCCGCCTCCCTCTTTCACTTACTACGCAAGCTGATCACGTGTTTCAGCCATTAAGCGGACAACAATTTCTGCGACACGATCTGTATCATGACGAATGAGTCCATTTCGATTAATGATTATTTTATCATAAACGACCTGAAGTCCGAGTCCTTTGAGACGATCTACATCAAATTTTACGGGTTCCGCCATTTCTTTATCATAAAGTGAGCGGATCTCCGCCGGAACGTCTTCATTATTCACTAGGACGTAATCCATAAATTTCGCACCCATATGCTTGTAAATGGCTTCTACGTGCTGGGATGCAGTGTAATTCAGCGTCTCACCGGCCTGTGTCATCAGGTTACAGATATAGACTTTAGGCGCAGTGCTCTTTAATACGGCCTGACCAATCTCTTTTACAAGAAGATTTGGCAGAATGCTCGTATAAAGTGAGCCTGGACCTATAATAATCATATCGGCTTCTTCGATCGCTTCTATAGCCTGTGGCAAAGCTTTTACATGCTTCGGCGATAAAAATACGCGATCGATCTTCTTTCCGCTGAATGGAATTTTTGATTCTCCCTTGATAATTGAGCCGTCTTCCATTTGAGCGGACAGGACAATACTCTGGTTGGCTGAAGGAAGTACGCGACCTCTGACATTCAGCACTTTACTCATTTCTTCAACGCCATGCGCGAAGTCACCTGTGATTGATGTCATCGCTGCTATAATTAAATTCCCCAGCGAATGACCGCTTAATTCGTTTTTACTCGCAAATCTGTATTGGAACATCTCTTCTACAAGCGGCTCGACGTCAGATAATGCAGCAATCACATTTCTGATATCACCCGGAGGCGGAATTTTCAGGTCATCTCTGATTCTGCCCGAGCTTCCTCCATCATCAGCCACTGTTACGATCGCTGTCAGATCAAGCGGATGATATTTAAGTCCGCGGAGCAGAACAGACAGGCCTGTCCCGCCCCCGATCACGACAACTTTACCTTTTTGAGTCATTTTTTCGGAGCACCCTGCTTTTTATGAATATCACGGTGCGTAATCTGAGTGTGATAATCCTTGGCAAATGCACGTGCAATTTCTTCTGTCAGCGCCACTGAACGGTGTTGACCGCCCGTGCATCCGATTGCAATCACAAGCTGACTTTTTCCTTCACGCTTATAATGAGGAAGCATGAATTGAAGGAGATCAATTGTCTTCTCCAGAAACTTCTTCGTCTCATTCCATTTCATTACATACTCAGATACTTCTTCATCCAGGCCTGTCTGGGGTCTCATATGATCAATGTAGTGTGGATTCGGCAGGAACCTTACATCAAATACAAGATCTGCATCAATCGGCAGCCCATGCTTGAATCCAAACGACATCACATTTACGGTAAATAAAGACTGCTTATTCACTGAAAACTCCTGAAGAATTTTCTCACGCAGCTCTCTCGGTTTTAAATTAGATGTATTATAAATTGTCTGTGCGCGTCCCTTTAATTCAGACAGCAGCAGTCTCTCCTGCTTAATGCCTTCCATCGGCAACCCGGCAGGCGCAAGCGGGTGGGAACGCCTTGTTTCTTTATAACGTCTCACAAGTGCCTGATCATCTGCTTCTAAAAACAGAATGCGCGGCTTCAGCGTTTCTTCATCATCAAACTGATCAAGCGCCTGAAAAAGAGAATCAAAGAACTCTCTTCCTCTTAAATCCATAACGACTGCTACACGGTTCATCTTATCCCCTGATTCCTTCATCAGTTCAAGAAACTTCGGCAAAAGCGTCGGAGGCAGATTATCTACACAGAAAAAACCAAGGTCTTCAAAGCTTTGAATCGCAACTGTTTTCCCCGCTCCCGACATTCCCGTTATAATAACTAATTCCATATCTGTTGACATAACGACACTCCCCCTCAGCTTGGATCCAGACGGTAAGATAACAGTTCAAAATCTTTTGTATAGGTGAAGGTGCCATAGATGACACCCTGTCCATGAATCACATACTCAAGAATATGGCGGTCACCTTCAGCCATATCAAGCGACTGAATCGCTTCAACCGGCTGCCACTGCAGAATTCCTTCCGGCGACTCATCAAGGATCAATCCATCACCCTCAGTTGCAAGAAACGTAAACATCATCCACTCAGAAATGACTTCATTTCCTTCTTTTATAATGAAAGTAAAAATCCCTTTAATCTCAGGATTTTTCACATAAATCCCTGTTTCTTCACGATATTCTCTAATACAGGCATCCCTGATTGATTCACCCGGCTCCATTTTACCGCCCGGTGCAACCCACCAGTCTCTTCTCGGCTTTTGGAGAAGCAGCGCCTGATTATCTTTTATATATACACAATTCGTTATCCTCTGCACGATATCACCTGCTCATTTTTGCTCATTCATTTTATTATACATGGTTTCACAGCCTCTCACAATGAAGCCGTACTGTCTCCTTCTCTATCTGTATGTAAATCTCCTTTATCCTATGAAAACAAAAAAAGGGCACGGACATGTTCGGTGTCCGTGCCAAAGATATATACTAAAGGGGGTCAATTACTTATGGTCTTACTATACCCATTAATTGTTGCATGGCGGTTACAGTTTGGTAACGATTAGATAAAGATTTGGTTATTGATCATCAAATATGAAGCGTTGATCTACGCTGCAGGCGGACGCTTTCCGCGGGGACGGCGCTGAGCCTCCTCAGGCTTCGCCTTGCGGGGTCTCAGCTGTCCGTCACATCCCGCTGGAGTCGCCGCCTTCCGCTCCGATCAACTATGTGCAAGTATGTAGATGGTTCGCAAAAATTAATCGTTTTTTGAAAAATAACCAAATTCGTGGCGGGTCCAATTACACAATCTCAGGGACCTCTCATAAAATCTCCATCACCACCGTAGTAATCTTCTAAACAGCACAAGTAATTTCATGAACACCACTTATAATCTTCGGAACCCACCACACACAACACACTTACAAAAAACAAAAACCCCTCCAACCAAGGAGAGGCTCTAAGTTTGATCAGTAGTATATCCAACTGGTGATTGGAACGGAGGACGGAGACTCCCGCCCCAGGAAAGGGACAGGTGAGACCCCGCAGAGCGAAGCTCGAGGAGGCTCACCGCCCGGGGGCAGGAAAGCGTAGTCCTCCGTGGAAATCACCAGCGGTTGTTAAAGACGACTATTTAATTAAGACTGAACCTTCAAAGACTCAGCAAGCTCTTCTACATAATGCTGGATTGCCTGTGATGCGACACTGCCGTCGCCTGTTGCAGTTACGATCTGACGAAGCGTCTTGTCACGCACGTCACCAGCTGCGAAGATACCAGGTACATTTGTCTGCATTTTTTCATCAGTTTCAATGTACCCTTCATTATTCAGAATACCAAGGCCTTCAAACGGCTTAGTCAGCGGCACCATACCGATATAGATGAATGCGCCGTCTGCAGCGAATTCTGTTTCAGATCCGTCTTCAGTTGATACAAGTGTCACTGAACCGACTTTGCCATCTTTATCGTTGATTTCTTTCACTGTTGAGTTCCAGATGAAATCAATTTTTTCATTATCAAATGCACGCTGCTGAAGGATCTTTTGAGCGCGCAGTTCGTCTCTGCGGTGAACGATTGTTACTTTGTTTGCGAAGCGAGTCAGATATACGCCCTCTTCAACTGCAGAGTCTCCGCCGCCGACAACAACAAGGTCTTTGCCTTTAAAGAATGCACCGTCACATACTGCGCAGTAAGATACGCCGCGGCCGCCAAGTTCTTTTTCACCAGGTACGCCAAGCTTCTTGTATTCAGCACCAGTTGTGATTAGTACTGCACGTGCTTTATATTCTTTAGAACCGGCTTTGATTGTTTTGTAATCCTTGCCGTCCTCGATGCTTTTTACGTCACCGTATGCATATTCAGCACCGAATTTCTTTGCGTGCTCGAACATTTTATTTGAAAGATCAGGTCCAAGAATGTGGTCAAATCCAGGGTAGTTTTCAACGTCCTCTGTATTTGCCATCTGGCCACCCGGTACACCGCGCTCAAGCATCAGTGTTGAAAGGTTTGCTCTTGAAGTATATACAGCAGCCGTCATCCCTGCAGGACCTGCGCCAATAATAATCACGTCATAAATTTTTTCTTCGGTCATGAAATGACACTCCTTTTTGATGAGTTCATAATTTATCTACAATCTATCGTAATCCAAGGTGTATAAATCGTCCAATCATCTGCTTATGGCAAGTATAATTCAAGTTCACGCTTATATCTCGCAAGCGTTCCGGGCGCAATACCGTATTTAGCAGCGATCTCTTTTTGTGTCAGCTTTGATCCTCTGACCTTGCGCCACAGGTACTCTACAGCTGCTGACAGAGCCTCTACATTTTGGAATGTATACCCGTCAACGGATCCGTGATAAACAATATGGAACCACATATAGAATAATCCCTGGTGTGCCTTTTCGTGCAGATCAAAGTGTTTTAAAAGGTCGCATGCAACCAGATGAGCACGGCTGATCGGCGTATCCTGCGGGTCATTGGACTGTAGCATATGATAATATGCTTTTTCAATCGCTGTAAAGTATTCAGGTGCATCCTCTGTTAACAAGCTGTCTGACTCCTGAATATCTTTAAACAAAATAAACATCCGCTCTTCAGGATAAAAAGTTTTCAGCTTTTCATCGTTACGGGACGTTGCACGGTTCCACGGCTCCTGGCCTGCTTTTTCAGGCTGCTCTTCAATGACGCGCTTCCACGCTTCTTCAGCCGCCTTTTTATAACCGGAATGCCACGCAGAATGCGACAGCCAGTAATGAAAGCCGCTGTCCCCTTCGAATCCTTTTTTCGCAAGACTCTTTAGCCAGCCGTATGCCTGCTCATGTTTTCCGAGCAGAGCAAATGTTGCCCCGAGCTTAAAGCGATGTTCAATCAGAAACGGCCGCACAGTCTCAAGCGCTTTGACAAGAGCTTCAAGCTCCTTCGTGCGTCCCTGATAATGATAAAATACCGCTAAATTACATAGCGCATGCAGATTTCCGGGATTTCGGTTCAGCACTTCAGTCAGAATTGCAGATGCCTGCTCTGTTTCTCCCTGATAAAAGTAGGCAAGTGCAAGGTTATTATAGGCTGACCAGTAATCCGGATAGCGTTCAATCACATCCTCAAGCACTTCAATCGCTTCCTTGAACTTCCCGTCAGCAAGCAGCTTTCCTGCTTTTTCCTGATGAATAATCAGGTCATCCTGTTCAAATTCATCATCAAAACCGTCTTCATCCTCAAACTGCAGCAGATCAAGCAGATCCTCTGCATCCTCTGAGAATTCACCATCCGGCTGATCCTGCAAATACGTATTTACATGGCGGTATGCCTCCTGGAACAAGCCAAGGTGCGCATAATTGTTTGCCATAAAATAATGAACTTCTGTCATAGACGGATCGGTTGACTCACTTATACGCTTCAGACGTTCGTTAGACTTCTGGAAATGCCCAAGCTCCGTTTCAATCATCGCAATCTGAAGTGCAATCATCGGCTCTTCCGGCTCAAGCTCGGCCGCTTTCCCTAAATATTTCACAGCCTTCTCAAGCTGACCCTTCTGATAAATGGCCATCCCTCTTTTATACAGACTCTCACCTGTCTGGGTAAATGGCACAAGCTTTCCTTTTTGATGATCCGATCCTTTTTTCATTTGTAGCCTCCGTACATTGTATTAACTAATCAATTCTAGCATGGATTTGGAAGTGTGGAAAGGGATGATTGCCACGGGGGGGTCGTGTGATTTTAGCTGAAAGAGGTCGACTGGTGCAAGGGTCACGGGGGATTTTGACAAATCTTGAGGCGATTGCGACAAACCAGCGTGGGATTGGTACAAATCCCCGGGTGTATCGCAACAAACCCGGCAAAAACACCTACATCCACAACATAAATAACGATAAATCCACAACGCCAGCTCTGCATGCACTTTGGTAACAGGCTTTTAGTGTCTTAAAGGCATGAAGAGGGTGTGGCTGGAAACCAGTGACAAGCGCTATTCACACAAATGGCGAGAGAATACAGGCAAACTTGGCCGGGAATGGTACAAATCTCCGGGTGTATCGCGACAAACCAAACGAAAACACGTACATCTCCAGTAAAAATAGCAACATTCCACAAAAAAACACCCGCTCCAAAAAGGAACGGGCACTTCAATTATTTCGGTCGATTATGACGTTCTTCAAGCACGCCCATTACATCTGCAAGCGGCAGCTTCTGCTCGCGAAGCAGCACGAGTGTGTGATACAGCAGATCCGCTGTTTCCCACTTCAGCTCTTCTTTATCACGGTTTTTCGCTGCGATAATGACTTCAGCTGACTCTTCACCTACTTTTTTCAGGATCTTATCAACGCCTTCTTCAAAAAGATACGTTGTATAAGCGCCTTCCGGACGTTCTTCATCGCGTGCTGCAATCAGACTTTCAAGCACTGAGAGAATCTGCGTTCCGACAGCTTTATCATCTGATTCATACACTTTTTCATTGAAGCATGAACGCTCACCAGTATGGCACGCGGGTCCTGCAGGTTTTACACGGACAACGAGTGAATCTCCGTCGCAGTCAAGTGTCATGTCGACGATCTTCTGCGTGTTGCCGCTTGTTGCTCCCTTATGCCAAAGCTCCTGGCGTGAGCGGCTGTAAAACCACGTTTCGCCGGTTTCAGCTGACTTTTTAAATGACTCTTCATTCATATACGCTACTGTCAGGACTTCTCCGGTTGATGCATCCTGCACCACTGCCGGGACTAATCCTTTTTCATCGAAGCGAATGTTCTCTGTATTAATTGTCATCTTACATTCACTCCTTCATTTCTTAAATGTGCTTTAACTTCTTTCACGCTTGTTTCTTCATAGTGGAAAATGGATGCTGCGAGTGCGGCATCTGCTTTGCCATCTGTAAAAATCTCAGTAAAGTGCTCACTGCCACCCGCGCCGCCTGAAGCGATCACCGGAATATTGACTGCTTCACTCACTGCTTTTGTCAGTTCAACATTAAAGCCTGACTTTTCACCATCGCGATCCATTGACGTTAAAAGGATCTCTCCTGCACCAAGTGATTCCGCTTCTTTGACCCAGTCAATCACAAGTCTCTCAGTCGGCTTGCGGCCGCCGTGCGTGTAAACGCGCCACGTACCTGCTTCCTCGTCCCATTTCGCATCGACTGCAACGACGATACACTGTGTTCCAAAGTATTCTGCACCTTCCCGGATCAGCTCAGGACGCAGGACTGCTGCTGTGTTAAGTGACACTTTGTCAGCTCCCGCGCGGAGAATCCGCTTCATATCTTCAAGTGCGTTAATTCCGCCGCCTACTGTAAATGGAATCGCAAGCTCTGCTGCAACACCCTGCACGACATCCACCATCGTTTTACGGCCTTCATGTGATGCTGAAATATCAAGAAACACAAGCTCATCTGCACCCTGCTGATCGTAAGCACGTGCAAGTTCAACCGGATCCCCTGCGTCGCGAAGCTCTACAAACTGGATTCCTTTTACCACGCGGCCCTCTTTTACATCAAGACATGGAATAATCCGTTTTGTCAGCATCACGATGTCTCCTCAATTGCCTGTTTGACGGTGAATTTATTTGTGTAGATGGCTTTTCCAACAATCGCACCTGCCACGCCGATTCCTGATACGGCCTGCAGCGTACGCAAATCCTCAAGTGAACTCACGCCGCCTGAAGCAATCACTTCAGCACCTGTGCACTCTGCAAGTTCTACAACTGCATCCACATTCGGACCGCTCAGCATACCGTCTGTTGCGATATCTGTAAAAATAAACGTTTCAGCACCTGCTTCTGCAAGTTCTTTTCCAAGGTCAACCGCTTTTAGCTCTGACGTTTCAATCCAGCCGTGTGTAGCAACGTAGCCGTTCTTTGCATCAAGTCCGATTGCAATGCGGCTGCCGTATTTTTTCAGCCATTCTTTTACCAAAGCAGGGTTGGTCACTGCCAGACTTCCGATAATCACACGGTCAACGCCCTGATCTAAATAGTGTACCACGTCTTCTTCCGTGCGGATGCCGCCGCCAACCTGAACACGTGCAGGAAGTTCTTTGACAACGCGCTCAACAAATACATCATTCACACGCTTGCCATCCTTGGCTCCGTCAAGGTCCACCATGTGAATCCACTCGGCACCCTCATCAACGAACTGCTTTGCCATATCAAAAGGAGAATCCCCATAGATCGTCTCCTGTGCATAATCACCCTGTGTGAGACGTACACATTTGCCGCCTCTCATATCAATTGCCGGATAGACTGTGAAACTCATACTTCCACCTCCGTATTTTGTACGTACTGCGTATAGTTTTTCAAAAGTGCCATGCCTAAGTCACCGCTTTTTTCAGGATGAAACTGCATGCCGAACACATTGTTTTTCCCGACAACAGCCGGTACCTCTTCAAAATAATCTGATGAAGCGATCAGTGCCTCACGCTCTTCACCTGCGATATAGTAGGAGTGAACAAAATAGACGTGATCTGCCTCAACATCCGCAGTCAGCGGTGAATCCTGGTGAAACTTCAGCTTATTCCAGCCCATATGCGGAACCTTATAGCGCTCACCATTTGCTTCGCCAGAAAACTTAACTGCCTTTCCTTTCAGCAGTCCAAGTCCTTTGAATACGCCATTCTCTTCACTTTCATCAAATAAAAGCTGCATCCCAAGGCAGATACCGAGTATCGGCTTGCCTGCATGCGCCTGTTCTTTAATAAAATCAGACAGCTTCGTTTCGTCCAGCAGTTTCATTGCATCACGAAATGCGCCAACGCCCGGTAAAATCAGTCCATCTGTCTTTTCAAGCTGCTCTTTTTTATCACTGATGATATAGGGAACGCCAATCCGCTCAAGTGCCTTACTGACGCTAAACAGATTCCCCATACCGTAATCAACTATTCCGATCATTTACAACATCCCTTTCGTTGATGGCACACCTTTAACCCGAGGGTCAATCTGAGTTGCTTCATCAAGTGCGCGGCCCAGCGCTTTAAATACAGCTTCGATCATATGGTGCGTGTTGAAGCCGTAATGTACATTCACGTGCAGGTTCATTCGCGCTTCAATCGCCAGCTTCCAAAGGAATTCATGTACAAGCTCTACATCAAAATCTCCTACGCGTTCTTTCGGGAAATCAGCATTCATCACTAAATGCGGGCGGTTGCTTAAATCAACTGTGACCTGCGCAAGTGCTTCATCCATTGGGACAAACGCGTTGCCGTAACGCTTGATTCCTTTTTTATCACCAAGTGCTTCAAGCAGTGCCTGACCGAGTACGATTCCGATATCTTCTGTTGTATGATGTCCATCGATGTCCACATCTCCGCGGCCTTCAACTGTGAGGTCAAAGTGGCCGTGCTTTGTGAAGAGGTCGAGCATGTGGGTCATGAAGGGGACGTCTGTCTGAATGTCGCTGATGCCTTCGCCGTCGATGTTCAGCGCGAGTGAGATATTGGTTTCGTTGGTTTTTCTTTTTAATGAAAATTTGCGTTCAGTCATTTGTGACACTCCTTTTAGTCTGTATGGCAAGCTGTAAGGCGGCTGATGATTGGAGCTCCAGGGGGACGCTTTCCGTGGCCGGGCGGTGAGCCAGCAGGCTTCGCCATGCTCTGTCTCACCTGTCCCTTCCTGCCACAGGAGTCGCCCCCTTCCGCTCCAATCATCAGCTGTGCAAGTATATTGATGGTAATTCAAAAGTAGGTGATTCACACCCACAAACAGTATTTAATATTTCCCAACCCAGCGGAGTTCTCCGAAAGCTCCGCGATTACAAAAGAAATTTAGTTTTTATCCCTAGCCTCAATCGCTCTCGCGTGGGCTTCCAATCCTTCAAGTCTTGCGAATTTTGCAACTTTGCTGCCGTTTTCGTCAAAGGCTGCTTTACTGTAAGAGATGATGCTCGACTTCTTCACGAAATCATCTACTGAGAGCGGGCTTGAGAAGCGGGCTGTTCCGCTTGTTGGCAGCGTGTGATTCGGTCCTGCAAAGTAATCGCCGATCGGTTCTGAGCTGTACCTGCCGACGAAGATCGCACCGGCGTGGCGGATTTTTCCGACCAGTTCCATTGCGTTTTCCATCTGGACTTCAAGGTGCTCAGGGGCAATCTGATTGACTGCTTCTACTGCCTGATTAAGAGAATCTGCCACGTAAATGGCACTGTGCTCTTCAATGGCAATGCGCGCCATATCATGTCTTGGCAGTTCATTTAGCTGTACTTCCACTTCCTTTTGGACGGCTTCAGCAAGTCCTTTAGAAGTTGTAACAAGGTTCGCCTGCGAAAGTTCGCCGTGTTCAGCCTGGGATAACAGGTCCGCTGCGACTTCGTTTGCAAAAGCTGTATCATCTGCAAGCACCGTCACATCACTCGGTCCTGCAATCATATCAATATCCACGATACCAAATACTTCACGTTTGGCAAGTGCAACAAAGATATTCCCCGGCCCGGTAATTTTATCAACCGGTTCAATTGATTCTGTTCCATAAGCAAGTGCTGCAACTGCCTGGGCTCCGCCAATTTTATAAATGTCACGCACACCCGCAAGACGTGCTGCAGCTAAAACGCCTGCCGGTACCTTACCGTCTTTACCTGGTGGCGTTACCATGACAATGCGTTTTACACCTGCAACCTGCGCAGGAATCGCATTCATCAGAACAGAGGAAGGATATGCGGCCGTTCCGCCTGGCACATAAATACCTGCTGCATCAAGCGCAGTGACCTTTTGACCAAGAATCGTACCATTCTCTTCAGTCGTCATCCATGACTGCTGTACCTGCTTTTCGTGGAAGGCACGAATATTGTTCGCTGCTTCCTGTAAAATCGACAGCAGTTCCTCATCCAGTTCCTGAAGCGCTTCATCAACTTCACCGTCTGTCACCTTTAACGATTCAAGCTTCACACCATCAAACTGCTCTGTGTAAAAGCGGACCGCCTTGTCACCTTTATTTTTTACTTCTGCAATAATATCCTGCACACTTTTCCGCTGCGCCTCAGTTCCCTGATCAAGCGACTGACGCGGAATACTGCTTTCATTTAGATAACGAATCTTCATATCAGGTCTTTCCTTTCATATTAAAAGATGGGATGAACTTGTTTAATCCACAGCGCTGATCTTCAGCGGGATGTGAAGGGCAACTGAGACCCCTCAGGCAAAGCCGAGGAGGCTCAGCACCGTCCCCGCGGAAAGCGTCCGCCTGGAACGAAAATCGTGCGCCAGTGCAAAAGTTCCAATATTACCCGTTCACCACTTTTTCAAGTCTATTCGTCATCTCACTAATCCGGTCGTGCATCAGACGATAGCTCACCGGGTTCGCAATCAGGCGGGATGTAATATCTACAATATGCTCATATTCAACCAGGCCATTTTCCTTCAGAGTACGCCCGGTTGAGACAATGTCAACAATGCGGTCCGTCAGCCCGATAATCGGTGCAATCTCAATCGAACCGTTCAGCTTAATAATTTCAACCTGCTCGCCCTGCTCTCTAAAATAAGACGATGCAACGTTCGGATATTTTGTCGCAATCCTTGGTGCCACTTCATTCATTTCTGTATCAGGAAGCCCTGCTACCGCTAAATAGCAGTGGCTGATTTTAAGATCCAGCAGTTCATACACATGACGCTCTTCTTCAAGCATCACATCTTTTCCTGCAATTCCGATATCCGCAACCCCGTGTTCAACGTAAGTCGGCACGTCCATCGGTTTCGCTAAAATAAAGCGCAGATTTTCTTCAGGTACTTCTATAATCAGTTTTCTTGAATCATCAAATTCAGGCGGCAGATTGTAGCCTGCTTCCTTCAGCATCACTACCGCTTCTTCAAATATACGCCCTTTTGGCATGGCAATCGTTAATTCCTTCACGCCTGATCCCCTGCCTTTCCAATAAACGTATGCACATCGTTAAATCCGGCCGTAAAGCTGTCCAGATCAGATACACCTTTTACATCCTGCACTATGACAGGCTGCTGGTTCATTCTATATTCAGCCGCCTTCTCTGCAGCTTCTCTCCTGCGTTCCGCTGAAAATAAAATCAGTGCAGGCTGAGCCTTTTTGACACTTTTATTTAAAGCTTCCATCAGATAATCCATTCTCAGTCCAAATCCTGTCGCGCCGACTTCAGCGCCAAATTTCTTCAGCAGATTATCATAACGTCCGCCGTTACCAAGTGCGAACCCTACATTATCTGCATAAACCTCGAACAGTACGCCCGTATAGTAAGACATGTGGCTGACAAGTGACACATCCATTTTCACATAATCTTCTACGCCGTAGTCCTTCAACACTGAAAGCAGTTCTTCAAGCTCACGCAATGCCTCGCGCCCGCCTGCTCCTTCTAAAAGCGCTTCAGCTTTCGCAATCGATCCGCCGTTACCCTGGATATGGAGAACATCAATCAACCGCTTCTTATCAATAGAAGAAAGCGGCAGTGAATCCACATGCTTGCGGTAACCGACATAATTCTTTTCATATAAATGCTTTCTCAGCTTTTCAGCACGTTCTTCTGTGCCAACGATCTGAAGGAACAGCTCCTGCAGGAACCCAACATGTCCAACAGCGATCGTAAAGTCTTCAAGGCCTGATGCTTTAAGCACTGAAGCTAAAAGGGCAATCGTTTCAGCATCTGCACTGACGGTCGAATCACCGATCAGTTCAACACCAATCTGTTCAAACTCAGCCGGTCTCCCGCCTTCACGCTGCTGCGCGCGGAATAAGTTTGCCGCATACGCCAGTCTAAGCGGATTGCGGTCTTTTAACAGCTTTGATGCCGCAACCCGGGCAATTGGCGCTGTCATATCAGGTCTGAGCACAAGCGTTCTTCCCTGCTGGTCAAGCAGTTTGAACAGCTGCTGATCTAAAATCGCAGATGCCTCTCCGACCGTTTCGTCATATTCAAGAGCCGGGGTTTCCATGAATTCGTAGCCCCAGTTCATCATTTCGTTTTCAATGTTTGTACGGATTTCTTTTTTCAGACTATATAAATGAGGAAACGTATCTCTCATTCCAATCGGTTTTTCAAACATAAACAGCTTTGACATCGTCTCCACAACCTTTCATGGTTTGTACATTATAACCGTTAGACTGCGCTTCAGGCGGACGCTTTCCACGCGGCCGGCGGTGAGCCTCCTCAGCGCTTCGCGCCTGCGGGGTCTCACCTGTCCGACTCCTCGCGTTGGAGTCGCCGCCTTACGATCCGTCCAACTCTGTATTATTTACCGAACTAATTATAAAAAAATGTATCTATTTATTATAACCTATTAGATACTGACAACTCGAATAATTGACTGAATCCTTTAGTTCGCTAATACGATAACAAAATAAAGATATTGTGTAGTTTACTAGGGATGTAGTGGTTAGTCAAGGGTGTTGTTTGGGTGAAGATGTTGCTGTTTTTGCTGGAGTTGTTGTGGGTTCTCTTTGAATTGTAGCGATACACCCCGAAAGTTGTCGCAGTTTGTTTCAAGAATGTTGTAATCATAAGAGTCGTATGTCGTATACTCAATCAGGTTTGTAACTCCCCCCTCTTGATGCCTTTAGGAGATCAAAAGACTGTTGTTCAAATGCATTAAGAGTAGATGTCACCATTATGTGCTAAATTGTACCTATCTCTATCGAAATTGTAGTAGTTTATCTTCAGGATGTCCCGATACGCCAGGGAGTTTGTCTGTATTCCATGCCAAGTTGTAGCTGTCACCCGCGCGCAAGGTCATTAGATACAAAAAAAGACACCTCCCAAAGGAGATGCCTCTCAACCATTTAGATCAGTCTTTCAATTTCAGCTTCTGCTTTCAGCTCTTCAAGGTGAGCCATCAGCTGTTCCTGCTGCTTTTGCTGGTTCAATGTTGATACGATATCTTCACGAACGTCCTCTAGTGCAGGTGCTTCCTGACCAGTCTGTTCTGCCTGAGCAGTAATCTGATCGTAGAATTCCTGAATTTCTTCATCAGTCGGCTCTTCTGCAGGTGCTACTTCGTTTACATACTTATCAAATTTGATAGAGTCTGCCATCTGACCGCGAAGTGTTTCCTTATCAATGCCTTGTGCTTCCATGATTTCATTCATTGCTTCTTCTCCACCAAACTGCTCTTGGAATGATGCATATTCCTCATCAATTTCCTCTTCAGATGCTTCATGTCCAGCTTCGTTTGCTTTTTGAATGATCAGGTTCTGATTAATCAAAAGATCAAGCGTCTGAGTTTTAGCCTGTTCAGCGCCTTCTTCAGTTGTTGGGTCCTGACCCATTTGCTGAAGGTTGCTTTGCGTTGAAGCTAAAGCTGAGTTATATGCTTCACCAGTGATTTCTTCACCGTTGATTGTTGCAACGACTTCATCCTCTGCAACCTGCTGCTCTTCCATTGCAGCCTGCATTTCTTCAGCAGCTGCCTGCTGATCTTCTGCTGCCTGTTGCTCCTCAGCAGTTGGTTCTTCATTTTCTGCTTCTGTATTCGCTGATTCCTCATCACTGCATGCAGCAAGCCCTAGTGCAAGTGCTCCTGCAGCGAATGGTAGAAAGATTTTCTTAAAGTTCATCAGGTAAAACCCCTTTCAGATTTCCAAAAACTCTATTTCTTAGCCTAGGTTGCATTGTAACGAATATCTGGAAAAAAGCAAACCCATAACACTTAATTTCACTAAATTGAAACATGAATGTAATCATCAAACACCTTCAATTTCAGGGCAGGGCAACACTTTCATGCCCCGGGGCGAGAGTCTAAGGCCCCCATTCCAAATAGCAACTACGAATTTCGCATTCAGTTTTGCAGCCACCATTTATGTTAACCTTAATAAAATTCAAGTTGACTTAAAAAGATATTCTGCTTATAATTTTTTTGTACATAATTATTTCTTATTTAAAAATCTATTTAAAACTTTGTTAAAGCCCATATTATTTTCTGCACAGCTGATGATTGGAGCGGAAGGGGGCGACTCCGGGACGATAAGTGGGAAGCTGAGACCCCACAGCCGAAGGCGAGGAGGCTCAGCAACCACCGTCCGGAAAGCGTCCCCCTGGAGCTCCAATCATCAGCCCACTTTAACAGAGCAAAAAGAAACGAGGGATTCACATGGTAAAATCACAGGTTCACGGAATGGTGCTCGCTTCACTATTCGCAGCACTCATGGCAATCGGGGCAAACATTACATCAATCGTTCCTATTTTAGTAGTCGGAAACGTCCCAATCACTCTGCAAACAGTCGTCTGTGTCATCGCAGGTCTCCTGCTCGGTAAAAAATGGGGCGCTATTTCAATGACCGTTTATATGCTGATCGGTCTTGCAGGCATGCCAGTATTCGCAGGCTGGGGTGGAGGTCTTGGTACACTGATCAGACCGACATTCGGCTTTATACTCTCTTATATTATCGTTGCATGGTTCGTTGGGCTGCTGACTGAAAAGCATAAATCATTTGCCATGCTTCTCACAGCCGCACTTCTTGGGACAGCGCTGAACTACCTCCTCGGCACAAACTGGATGTATATGGCTTACAAGCTGTGGTTTAACGCACCTGAAGGGTTCACGTATACAATGGCATGGGTATGGATGCTGCCGCCAATGCCAAAAGATATTATTCTTTCATTTGTAGCAGCAGTTGTCGGTGCAAAAATGCTGCAGATATTTCCGCAGGCGCAGCCGTCAAAGACAAGCGTTCCTGCATAATAAAAAGAGCAGAGGATTTAATCCTTCTGCTCTTTTTGTTCGGGCATTTTAATGATCTGCATCGGATTACCGCCTGCAAATGCGCCGGCTGGTACGTCCCGGTGAACGAGCGTGGCAGCTGAAATCACTGCCCCGTCACCGATCACAACGCCAGGTAATACAGTCGAGTTCGCCCCGATCATGACATTGTCACCAATCACGACTTCCCCAAGCCTGTATTCCTCCACCAGATATTCATGGGCTAAAATCGTAGAATTATAGCCGATAATTGTATTTCGTCCTACTTTAATCATTTCAGGATAAAGTGTATCCGGCATCACCATCAGTGCGAATGCTGTTTTTTCACCAACTTCCATTCTAAGGAGCTTGCGGTACATCCAGTTCTTCACACTGATAAATGGCGTGTAGCGGGCTGTCTGCAGCACGACAAAGTTCCATGCCACTTTAATAAAAGGAACGGTTTTATAAAGCTGCCAAAGCGAGTTCGATCCTTCTACAGGATAGCGCTTTGTCCGTCTCATGAGCCGCTCTCCTCGATGATCTTAAGCAGATCACCCATCTCTTCTAACATAAAATCAGGCTTGAAGCCGGCCAGGTACTCTCTACCTTTAGACGTCCAGGCAACGCCCGCTGTTCGCGTACCCGCGTTATGGCCACCTTCAATATCATGGTGGTTATCACCAACCATTATCGCCTGATCCGCTGTTGAGCCAAGCGCTTCAAGTGCCATATTGAGCGGTTCAGGATGCGGTTTTGCGTGCGTTACATCATCTAGGCCGATGACGACGTCAAAATACTGATCGAGGTTCATCAGCTTAAGTCCTTTTACAACCATGTCATGACGCTTGGTTGAGACGATCGCCATTTTAATGCCGCGATCGTGCAGTGCTTTGACCGTCTCATCAACACCGTCAAATGCTGTAACGAGCTCATCATGAACCTTGAAATTATATTCTCTGTAAAAGTTGACCATTTCTTCTGTTTTGTCAGGATTTAACGCCTGAAACGAATCTACAAGTGGCGGTCCCATGAATTGCAGGACATCCTCTCTCGTGTATTCGTCCGGATAATAGTGATCCATCACGTGCATAAACGAAGAAATGATCAATTCATTTGTGTTAATTAGTGTGCCATCAAGATCAAATAGCACGGTATCAATGCGTTTGTTCATAGCTTGGTTCTCTCCTCTCCGCGCGATTCCAGATTGCTGCAACTGAAATGGTTAACAAGACCGCCGTTGTCAGACGGATCAATAGCAGCGGCAGGATTGGGATCCCGAGCGGAATAAAGATTAAGGTATCTTCAACAATGGCGTGACAGGCGACGAGAAAAATGAATGCGAGCGTCGCATCTTTTCTACTGACGCCGTCTTCCTGAACTGCTTTTATCATGACACCTGCACCGTAGGCAAGTCCGATCGTCAGCCCCGCTACAAGCGTCATAGATGTATTCTCTTTCATTCCAAGACCTCTTGTGACTGGCGCCATCCATCTTGAAAAGACGTCAAGCCATTTCAGGTCACGCATGATCTGGATCACTATCATGAGTGGAATCACAATAAGTGCCAGCTGCATCACACCGAATGCTGCTTTTTCCAGTCCGAGGAGCAGGATCGATCCCCAGCCACTCACATCCGGTTCACTGACAGGCACCATTCCATACTGCGCAATCTCACCGCCGCCGCTCCAGACAAGGTTAATGACAATGGCAGATGTAAATGCAAGTCCAAGTCTGACAAGCAGAATGACCCACAGCTTTACGCCAACCTTCAGCGCAACCCCTGTTTCAATGAGCAGATTATGTGAAAATGAAAGCATGACTGCAATAATGAAAACTTCTTTTACAGTCATTTCAAGTGATAAAATCCCGGCAATTCCGGCATATAAATTTAACAGATTACCTAACACAAGCGGAACCGCTGCCTCACCACTTAGACCGAACAGTCCCATAAATGGCGCAATCAGTTCCGTGATAAACGGCAGAACAGGTGTGAACTGCAATACAGTAATAATAAATGTAATCGGAAAAATAATTTTCCCGAGCGTCCACGTCGTATTCAGACCTGCCTTCAGACCGTCTTTAAGCGTCTGTTGATTCATTCCATTCACCTAATTTCGTTTATCAGCGTAGCGTGTCTTAATTCCCTGACCAAATCTGCGATATAAAATCAACCCGACTGCAACAATAACTAACAGAATAGAAATCGCCTGTGCAACGCGGATTGTTTCAGTCAGCATCAGGCTGTCTGTACGAAGCCCTTCTACAAATGTACGTCCGACTGAATACCAGATCACATAGCTTAAGAAAATCTCACCTCTGAGCGGGTTCACTTTTCGAAGAAGCAGCAGTAAAATCAGTCCGACGAAGTTCCATACTGACTCATATAAAAATGTTGGATGATAATAGGCAAAGCTGCCGTTTACTTCAATGTACATCTGGTTAATAATCCAGTCCGGAATCATTAACCCTTCAAGAAAGCTACGTGACACTTCACCACCGTGCGCCTCCTGATTGATAAAGTTCCCCCAACGTCCGAGCATCTGTCCTAAGATAATACTCGGCGCTGCAATATCGACAATCTTCCAGAATGAAAGACCTTTTCGTTTCGCAAAAACAAAACCGGTTGCAACTGATCCTATCAGCGCACCATGGATCGCAATCCCGCCGTTCCAGATCGCAACAATTTCACCCGGGTTCTGTGAAAAATAATCCCACTGAAAAATAACATAGTAAATTCTCGCACTGATAATCGCAATTGGCACTGCCCAGATTAACAGGTCAGCAAACATATCTTTTGGCATGCCAAGCCTGTCTGCTTCACGGTTGGCAAGAAGATAACCAAGCACAATCCCCGTTCCGATAATCAGTCCGTACCAGGCCACACTAAGCGGTCCGACACTGAACGCAACCGGATCGATCGGCTGGGCTGTTAATAACATCATAATGTTTCCTCCTGATTAAATATCGTCATGGTCCCCGTCTACAATAATGTCATTCAGACGGCTTGAAAATTGCTCCGCTGCATTCATGCCCATTCTTTTCAGACGGAAATTCATCGCAGCTACTTCAATAATGACAGCCAGATTTCGACCCGGACGGACCGGCAGCGTAATCTTCGTCACATCAGTATCAATAATTCTCATCGTCTCTTCATCAAGTCCAAGACGGTCATACTGCTTTGTCTTATCCCAGATCTCAAGGTCAATCACTAGCGTCACTCGCTTATGGCTGCGCACAGCACCAGCTCCGAACAGCGTCATAACATTAATGATGCCAAGTCCTCTAATCTCAAGCAGATGCTCAATCAGCTCCGGTGAAGAACCGATCAGCGTATCAGTATCCTCCTGGCGAATCTCAACGCTATCATCTGCAACAAGACGGTGCCCGCGCTTTACAAGCTCAAGCGCTGTTTCACTTTTACCAACGCCGCTTTTACCTGTAATCAGCACACCAACACCGTAAATATCGACTAGTACACCATGCAGTGCCGTAGTCGGTGCAAGCTTACTCTCTAAAAAGTTAGTCAGACGGCTAGAAAAACGCGTCGTCTTAACAGGCGTTTTCATCACAGGCACCTGACTCAGCTCTGACGCCTCAATCAGTTCGCGCGGCACTTCAATGTCACGCGACAAAATGATGCCCGGCGTATTATCCGTACATAACTGTCTCATCCGGTCTTTCTTTTCATCAGTCGACAGCAGCTCATAAAAAGACATCTCCGTCCGTCCGAGCAGCTGAATCCGCTCCGCAGGATAATAGCTGAAATAACCTGCCATCTCAAGACCGGGTCTTGAAATATCACTCGTTGTAATCGGACGGTGAATACCTTCTTCTCCGCTCACGAGCTCCATCTTGAACTTCTCAATAATCTCATTCGTCGTTACTTTAGCCATCATGACCCTCCCTGCTTATCTCACATACAGTCTATTGTAGCACTTTGAAAAATGAAGCACTACATTAGAAAACCGAAACATTTTTGAAAAGGTGTCTGATTCAATGCGCTTATACGATCTCTTTCATGAAGACCCAATCCATTTTAAAAAAGGAGAATCATCATGCCAATTGTATGTATTGACGCAGGACACAGCTATAATACGCCCGGTAAACGGAGTCCCGATGGAATGAATGAATACGCATTTAACAAAGCAGCTGCTTTAGCTGCCAAAAAAGTACTGCTCCAGGCTGGTATCACAGTCCTTACACCGCATCGCGATGACCAGGACGTCCCGCTTGTTGCAAGAACAGATCTCGCTAACAACGGCCGCGCAGATCTCTATATTTCTATTCACGCAAATGCCTTCGGCGGATCGATATGGAACGGCGTTCAGGGAATCGAAACGTATATCCATCCGCTTCATTCAAGTGAGGAAAAGAATCTCGCACAAACGATTCACCAACAACTGATTAACAGTACAAAACGACCCGACAGAGGTGTGAAAACAGCTGACTTCCACGTACTGCGCGAAACTAAAATGCCAGCAGTGCTCGTCGAATGCGGCTTCATGACCAATCGTGAGGAAAAGCAGCTGCTTGCAAGTGAGTCGTATAGAAAAACTTGCGGAGAAGCGATCGCAGCTGGTGTATTGACCTATCTTGGGAAATCAATTCAGCAAACATATTTTGTTCAAACCGGCGCTTTTTCTAAAAAAGAAAATGCTGAAAAGCAGGCAGCCGCGCTTAAGAAAGCAGGGTTCGAAGCAATTATCAAAATGTAATACGCACCAAAAAGACGCCCGGGGTTTTCATACCCCTGACGTCTTTTTAATTTGCATTCGATACTTCCGGATTCTGTTTTCCTGAAGAAAATCTCAGCTTCAGGCCAATTGCCAAAATCGCAATGGAGATCAGCAGGCTGATGCCCCCTACTCCCCAATTGAAAATCAGCAGAATCCATTTAAACAAGCCCATAATATCAGTACTCTGCGTAAAGAGTGCCAGCACTACGAACAGCACGCCTGTGCCAAGAAATGCCGCACCAACCGTACTAAAACCAAACCACATAATCCGGTTAATAAACGTCTCCATCTGCCTCACCCGCCTTATGTATTTATTGTACTATACCATGAAGCGGGGGTTGGGAAACATTTTTTGTGAAGTGACGTGCGGGTGGACTGCGTTACTGAGGCGGGGCGGAATCTTACAAGTGGATGATGGGAAGGCGACAAACCGGGCGTGGGATAGGGACATACCGGCTGGGGATTGCGACAAATTCCCGGGTGTATCGCGACAAACCGGCGGATGACTGATACAAATCTCCACACAATTGGTACAATCACCCCACCAAAACCCCCTCACTCCAAAAATACAAAACAGCCCAACGCGCTCGTCTGGGGGGACGCGCATTGGGCTGTTTTTAAATGTGTGAATCCTGGTCATTTAATTAGACGAATTGTTTATGCGTTCGTTTCATTCTTTTTTGAATAAGATTTAACCGTGACTGCTCCGGTTTTTGCATCTGCTGTGATATAAAGCTTTGATGCACCTTCACGGTCTTTTCTGAAATTCAGTCTGCGTTGCATCATTTCCTCGCGCTCTTCTAAATGGTCCATTTCATGGAAGTCCACTTTCAGTCTCCCGAAGTTGGTTCTGAGCGTACCATCAAGTGACACTGATTCAGGTACATTGATTTCAATTGGACCTGCGAGTGATTTAGCTTCGATGCGTCTCGCTGATGAACTTGATGTGCTGCAGACAATCTTGCCGTTTACAGACTGTGCATCAATTTCATCGAGCGCACCCTCTACATTTACCTTCCCATTAACCGATTCTGCTTCAATCAGATCAGCGCGCGTATTTTCAACGTTAATGCCGCCATTAGCCGTTTCAAGCTCAGCTTTTTCAACAAGCATATTAGAAAGCTCAATTTTTCCGTTGGCTGTACGGACTTTGACTTTATTCACGTTACCGCCTTCAGACTGAAATTTCCCATTAAACAGACGGATATCCCATCTTTCATAACTTGCTTTAGGTACGTAAAGGACAGTATCCAGGCTCATCATCTTCAGGTCTGATACAAAGCGCAGTTTCTTAAAGTTTGTGTTAAAAATCACTGAATCCTTCAGCTGCTGCTTCGCTTTTAGTTCATCATCTGATCTGAACACTTTTACATTACATTCAGCTCTGACAAAATCTTCATCCCATGGTCGGATCGTCAGCTTACCGTTTGAAATGCTTGCTTCAATATCGATCAGTTCAGCTTTTTCAGACTCAAAAACGTGCTTGAATTCGAGTGATGGTCCCATGTTGAATTCAAGGTCCAGCCCTTTCACTTTTTCAAACGCAGTCTGGACAAAGTCTGTCAGCTTGTCTTTTTGCTGCTGGCGCTTATGCTTCTTAGTCTGCTCAGCTGAAAATTCCGATGCTTTTTTCTCAATTGTGCCGAAGAGATCATTGATCATTTCATCAAGATTAAACGGAAACTCTTTTTTCTGACTGCCCTGACTGCCCGATCCACTGTGTGACTCGCTGTGTGAGCTGCTGTCTGACTGGTGCGATGAGCGGCTCTGTTGTTCATAAGTGCTTTCTTTATGAGCAGAAGAAGATGAGCTCTCTGTTGATTTGGAACCGTCTTTTTCAAGCGCTTCAAGCAACGTTAATGCTTCAGTAGCCGAAATAGTTCCCTTTTCTACCATGCTTAAAATTCTCTTGCGTTCGTTTTCCATGTATTTGACACTCTCCTCTAGTTTGAAATTGTCTCTACAAAAGTGAACGTGAACTAGTAACCATTGAGCGATCGGCAGACAGTCCGCCAATCCGCTCAATTCAAAAAGTATTTACTAATTGTACGGGTCAATCAAATAAAAGTTTCATTTGATTTAAGCATGACAGAAAATCCGGAGCAGACCACCCGTCTCAGGACTGATATTGCGCTAAAGCCAGAGGACGATTTTAGACGTTTACCTTCTCTCCAGTACGCTCAGCCATTCTTTCTTCCATCCGGCTGCGATCACGCTCAAGAACCGGCTTCAGATAGCTGCCTGTATAAGATTCCTGCACCTCAGCAATATCTTCAGGTGTGCCGCATGCAAGAATCGTTCCTCCGCGGTCACCGCCTTCAGGACCAAGGTCAATGATGTAATCAGATGCTTTGATAATATCGAGGTTGTGCTCGATAATCAGCACTGTGTCACCGTTGTCTACTAAGCGCTGCAATACATTTAGCAGTCTTGAAATATCATCTACATGAAGACCTGTTGTCGGCTCGTCAAGAATATACATAGACTTTCCATTTGAACGTCTGTGAAGTTCTGAAGCAAGCTTCACACGCTGGGCTTCACCACCGGAAAGCGTTGTGGCAGGTTGTCCGAGTGTAATATAACCAAGTCCAACGTCAACAATTGTCTGCAGCTTACGGCTGATCTTAGGAATGTTTTCAAAGAATGAAAGACCATCTTCTACTGTCATTTCAAGTACGTCAGCAATATTTTTACCTTTATATTTCACTTCAAGCGTTTCGCGATTATAGCGCTTCCCGTGACAGACTTCACACGGTACGTAGACATCCGGCAGGAAGTGCATTTCGATTTTAATAATTCCGTCCCCGCGGCAGGCTTCACAGCGTCCACCTTTTACGTTAAAGCTGAAGCGGCCTTTTTTATAGCCGCGCACTTTTGCTTCATTTGTGGTCGCGAATACATCACGGATATTATCAAATACACCTGTGTAAGTTGCAGGGTTTGAACGCGGCGTTCTGCCGATTGGTGACTGGTCGATATCAATTACTTTTTCAAGATGATCGATTCCTTTAATCTCTTTATGCTCTCCTGGCTTTACCTTCGAACGGTGAAGCTTTTGAGCAAGAGATTTGTGTAAAATGCTGTTGATCAATGTACTTTTCCCTGAACCTGATACACCTGTTACTGATGTAAAGACACCGAGTGGGATCTTCACGTTGACATCCTTCAGGTTATTGGCTTTCGCACCTTTTATTTCAAGCTGTCTCTTTTTATCAGGCTTTCTGCGTTCAGCAGGAAGAGGGATAAATTTCTTTCCTGAGAGATACTGTCCTGTCAGTGATTTCGTACTTTTCATCACCTGCTTCGGCGTGCCGGCAGCAACAATTTCACCGCCGTGTACACCCGCTCCAGGCCCAACATCGATCAGATAATCAGCAGCAAGCATCGTATCTTCATCGTGTTCAACAACGATCAGCGTATTTCCGATATCACGCATATTTTTTAGTGTATCTATCAGACGGTCATTATCGCGCTGGTGTAAGCCGATTGAAGGTTCATCCAGAATATAGAGAACACCTGTCAACTGTGAACCGATCTGAGTTGCGAGTCTGATCCGCTGTGCTTCCCCGCCAGAGAGTGTGCCGGCTGCACGACTTAAAGTTAAATAATCTAGACCAACATTTACAAGGAACGTCAAACGCTCATTAATTTCTCTTAAAATCAGTCTTGCGATCTGCATTTCTTTTTCAGTCAGGTCAACATGATTAAAAAATTCCTTCGCTTCTTCAATTGAAAATGAAGTAACGTGTCCAATATGAAGATCCTGTACTTTTACAGCAAGGCTCTCACGCTTCAGACGGTGACCTTCACATGTCGGACAGTGGTGCTGCGCCATATATTTCTGCATCTGCTCACGGATATAATCCGAGCTCGTTTCACGAAAGCGTCTTTCAACGTTTTTCAGCACACCTTCAAAATTGATCTTATTTTCACGGACCTGTCCAAAATCATTTTCATAGCGGAAATAGATTTTGTCACGGCCGGATCCTTTTAGAATTTTATCCATCTTTTTCTTAGGAATATCCTTCACGGGAATATCCATATCAATATCATAATGGTCGCACACCGCTTTTAGCATAGACGGGTAGTACTGGGAGCTGGTCGGTTCCCATGGTGCGATCGCATGCTCGTTCAGCGTGCGGCTCCAGTCCGGAATCACCAGTTCAAGATCCACCTCAAGCTTCGTGCCAAGCCCATCACATTCAGGGCATGCACCAAAAGGCGAGTTAAATGAAAACATGCGCGGCTCAAGCTCTTCAATTGAAAAGCCGCAAATTGGGCAGGCATGATGTTCGTTAAATTTGATTTCCTCTTCACCAATAACGTCGACAATGACATTGCCATCGCCCAGCTTCAGCGCAGCTTCCAGTGAATCTGCAAGACGTGCTTCAGCACCTTCTTTTACAACAATCCGGTCAATAATGACTTCAATTGAATGCTTTTTGTTTTTATCAAGTTCAATTTCATCACCGATATCCATCATTTCACCGTTTACACGAACGCGGACATACCCCTGCTTCTTCACATCTTCAAGAATTTTCGCATGAGTACCTTTACGACCTGAGACAAGCGGTGATAACACTTGAAGCTTAGTGCGTTCAGGGTATTCATAAATGCGGTCGACCATCTGTTCAACTGTCTGAGATGTAATTTCAATTCCGTGATCAGGACAAACCGGCCTGCCGACACGCGCAAATAACAGTCGGAGATAGTCATAAATTTCAGTAACCGTTCCGACTGTTGAACGCGGGTTTCTGCTGGTTGTTTTCTGATCAATCGAAATGGCTGGTGACAACCCTTCAATTGTATCAACATCAGGCTTATCCATTTGACCGAGGAATTGTCTTGCATAAGCAGAGAGCGATTCAACGTATCGTCTCTGCCCTTCCGCATAAATCGTGTCAAACGCGAGCGATGATTTACCTGATCCTGAAAGGCCTGTCATCACAACGAGTTTGTCACGCGGAATTTTTATATCAACATTCTTTAAGTTATGAGCGCGGGCGCCCTGTATAATTATCTGATCTTTACCCATAGTCAGGTCATCCTTCCGCTTTCAGTTCTAAAACGAGGTCACGAAGCTCCGCCGCTTTTTCAAAGTCAAGCGCACGTGCTGCTTCCTTCATTTCAATTTCCATAGACTCAATGACTTTCGCACGTTCTTTCTTAGACAGATTCTTCATCTGCTCAGCAGGTGATACGTATTCTTCCGCTTCTTCAACCGCATGTGTCGCACGGATTACATCACGGATTTCTTTATTGATTGTAACCGGCGTAATACCGTGTTCTTCATTATAAGCAATCTGCTTTTCACGTCTTCTCGCTGTCTCATCCATCGCACGCTGCATGGAATCAGTTACTTTATCTGCATATAAAATAACGTGTCCATTTGAGTTACGTGCAGCACGACCAATCGTCTGAATGAGTGAACGGTCAGAACGCAGGAAGCCCTCTTTATCTGCATCCAGAATCGTAATAAGCGATACTTCCGGAATATCAAGCCCTTCCCGTAAAAGGTTGATCCCGATCAAGACGTCATATTTACCAATCCGGAGGTCTCTAATAATCTCAATCCGCTCAAGCGTCTTTACTTCTGAATGAAGGTATTGAACCTTAATGCCGATTTCTTTCAGATAATCTGTCAGATCCTCTGACATTTTCTTCGTTAAAGTTGTGATCAGCGTCCGCTCATTTTTCGCAATTCGATCCTGAATTTCACCAAGCAGGTCATCAATCTGACCTTCACTCGGACGGATTTCAACGGTTGGATCAAGCAGCCCTGTCGGACGAATGATCTGTTCAACCATTTCATCTGTATGATCTATTTCATATGGACCCGGCGTCGCTGATACATAAATGGCATTATGCACGTGCTTTTCGAATTCCTCAAATTTTAATGGGCGGTTATCCATCGCTGACGGCAGACGGAATCCGTGATCCACAAGCACTTTTTTACGTGCCTGGTCTCCGTTATACATTCCGCGAATCTGGGGAAGCGTCACGTGAGATTCATCAATGACTAGTAGAAAATCATCCGGGAAATAATCAAGGAGCGTATAAGGTGTCGCACCTGCTTCACGCAGCGTCAGATGTCTTGAATAGTTCTCAATCCCGGAGCAAAAGCCCATTTCTCTCATCATTTCAAGATCATAGCGCGTTCGCTGTTCGAGGCGCTGCGCTTCAAGCAGCTTATCTTCCTCTTTTAAAATTTTCAGCTGTTCTTCAAGCTCCTTTTCAATGTTTTCAATCGCTACGCGCATCTTTTCTTCACGGGTTACGAAGTGGGATGCCGGAAATACTGCCACATGATCGCGATCACCAAGGATTTCGCCTGTCAGCGCATCTACCATTCTGATCCGGTCAATCTCATCACCAAAAAACTCAACGCGAATACAGTGCTCATCGTTTTTAGCAGGGAAAATTTCAACCACATCACCTCTAACACGGAATGTTCCGCGCGTAAAAGCTATATCGTTGCGTTCATACTGGATATCAACGAGCCTTCTGAGCAGCTGATTTCGCTCAATTTCCATCCCGACACGGAGTGAAACAACAAGCTCTTTATATTCTTCAGGAGAACCCAGCCCGTAAATACATGAAACAGACGAGATAATAATGACATCATCACGCTCAAACAGGGAAGATGTCGCTGAGTGACGCAGCTTATCAATTTCATCATTGATACTTGCGTCTTTTTCTATAAATGTATCTGTCTGAGGCACATAGGCTTCAGGCTGATAATAATCATAATAGCTGACAAAATATTCTACAGCATTGTCCGGAAAAAACTCTTTAAACTCACTGTAAAGCTGTCCGGCAAGCGTTTTGTTATGGGCAATGACCAGCGTTGGGCGCTTTACTTCCTGTACAACGTTCGAAACCGTAAAGGTCTTCCCCGTACCAGTCGCACCAAGCAAAGTCTGATGCCGCTTCTGCTTCTCCACACCTTCTACAAGCTTCTTAATTGCAGCAGGCTGATCCCCCGCCGGCTGATATTTTGACTTCAAATCAAATTCCTGCACCATCTATTCAACGCCTCCTAAAAATCTTTCCGATAAAACCTTCTTCTATATTCATACCCTTTATATTGAAATGAAACAGGGTTTCAGGCAAATTAATTGTCTCAACTAGTTTACCACCATGAGATCAAAAAGAACAGTAAAAAGCGAACATACATTCTTAGAGTGTGTTTTGGTAAGGGAGTGTGGGTGATTGATACATATTGTTGAGGAATTGATTCATATTCAGGCATGGACAGGTGCAAACCACCGGGTGTATCGCTACAAACTCAGCTGGGATTGATACATATCCAGCATAAAAAGCGACAATTGTGAAGATCCGCCGCCCCACTTTGATGAACTTAAGTAACTGGCTTTTAGTTTCTTAAGGGCATGAAGAGGGTGAGGTGCAGGTCGAGTATGGCAGTTTGAGAGTGGGATTAATACATATCCGGGCATGGACAGGTGCAAATCACCGGGTGTATCGCTACAAACTCAGTTGGGATTGATACATATCCAGCATAAAAAGCGACAATTGCACCACCCCCAATAAAAAAACAGCGCAGAATCTATGCGATTCCGCGCTGTTTTTCTGTATAGTTCTTCATATATCGGTTGACGTACCAGAGACCGAGTGTCAGTGAAGCTGCGTCTACGATGATTACGTACCAGCTGCCGGTATAACCTTTATAGGATGAGCCGGCAATCAGTGCAATCGTCAGCAGCATTGCAATCGTGCGGCTGTAAGTGATTCGGGTAAATAAGACAACGAGTAATGCTGGAAGAAACATGGCCATCAGAATTTTTGTGCCCATTTCATCACCTCACGTTACAATCATACTGAACTCATTTTGATGCTGCAATAAGATTTTCCGTTATTTTGCTTAATTCTGAGTGTGGGATAAACTTTTCAGCGAGCATATCAGGGAGGACGCTTTCTAAGAAAAATTCCACGCTGGTCATATCTCTGAACTTCAGGATCGTCGAGAGCGCTTCCTGATAGATCTCAAGGAAAATCGGCTCCGGATTTCCTTTTTGAATCTCACCAAATGACTCATAGAGTAGGTCAATTTTATCCGCCACTGATAAAATATTACCTTCAAGCGAGCGGTCCTTCCCTTCTTTGAAGCGGGCGAGATAAATCGACTGGTACTCCTCAGGAAATTCGGCCTGGACAAAGCGGTGGGCCATTTCCTCTTCCACCTCACTGAACAGGCGATTCAATTCAGAGGACGCATATTTAACCGGTGTTTTAATATCCCCTGTAAAAATTTCAGGGTAATCATGATTTAAGGCTTTCTCATATAGGTTTTTCCAGTTAACCATTTTACCGTGGTGCTCTTCAACTGTACCGAGAAATTGAGCAATTTTTGTTACTTTAAATGAATGGGCGGCAACTGTATGTTCATTATATTTAAACTTGCCTGGACAGCGATAAAGCTTTTCCATATCCGATAAACTTTTGAAATAATGATGAATCCCCATGAGCTCACCCCGTTTTTTTATAGCTAATCGTAGCATTCACCGTGTATAAAGTACAATACATAATATGTGAAATTTTTGCTAAAAGATTTAGGCGAGTGAGGAGGATGTTGTATTCCATCATTAATTGATGGATATCAGTCACCTTTTTGTTTATTCGATCACGTCTGGCATTTATTCGGTCTGCGGCACGATTAGTTTAAATAATTCATATACCTTGCCACTTTTATCTATCAGCTATCTAATTAATTCAATCACCTTTTACCGAATTAGGCCTCGACTGCCGTCCAACGCTCCCCGCTCCCAAAAAAACAGCCTGATCACTCAGGCTGTCTCACGATTACGATCTTCAATTAAAATCAAACCAAGCTGATAATGCTGACCTTCATACAATGCAGCCTGCGTATAGCGGATTTCGCCTGCGTGGTTAAATACTTCAAGCTTGCAGTGGGCGAGACTTTTTTGGACTGCTTCATAAAATTCGCGTTCATTGCGAACGACGATTCCGTTCACTTTATGGACCATCTCACCGCGCGCAAGACCCATTTTTGCTGCCGGCGTATCAGGAAGGACATCGATAATCATTACGCCTTTTTCACCGTTCAGGAAGTGATAGCCTGATTTTCTGCAGACGGCGCGCGTTTTCAGGAGGATGAATAATCTGCCTGCAAACGCAAGGCCAAATGCAGCGTAGATGAGATAAGGTGCTAAAAGCGAGCCTGCTGCAATGACGCCTGAAAGGACGCCAAGCCAGATCACCTGTGTGCCGGTTGATCTCAGGATATTTTTAGGCAGGTCATGAACAACCGTTAATTGATATCCGAGTATCGCTGGAAAGATCATGAGCGAGAACGTATCACCCGCACCGATCAAAGGCCACCAGCCCGCTTCACTGATCAGCCCGTTTGGTACAGGAATCAGAAGTGGCACAAGCCAGATTCTTTTTGTAAAAAATGCGCCTGCTTTCATACCGCGTGGAGTTCGGATTAATCTCGGTGAAGTCTGCTTAACTGCATTTAGCTGAATCATCAGTCCTTCAGCAATGAGTAACAGTCCCATGATGATGCCTGCAGCTGTAAATACTTGCGGCAGTAAAGGCACCAGATCAGGAAGCGTCACGTTAAAATAATCAAGGCTAATAATCGCAGCGAGTACAACGGGAAATAGGAAGCCAGCTGATAACAGTCTGAATTGTCCCGTGACTGCTGCAAGAATCATGACAAGGCTGACTGCATAAATCCAGAACGTGTCGAGCACAAGCCCTGCTCCGCTGATCACTGCCGATAAGATTAGACCGATCACTAATGATATTCCAAAAAAGCTGAGACATTCTATGTACCACGGTTTGACCGCTGTCCTGACATCCCTGCGCTCCCTTTTCAATCTGACAGTTCCTGCAACAATAGCTGCAATCATGCCGATTAAAAGCACCGGATTTAATAAGCCCAACAGCGCGCCAGGCAATTCACTTATCCATTGATTGAACATACGATCCCCCCCGGTCGATAACAAATTCTTGTATTTATTGTATCAGACCTGAGGGAATCGCTGTATAGGAATTTCGCCCGGGTCACGCCTTATTTTTAATGCAGTTAGTGCTTTGCGATGAATTCAATCGCAGACTGAAGCTGGTGGTCATGATTCGGATTCTTTCTATACAGCTCAAGCGTGGACTCAAGCTTTTTCAGCTGGTGACCCTGGAGGTGGATTATGTTTGGGTTTACAATTTTTGTGCGGTACACCGGGGACGGAGTTGTGTGTTCCACTTTTAGAATCATTCTAAAAATGACTCACTTAACTCCGTCCCCGGTGTGCCGGTGTACCACCACAACAAAAAAACTCCCAAACCGAAGTCTGGGAGTCTGCTAGATTAGAATGAGATATATTTACGTGGGTTAACAGCATTTGACTTAGAGCCGTTCCATGCGCCTTCGTGAAGTTCGAAGTGAAGGTGAGACCCAAATGAGAATCCTGTGTTACCCATGCCGCCAATGTATTGGCCTTTTTCGATATACTGTCCGCCTGATACAGCGATGCTGCTTAGGTGAGCGTATACAGTTGTGAATGTCTGTCCATTTACGCTGTGCGTTAGGATGATCATGTTACCATAACCACCGTTTTCACCACCAGCTGCTTTAACTACATAACCATCGGCAGCTGCAACGATTGCTGAACCTGTACCGTTAGCAACGTCAATTCCATAGTGGTAACGTGTATTACCGTTTAGAATATCCCAGCCAAATTCAGTTGTGATTCTTCCGCTTGCAGGTGTTGTCCATGCACCAGCTGATACAGGAGCTGATACTGATGGTGCTGATGGCTGTGAAGAACTGCTTGAACTGCTTGAGCTGCTGGCACTACTTGAACTGCTAGTCTGGGCTGCTGCTTGTCTCTCAGCTTCAGCTTGTCTTTCAGCCTCTGCCTGTCTTTCTGCTTCTGCCTGTCTTTGTCTTTCAAGTTCTTTCTGACGCTCAATTTCTCTTTGTCTAGCAAGCTCAGCAAGACGTTCCTGCTCTGCTACAATTTGATTTTCAACGTCTGCTGCTAATTCTTTAAGTTCACTGTCTTCTTCCTGAAGCTTAGACTTTTCGTCTTCTAGTTCATCCTGTTTTGCTTCAAGATTTGCCATTAGCGCATCTTTATCAGCTTTTTGAGCATCCAGATCAGCTTTCAATCCATCAAGCTCAGCTTTCTGAGCTTCAAGCTCTTCAAGCTGCTGCTGAACTTCTGCTTCTTTTTGTTCAAGAGATTCTTTATCCTGACGCTGTTCTTCCATGATTTTACGATCTGCATCTACAAGCGTATTAACTGCTGAGAAGCGATCGATGAAATCTCCGAAGTTTTCAGCCCCCAGTAATACATCAATGTAGCTTACAGAGCCACCAGTTAACTGAATCGCACGTGCACGTTCTTCTAATAATGCATTACGCTCTTCGATTTTTCTTTTCAGCTCTTCAATTTCTCCCTGAAGCTTCTCAATCTCTGCATTTGTTTCATCGATTTCTACTGAAACAGCTTCAATTTGGTTGGTTGTATCTTTAATTTCAGCATCAAGTTTTTTGATCTCATCAGTTACTTTTGCCTGCTCTGCAACAATCTCTTCAATACGGTTATTAGTTTTACTAATTTCACCGCTGATTTCTTCACGCTGGTTTTCAATTGATGAACGTTCTTCTTTTAAATTGTCTAAAGTTTCAGCAGAGGCTGTGTTGATTACCGGAAAACTTCCTGCAACAAGTGCTGCTGCCAATGACAAGCTGACGAATGACTTTTTCACAAAATTGATCTCCCTTCGAATCTAGCATTTCTTTTTATATTTTTCTTTTTAGTGTTTATACACGTAGGAACTTTCTGACGGACATAAAGCTTCCCCATACGCCAATTACGACGCCCATCAGAAGAATTAATGCGTTAATCTGATATATAAACGGTGAAAATTCAAGGATCTGAATAAATGAATCTTCTAGCCGTGGCTGCATATATTCATATACGTTGTAATACAGGAATGAAACGGCTGCAATCGGAAGGGTTGATCCGATAATTCCGAGCCAGATTCCTTCAAGGATGAATGGAATTCTGACAAACCAGTTAGAGGCTCCAACCAGCTTCATAATCTCAATTTCTGTTCTTCTCGCAACAATTGTGATCTTAATTGTGTTTGAAATCAGGAACATTGCGGTAAACAGTAAACCGAAGATCAAAACGGCACCGACGTTTCTGCTGACTTCAAGAATGCTGAACAGACGATCAATTTTACCTTCTCCGTATTCGACAGAGTGTGTATTCTCTAATGTGCCGATCTGGGAAGCAAGGCGTTCAGTCTGCCTCGGGTCAAGAGCTTTAACGACAAATTTATCACGGAGCGGGTTGTTCTGTTCGAATAACGCCATCTCCTCACCGAAGCTGTCAATCAGGCCGGATAGTTCTTCTTCCTTAGTTGAATACTCGATCGATTCAACACCGGATAATTGTTCTATTTCCTGCTCTAACGATGCAACTGCCTGTTCGTCTGCTTCAAGTTCAACGTAGACGTTCATTTCAACATCGTTTTCTATATCATCTGCGGCTTTATTCATGTTCAGCATAAGTGCTGTGAATACACCGACAAGTAATAGCGTAACTGTTACCGCACTGACGGATGCGAATGTCATCCATCCGTTTCTCGCAAGACTCTTAAAGCTTTCTCTGAAGTGTCTTGAAATCGTTCTAGCTTTCATAACCGTAATCCCCCCGCTGTTCGTCACGGACAATTACACCATTTTCAATGGCAATGACACGGTGGCGGATCGTGTTAACTATTTCACGGTTATGCGTAGCCATAATAATTGTAGTGCCGCGTGAATTAATTTCTTCAAACAAGTTCATAATTTCCCATGAAGTCTCCGGATCAAGGTTTCCTGTCGGCTCATCGGCGATCACCACTTTTGGTGAATTAACGATTGAACGTGCGATAGAAACTCGTTGCTGTTCCCCTCCGGAAAGCTCATCGGGCATCATGCGGGCTTTGTGCTTCAATCCTACAAGATCTAAAACTTCCATAACTCTCTGTCTGATCACCTTTGGCTGTTCCTCGATAACTTCTAAAGCAAAAGCTATATTTTCATAAACGGAAAGCTTATTCAGGAGTTTAAAATCCTGGAAAACTACTCCGATATTTCTGCGTAAATAAGGCACACGCTTGCGCTTAAGTTTCGCAATATCGATCCCGTTTACCATAATCGTACCTTTCGTCGGCTTTTCTTCACGGTACATCATTTTGATAAATGTAGACTTACCAGCTCCACTCGGTCCGACAACATAGACGAACTCTCCGGACTGAATCTTCACATCAAAACCGTTTGCAGCCATGATACCATTCGGGTACTTTTTGTATACTTCATTCATTTGTATCATAAAAAATACGCACCTTATCTTTAAATTTCCATGATGACTGTTTCTGGCTGACTGGTGTACATGCCTTCAACTACCGATATAATAGGAATAAATAACTAATTATATGGGCGTGTCGATTTTTGGCACAAGAACATTATATCATTCTAGCGAATTTTGTTAACGACAATTATATTACAGTTTCATTTCGCCACTGAAATATAAAAAGCACCTTTCTCCAATTTGGAAAAAGATGCTCAAGCTCTGCTATATTATTGCATTTCTGATAGCCATTCTGCAACGACTTCGGCTTCTTCCCCTTCAATTATACCAGCAGGCATACCACCCTGACCGTTTTGGATTACACTCAGAATTTCTTCCTGACTCAGCCTTGATCCTACTTCCTGAAGGTTTGGACCGCTGGCACCCTCGAGGTTGTCACCGTGACAGCCTGAGCAGTTTCCAATATAGATCTCTTCAGGATCCATTTCACCTGCTGAAGAACCCGTATCAGTTGCTTCCTCTTCTCCGCCGCCACATGCGCCAAGCAATACTGCTGATCCCAGTGCAACACCTAACCACCATTTTTTCATCAACATCCACCTCTTCTTTAAATTTCTGTCAAATCTTTTCTTAAAATAACATTTTACTCCCGTTTGAACCCTTCGCCCAGCACTTCTGATGCATCATTAACGATTACAAAAGCCTTTGGATCGATCTTTTTTACTACATTTTTCAATTTTGTAAATTCAGTCTGATCAATGACACACATCAAAATAGGTCGTTCATGATCTGTGTATCCGCCATACGCTGACAGCTTTGTCACACCTCTGTCGACTTCATCAAAAATCGCCTGGCTAATTTCTTCCTGACGGTTCGTGATAATGTGAACCATTTTCGAGCGTTGCCATCCGACCTGCACAAGATCGATCGTCTTACTTGTTACGTAAAGTGCAATCAGTGCATACAACCCGAGCTCAATACTGAACACAACTGCCGAACTGAGAACGATTAACCCGTCAATAATTGCGATACTTGTACCAAGACCCAGGCCGCTGTACTTATGTATAATCTGCGCAGCCAAATCTGTACCGCCTGTAGATGCTTTACCTCTAAAAACAATTCCTAAACCAATTCCAACACCAATTCCACCAAATAATGCGCCAAGAAGCGGGTCTTCTGTCCATGGTGCCCAATTCTCCGTTAAAAATACCCATCCTGGAAGCGCAAGTGTTCCAACAAACGACTTCAGCCCAAAGTTTTTACCAAGCAGAATGACACCTGCTATAAATAACGGGATGTTAAAAGAGTACTGCACGATCGCAGGACGCCATTCAAATAACCCATTTAAAATCGTACTGATCCCGCTCGTACCACCTGAAGCTACCGCATTCGGAAGGAGGAATACATTAAAAGAAATCGCGACAAATAATGCCCCGATAATCACATAAAAATAGTCAATTGCGCCATGCCAGCGTTTCGGCTCACTCTGACCACGGCGATTTTGCTTACTCATTGACAGCCATCCTTTCTCTATTCAAGTCTACACCGCTAGAGATTATAGCATGTAGCAACATTTCTGTGAATATTGTCATGCTAGAGCGTTAGTGCGGTGAAGGGTTTAGGTTGGGTGCGGGTGGGCTGTTTGCGGTTGGTGGTGTCACTACCGTCGATACTTGTTTCACTTCGGCCGGTCCGCTTCTCACTACCGTCGATCCGGGCGTATCCTACCGTCGCGTGGCAAAATACTACCACCACAGCTTCTTACATTACCGTCACCGAACTTTATGGTTTATGGATCAGGATCACTTTTACCCATAAAAAATCCGCTGCACCAGGCAGCGGAAAAATATTAGTTATTGATCTTAGAACGCAAATACGCATTAATGAATGGATCCAAGTCGCCATCCATTACACCCTGCACGTTACCTGATTCTGTACTCGTACGATGATCTTTTACCATTGAATAAGGGTGGAAGACGTATGAGCGGATCTGGCTTCCCCAGCCGATTTCCTTTTGTTCACCGCGGATATCAGCAAGCTTTTGCTCCTGCTCTTCAATCTTCAGCTGATACAGCTTAGATTTCAGCATTTTCATTGCTGATTCACGGTTTTTGATCTGTGAACGTTCAGACTGGCATGATACGACTGAGCCGGTTGGAATGTGCGTAATACGTACGGCTGAGTCAGTTGTGTTAATGTGCTGACCGCCGGCGCCGCTTGCACGGTACGTATCAATTTTCAGGTCTTCCGTTCTGATCTCAATTTCAATTTCATCATTGAATTCAGGCATGATGTCACAAGATACAAATGACGTGTGACGGCGGCCTGATGAGTCAAATGGTGAAATACGGACTAGGCGGTGAACGCCTTTTTCTGCTTTCAAATAGCCATATGCGTTGTGGCCTTTAAATAGAAGTGTTACAGACTTGATTCCCGCTTCATCTCCAGGTAGGTAATCAAGTGTTTCCACTTTATAGCCGCGCTTTTCACCCCAGCGCTGATACATACGGAGCAGCATTGAGCCCCAGTCCTGAGACTCTGTACCACCTGCACCCGGGTGTAATTCAAGAATAGCGTTGTTTTTATCGTACGGCTCGCTTAACAGCAGTTGAAGTTCAAACTCATCCAAAGTTTTTCGGAAAGTTTCAAGTTCAGCGACCATTTCAGCGTGCATGTCTTCATCTGCTTCTTCTTTTAAAAGCTCGAGTGTGACTTCAAGGTTTTCCTGTGTATCAACCAGGTTTTGATAGCCGTTTACGACATCTTTCAGTGCGTTTTGCTCGTTAATGATGCCTTGTGCTTTTTGCTGGTCGTCCCAGAAAGTTGGTTCTACCATGATTTCGTCGATTTCAGCGAGTTTTGCCTCCTTGTTTTCTAAGTCAAAGAGACCCCCTGAAGTCCGCCAAAACCTTGGCTGTTTTTTCGAGCTCGTTTCTTACGTCTGATAATTCCATTTGAGTTCCACCTTATTTTAAAGTTGATTTTGTATGTTGTTTAAAAACCGCTTGTGAATTCCATAGAGGGCTGCGCTTTCCGCGGCCGGTCCGGCAAGCCTCCTCGGCTAAAGCCTGCGGGGTCTCGCCTGGCCCTTCCTGCCGCAGGAGTCTCCGCCCTCCACTCCAATCACAAGCTGGGATTACTTTGTAAAATAAAAAGTCTCTTACTAAAAATAACTAGTATAAGATATAATTCGAAGCTTAGTTAAATTAAACTAGTAATTCTAACAAAACAGATATTAAATACCATTATAATATCTGCACAGCTAATGACTGGAGCGGAAGGTGGGAACTCCGGGGCGATAAAGCGGGATAGCTGAGACCCCGCAAGGCGAAGCCTGAGGAGGCTCAGCGCCCGCCGCCCGGAAAGCCTCCACCTGGAGCTCCAGTCATTAGCCAAACTTTATAATTACATCCTAATTAGTCACATTAAACCCCGTGACAATTCTTATATTTCTTACCGCTGCCGCATGGGCATGGGTCGTTGCGGCCGACATTGTTTTCTTTACGGACCGGCTGGACTTTTTTCTTTGTCTCGCCGTCTGTTTTCGGGTTGACTGCCTGTCCTTTTGCAACTTCTTCGCGTTCGATGTTGCTTCGGATTTCAGCTTTCATCACGTATTTAGTGACTTCTTCATTAACCGACTGCTGCATTGTTTCGAACATTGCGAAGCCTTCGTTCTGGTATTCACGCAGCGGGTCGATCTGACCGTATGCACGCAGGTGGATACCCTGACGCAGCTGGTCCATCGCATCGATATGGTCGATCCACTTTGTATCAAGTGAGCGCAGAAGCACGACTTTTTCAAATTCGCGCATTCTTTCGCCAAGCTCTGCTTCACGTTCGTCATAACGCTTTGTGACCTCGTCCATGATAAGAGATTTCATCTGATCATTAGATTTGCCTTCAAGCGTTTCTGCTGTGATCACATTTTCAGGAAGCAGGTTCGCGAAGATGAAGTGTTCAAGACCTTTCAGATCCCACTTGCTTGTTTCTTCAACCATTGGTGCATGGGCATCCACTGCATTGTACACAGTTGTTTCAACCATTTTATCAACGATGTGACGAAGATTTTCTGATTCAAGAATTTCATCGCGGTCAGTATAAATGACTTCACGCTGCTGACGAAGGACATCGTCATATTGCAGAAGCTGCTTACGTGCGTCAAAGTTGTTACCTTCAACACGTTTTTGTGCAGATTCAACTGCGCGTGACACCATTTTACTCTGGATTGGCTGTGAATCATCCATACCAAGTCGTGACATCATATTTTTCATATTGTCAGATCCGAAGCGACGCATCAGATCATCTTCCATTGAAAGATAGAACTGTGTGACACCAGGGTCTCCCTGACGCCCTGCACGACCACGAAGCTGATTATCGATACGGCGTGATTCATGGCGCTCTGTACCAATTACGGCAAGTCCGCCAAGCTCTTTTACCCCATCGCCAAGTTTAATATCTGTACCACGGCCGGCCATGTTTGTCGCAATCGTTACTGCACCGCGTTTACCGGCATCCGTAATGATCTGGGCTTCACTGCCATGATTCTTCGCATTCAGTACGTTGTGAGGAATGCCTTTTTTCTTCAGCTCACTTGAGATTAATTCAGATGTTTCGATCGCAACGGTACCAACAAGAACCGGCTGTCCATTCAGATGACGTTCTGCGATATCTTCAATCGCTGCCATATACTTTCCTTTTACGGAAGCATAGATCAGATCGGCTTTATCATCACGCACGATTTCACGGTTTGTCGGAATGACAACAACTCTCATGTTATAAATGTTGCGGAATTCCTCTTCCTCAGTTTTCGCTGTACCTGTCATACCGGACAGCTTTTCATAACGGCGGAAGTAGTTCTGGAATGTAATCGAAGCCATTGTCATCGACTCATTTTGAATCTCAAGACCTTCTTTTGCTTCAATTGCCTGGTGAAGTCCGTCACTGTAACGGCGGCCTTTCATCAGACGACCGGTAAATTGGTCAACGATTACAACCTTTCCTTCTTCGACTACATAATCAAAGTCACGTTTCATTGAAGCATGTGCTTTTAATGACTGGTTGATATGGTGGTTCAGTGTCACGTGCGCATAGTCAAACAGGTTATCAATGCGGAAGGCTTTCTCCGCTTTTGTGATTCCGTCTTCTGTGAGCTGCACACCTTTTGTTTTTTCATCGTAAGTGTAATCCTCATCAATTCTAAGGTTACGCACAAATGCATTTGTCTGGATATAAAGCTGCGTATTTTTCTGTGCCTGACCCGAGATAATCAGCGGTGTTCTCGCTTCATCAATTAAAATCGAGTCAACTTCATCAATTACAGCAAAGTGAAGCGGGCGCTGAACCTTCTGCTCTTTATAAAGCACCATGTTATCGCGAAGATAGTCAAATCCAAGCTCATTGTTTGTGCTGTAAGTGATATCAGCTAAATAAGCTTCACGCTTTTCATCTTTGTCCATACTATTTAAATTAAGTCCAACAGTCAGACCAAGGAAATTATAAAGCTGTCCCATCTCCTCAGCATCACGGCTGGCAAGATATTCGTTGACTGTAACAACGTGCACACCTTTTCCAGTAATCGCATTAAGATAAACAGGCATCGTTGACGTCAGCGTTTTACCTTCACCGGTTTTCATTTCTGCAATGTTACCTTCGTGAAGTGCTGCTGCACCCATCATCTGAACGCGGTACGGATCAAGTCCAAGTACACGTTTTGCGCCTTCTTTTACTACGGCAAACGCTTCAGGCATCATATCATCAAGAGATTCACCCTGCTGATAGCGCTTCTTGAATTCATCAGTTTTTGCACGAAGCTGATCGTCAGAAAGCTGTTCAATGCTTCCTGCTGTTGCCAGCACCTTGTCGGCTACTTTATCAAAACGTTTCACATCACGCTTATTTCCATCAAAAATTTTATTCAAAATTCCAGACATGTTAACGCTCCTTTATATAACGGGCGGAAAAACCGTCCTTGCTATTCATATCGCAAACAGAGTTTATACCCCTGATGCGCTGACTTTAAACCTACGTATACACCTAATTATCTTATCACTTACAGGGGGGATATACAAGAAATGGGGGGATGGGGTTTGGTGAGTGTGGCGGTGTAGAGGCGGGTCTGTCCCGGGTCTACATTTACCAGGTAGACCCGGGACAGACCCCCCTTCTACCCCGCACCCAAAACAAAAACCGGGCCTCTGCCCGGTTTAAGTACGCTCCATATATTCGACTACTTCCATGTCCACATAGCCTTCAGCCTGCTGACGCATTTCGAAGTTTTCAGTATGAAGGTAGTTTTTTAGTGCTTTTTCAATTGACATGCCATCCTTTAGATAGCCGTGACGTACGAGCTGGAGTTCGAGTTTCTTCTCCACTTCACCTTCAATTGGCACAATATAATCCTTTTTTGACTCGGCAAAGTATAGCTGGTGTAGCCTGTAGATCCGGATCAGTTCATCAACAGGGGTTGTATGATCATCAACTCGCAGGTCAATGTAGCGATCGTTATAGCCGCCGTAGCCACCTTTTTCTTTTACGACTAAAAGTGCAGCGGATTGCTGACCGCGTGAGTCTCCACCTGCTGCCTGACCCGCTGCCAGTGCTGCAAGCAGTCTGTCTGCAAGCGGCTGTCCTTCTGCATTTTCATAGGCGCGTGCCATTGATTCGACAGTACCTTCGACAAGAATATTACCCTGCACAGCAAAATGCTTGCCAGTCATGCCGCCTGCCCAGTCATAACACTGTTCGCCTGTATATGTAGCTGCATTACCCTGATTATCAATGATGCCGACCTGTCTGTACGCACGGTCCTCATCATCTTTTGTTAACAGTTCGATCGTTTCTTCAGCTGTTTTGCCAGCCATAATAAATGTCATGGCTTCAGGTCCGTACGCTGTATTGGCGTAAGACTGTGTAGCCACGGCTCCGACGCCTGCAACAGCATGCGGCACAACAGCGCCTACAGCTAAAAATTTTGACTGCGTTGCAACGCCCCACTCTTTTTCTACAGGATCATAACCCACGATTGAATATGTCATTTCAAGCACTCCCTCACATCAAGTTGCTTATATTTACCCTAAGAAAACCGCCCCGTAAACCAGTGCGCCGGCGATCACAAATGCAGGATGCACCTTGAACCGCTCAAGTAAGACAAAGCTGATTGCTGCAAGTACGACTGTCTGGACAGTCCCCGTCGCTTCAATCGCATCAGCAAAGAATCCCCACGTCATCACGCCTAAAAGCACGGCAATTGTCGGACGCACGAGTGTAGACATTTTTTTCACACGCGGTGAGTCCTTGTATTTCATAATGAGCCCAAGAAGGACAATCATCAGAATTAATGAAGGGGCAATTGTTGCGAAAAGCGCAACCCCCGCTCCTAAAATACCGCCTTCCGCGTAACCGATATAGCCTGCCATTTTTGTTGCGATCGGTCCTGGCAGTGAGTTACCGAGTGCGAGCACCTCTGAAAATTCCTGAGTGGTCATCCAGCCGTAGCGGTCAACGACTTCATTTTCAACAAGTGGAATCGAAGCCGGCCCGCCGCCGTAACCGAGAATGCCCGGTATGAAAAACGCTAAAAAGATTTCCCAGTAGATCATGCTTTAGCACCCCGCTTCCCGCCAAAAATCAGTGCATACAGCAGAATGCCTAAAATAAGCAGCGCCGGGTGCAGACCTGCCATTTCAAGTAACACAAAACTTCCAAGGATCAGCGCAACTGCACTGCCCCAGCCGAGCGCACTTTTAGATTTTTTGACAAAATCCCAAGTGAGTACAGCAAGCATGACGCCAACTACCGGCACAACCGCCTGCGACATCCCGTTTACCCAGGCAACGTCGCGATAAGCGTTCAGTGCCATCAGCATCACAATCATCGCAACGACTGATGGAAAAGTTGTTGCGAATACTGCATTAATCATGCCAAGCACGCCGCCGACACGGTATCCGATATAGCCTGCCATTTTTGTTGCAATCGGCCCAGGCATCGCATTGCCGAGCGCCAGTACATCAGAAAATTCTTCGTCACTCATCCATTTATAATGTTCCACTACTTCTTTATGAACGAGTGGAATCGATGACGGTCCGCCACCAAAGCCGAAGATACCGACTCTGAAAAATCCCATGAACAGACCGCCCTGTTTATTCTTAGCCAATTTTCATCACCACGCTGCAATTTGTCCGTCTGTACGGGATTCTGTCCCGCCTTTTAACACGCCAGTTTCCGGATCACGCCAGATAATCTGTCCGCGTCCGAAAGATCCGCCGTCTGTTGTTACCTGAATCGTATGTCCTTTTCGCACAAGTGCCTGCGCTAGATGGTTCGGGAAATGCGGCTCCACATGAACCGTCTTCCCATTCATCCACTGCCATCTCGGCGCATCAAGCGCTGCCTGCGGATTCAAATGGAAATCAATCGTATTCACTGCCACCTGAAAATGACCCTGCGGCTGCATATAACCACCCATCACGCCAAACGGACCAACTGCTTCTCCGTTTTTTGTGAGGAATCCAGGAATAATCGTATGATACGTCCTTTTGCCAGGCTTCAGTGCATTTGGGTGTTCAGCATCCAGACTGAAATCATGCCCTCTATTCTGGAGACCAATTCCAGTTCCCGGCACAACGACTCCCGAACCAAATCCCATATAGTTACTCTGGATATAGGAAATCATATTGCCTTCATCATCAGCAGCTGCCAGATAAACCGTCCCGCCTTTAGGAAGCTCCATTGGCTCCGGATCCATTGCTTGTTCACCGATCACTTCCCGGCGTTTATCCGCATATTCTTTTGACAGGAGCTCTTCAGTTGAAATCGGCATATCCGCTGGTTCAGTGATAAATGCTTTTCCATCTGTAAACGCAAGCTTCATCGCTTCAATCTGCTTGTGATATGTATCCGCACTCTGGAATTCATCAAATTCAAACCCCTGTGCAATATTCAGCGCCATCAGTGCAATCATCCCCTGGCCGTTCGGTGGGATTTCCCACACATCATAGCCCCGGTAATTCACTGACACCGGGTCCACCCATTCAGGCTTGAATGCAGCAAGGTCCTCTTTTGATAAATAACCGCCGTGCTCTTTCATATAAGCATCAATTTTATCAGCTAACTGTCCGCTGTAAAAGCTTTCAGACTTCGTTTCTGCAATATCTTTTAACGTCTCAGCATGTCCTTTTGATGACCACATCTCCCCAATCTCAGGTGCACGGCCATCAGGTGTGAATGTATCGAACCATGATTTATAAACGTCATCTTTGAAGATTTCCTTAAATTTCTCAGCAGCAGACTTCCAGAACTTCCCGAGAATCGGTGATACCGGGTAGCCCTCTTCAGCTAAACGGATCGCAGGTGCCATCAGCTTTTCAAAAGGAAGTTTCCCATGCTTTTCAGAAAGCTCTGCCCAGGCAGCAGGCACACCCGGCACAGTCACCGGCTCTACGCCAAATACAGGCATCTTTTCATAGCCGCGCTTCTTCATTTCTTCTATTGAAATAGACTGTGGTGCAGGTCCACTCGCATTCAGTCCGTGAAGCTTCCCTTTTGTCCACACAAGTGCGAACGCATCGCCGCCAATCCCATTTGAAGTCGGTTCCACAACCGTCAATGCTGCAGCGGTTGCAATCGCAGCATCAATCGCATTACCTCCCTGCTGTAAAATCTCTAAGCCTGCCTGCGCAGCAAGCGGCTGACTCGTCGCCACCATCCCGCGTTTTGCAAAAACCGTATTTCTTTGTGATGAAAATGGATGATATAAGTAATCTGTTGTCATCTATGTACACTCCTTTTATTTCGAAATACGAATCAATGCGTTTTATTATAGTCTAAATTGAGGGAAAATTCTACTTTTGTTGCGAAAAATGTAGAAGTAAGCCCATAATGTTGAGCTTAGAACGGTGACGGTAGTATTGTGAGTCGCGACGGTAGGATACACCCGGGTTGATGGTAGTGACAACCGCCACGATCGCAGTGACGGCAAAATCGACGGTAGTGACGGTCTCTCACCACACAAAACGCCACAATAAAAAAAAGCCGGATGCTCAATTCAATGCATCCGGCGTCTCTAATCAAGACTGCTTCTTCAATTCCTCAAGCTCTCCAACAAACCACTCTTCAACCTTACGCGCTGCTGACGATACACTTGAAGCCGTTACGTCAAACGCTTCGCCAGCTTCTTTCTGGGTCATTGGCGTTTCTGTTGCGTGCTGCGCCATCAGGTATGAGAAGGTTGCAAGGTATGTTGCAGGCTTTCTCACTTTAGCCCCATGCTCTGCAAAGTATGCTGAGGCAATATGGCAGGCAAATAATGAAAGGTCTTCATCACGCTGATCCCAGAATGCTTTCAGCTCGTGAAGCGCTTCTTTTTGCTGGTCAGATGAAAGTGATTCTGTCATCTGGTCAATCCATTCACTGTTTTCTTCAGCCTGTTCACGGCCAACAAGTGCGCGGATCACTTCAACCACACCTTCAGTCGAAATCCACTCACTGCGGTCATCAGCCAGCTTTTTCACGCGTGATTCAAGCGCAGCTGCTTCACTTTTCGTATAAACAGACGGGAACATAAATCCGTATGGCACCCACTTGTCTTCAAATGGAAGAAGAAGTGTGAATAAGTAATCGATTGGTGCCCATGAATGGAATTCCGGGATCGTCACTTCATATGATTCACCGGACACAAGATCCTTCATCGTCACTTTCCGCGTCAGCTCTTCCATGTCAGTTACTTCAGCAACGACAGGCTCTGGCTGCTGCCAGTTCTCAAGCAATTCCTTCAGGCGCGGGCGTTCCACTGAAGGCGTGCGCTCATCTAAGAACTGCTCCCAGCTTGACGGCTTTCCGTGCAGTCCGAAAATATATGTTAAAAATACAGTCAGGAATTGAGGTTCATTAAAGACCTCCTGCACTTCCTGAAGTACATACTCATAATCCTTTTTAAATGAAGACTGCTTTGGCGCCATCGCTTCGTTTAAGAAACCAAGCTGAAGGTCCATCTGCTCCTTCACTAAAATGGTTTCGATGTTTATCACTTTATTTGCACAGCATTTTTTATATTTCTTACCACTGCCACATGGGCATGGTTCGTTACGTCCAATTTCCTGCATTTCGGCACTTCCTTTTTAAAATAATCACCCATTATTGTAACACGGGCGCGCCAGAACGCAAAAAGGAGGCGATTTTATAGAGAAAATCACCTGTGTTTTTAGAGAGAAATGTCGATATACTTGCAGAATTTGTTGCGATACACCCGGGCGTTTGTCGATGTTCCAGCTGGAAATGTCTCGATACGCCCGGACGTTTGTCTCAATCCGCAGCCGGTTTGTCGCAATCAAACCTCACCAGATATTCTACCCTCATACACACTTGTAACACCAAACCCCCTTCATGCCTTTAAGAAACTAAAAGACTGTTACTCAAGTGCATGAAGCGGGGTGGCTGCTTGTCTGTATTTTCAGCCAGTTTGTAGCATTTCCACCTGGGCTTGTTGCGATACACGAGGCTGATTGTCACGATTCCTACCCAGTTTGTGTCAATCACCGCTAAATTTGTCGCCTTCCCCCTCAAACCCCAAACGTCTTACCGCCATTCACATTGATATTCTGTCCCGTCACAAAGCTTGCTTCTTCACTCGCTAAAAACCGGACCATATTTGCAATCTCATCAGGTGTACCCAGTCTGTTTAATGGCACATCCCGCAGGTACCCGCTCGCACTTTCTTCAGTAACTTCACCATGGCGTTCAACTGGTATAAAGCCGGGGTGAACAGTGTTAACAGTAATATTGTGCTTACCGAGTTCTTTTGCCCATGAACGTGTCATGCCGATAACTGCTGATTTTGCTGTCACGTAATTCGAGAATTCAGGGTTGCCGATCTCAACAACTTCACTGCCAATATTGATAACACGTCCCCATTTGTTTTCTTTCATCGCAGGCATGACTTCTTTTAAAAGAAGCAGCGGTGCTTTTGCGGTAAAGTGCAGCTGATCGAGATAGTCATCCCATGTGACTTCTTCAAGTGAGAGTTCAGGCTGCGGGCCGGTTGCGTTATTCACAATGATTTCAACCGACTGGCCGAAAGCTTCCTGGGCGTCAGCCACAAGCTTTTTAACTGCCTCTTCGTTGGTTATATCAGCTGAAATCGCGACAGCCTCTCCTCCTCCATTTCGGATATGCTGAACGATTGATTCAGCCTTTTCATGATTACTATTGTAATTGATGACGACCTTAAAGCCTGCTTCAGCAAGCTTGATCGCCATACTTTCCCCAAGGCCTCTTGAAGCGCCTGTTACGAGTGCAACTTTGTTTGTCATGTGAATCCTCCTGTCGATTTTATGTAATTATTTTCGGGTTTGCAGTGCATCCTTTTTATGACTTTGGCTTTGTTAAAGTGGGCTGTTGATTTCCGCTTCAGGGGGACGCTTTCCGCAGGTGCGCCGTTTTGTGGCGCCATCCCTGCCTCCTCGACGCTACGCGTCTGCGGGGTCTCACCTGTCACGCTTCTCCTGCAGGAGTCGCCCCCTTCCACTCCAATCACCAGCTGTGCAAAAACAACATTAATCTTTAAACATAGCTATGCCTTTAAGAACTGTACAGCTTGTTACCTAAGTGCATGAAGAGGAATATACTTTAATTGTTTGTGTTTTCGTTGTAAATGTAGCAATTGTGGCCGGAGTTGTTGCGATACACCCGGAAACTTGTCGCTTTCCGGCCCAGATTTGTCTCATTTCCCGCTTAATTTGTCCGAATCACACTCGTGTCCACGCACGCCCAGCCTCACTCCGAACCAAAAAAGACGCCCCGCAGGACGCCTCTTATTTAATCAAGCTTCAGTTTCAATCAATCCATACTTCCCGTCTTTACGCTTGTATACGATATTTGTACCGTTAGAGTCAGCGTCAGTGAAGACGTAGAAGCTGTGGCCGAGCATATTCATCTGAAGAACAGCTTCTTCGCTGTCCATTGGCTTCAGGTTGAATGTTTTTGTACGTACGATATCGAATTCGCTTTCGTCACCGTCATCTGCGCCGACAGACACCGGCTCCAGTTCTTCGATGCCATTTTCCGCGTCAACCGTTGTTGCGAAAAACTCTGGCTCATTTGTTTTTTCACGGAATTTACGATTTACTTTTGTTTTGTGCTTACGAATCTGACGCTCAAGCTTGTCTAGGATTAAGTCAACAGCAGCGTACAGATCTTCATGACGCTCTTCTGCACGAAGAGTCAGTCTCGGCATCGGGATTGTGACCTCTGCCTTCGTCTGCTTATCGTTATACACCTTTAGATTAACATGCACGTTCGCATCAGGTGTATCGTTGAAATAGCGCTCTAGCTTATCGATTTTTTTCTCCACGTATTCGCGGATTGCTGGAGTTACCTCAATATTCTCGCCTCTGATATTATAATTCAACATGTGAACTCCTCCTTTGAATCTTAAAAGCTATACTACCTATTTCTCCTCTACCCTTGCTTTCTCCTTCTTAATCGTAAAAGATTTTTTAATTTTTTGTCGAATTTGTTGCGGTAAAAACTGGGTTGTGCCACAATCAGATGTTTCTTTAATATGCCCCGCGGATATGCGGATGAACCTCTTTTACATAAAAATCATGGAGCTGATTTAATTCATGCTTTGAAAATGAAGGTGTATTCAGCGCCTGAAGATTTTCCTGAATCTGCGACTGATTTTTAAAGCCCGGAATCGCACACGTTACTTCTTCCTGATCCAAAATAAAGCGGAGTGCTGCTCGTGCCATATTTTCTCTTCCTTCAATGATCCACTCAAGCTCTTTTGTCAGCTCAACACCCTTTTTAAAACCAAGCCCGGCAAATGTTTCACCCACATTAAACTGCTCGCCATTCTCATTAAATCTGCGGTGATCATCCTCTTCAAATTCATGATCCAGACTGAATTTATTGGTCAGCAGTCCACTTGCTAGCGGAAGGCGCGTGATGATGCCGACACCCTTTCGTTTTGCTTCTACAAACAGCTCTTCTAAAGGCTTTTGACGGAAAAGATTAAAAATCACCTGAAGACTTTTCACATTCGGATTCTGAAGACAGATCAGCCCTTCTTCAACTGTTTCCACACTTACGCCGTAATGACGGATTTTACCCTTATCCTGCAGCTGATCCAGCACGCCAAACACGCTGCCATCCTCTAAAATTTCTTTAGGCGGACAGTGAATCTGATACAGATCAACACGCTCACGCTCTAGACGCTTCAGACTGCCGTCCAAATATGCTTCAACCTGTGGCATTTCATATGTTTTTGGATCATGAATATCACCTGCACGGCAAAATTTTGTCGCAATATGAATACTTGACTCCTGGCCTTTTGTCGCTTTTGCTAATAGTTCTTCACTATGGCCATCACCGTACACATCTGCCGTATCAAAAAAATTCACCCCGCGGTCAATCGCATAATGCAGTGAACGCAGCGCTTCCTGATCATCTGACTTCCCCCATGCGCCACCAATGGCCCACGTTCCGAAACTGATCTCACTCAGACTGAGTTCTGTATTGCCTAATTGACGGTATTTCATTTCACAACACGCTCCTTACAGTCATTCAGCATTCGACTTAATTCTTTAGTTTGATTGTACACCTGTTTATAGATAGAAAACAAACTTTTGTAAAATTCTTTATTTTCCATATTTGGTTTCACAACTGTACCTACAGCGAGAAAACGTTCTGCGCATTCAGTAAAATCATTGAACCAGTCTGACCCTACAGCAGCAATCATCGCAGCGCCCATTCCCGGTCCCTGTTCAGAATTTAATTTCACAACTTCCGCATCAAAAATATCAGCCTGCAGCTGAAGCCAGAAGTCACTTTTTGCTCCGCCACCAATTGAAACAATTTGATCAATGACCTTACCTCCATCTCTGAAGATATTGAGTGACTCATTTAATGAAAAGGTAATGCCTTCAAGGACGGCACGCGTAAAATGACCTCTTGTGTGTCTTTTGTCCATACCAATAAAGCTGCCGCGTATGATTGCATCCGCAAGAGGTGTACGTTCCCCTGATATGTAAGGAGTAAACACCAGGCCTTCAGCACCCGCGGGAGTCAATGACGCTTCGCGAACGAGCTCATCAAATGATAGTTCCTGAGCAAAGTTTTTTCTGTACCATGACAGACTGTCTCCTGCAGCAAGCGTCACACCCATTGTATAATAAGCACCCGGCACGCCGTGGTTAAAGTAATGTACTTTCCCATCAAAATCCAGGTCCCCTCTTTTTTCGTAAGACAGAACAACACCCGAAGTTCCGATACTGCACATACTGAGCCCTTCTTTTAAAACGCCTGCACCAATGGCTCCGCACGCATTATCAGCTCCGCCAGCAAATACTTTTACAGAAGCGTCCAGACCTGTTTCACTGATCACATCGGGCAGCAGCCCACCTGCCTGATCAGTTGAAAACATCAGCTTCGGACACCGGCTTTCTTCTATATGAAATGCCTCAAGCACATCACTGCTCCATTCGCCTTTTTCCACATTTAATAAAAGCGTGCCGGCAGCATCTGACAGGTCCATCGCAATCTCACCCGTCATGCGGTATCTGACGTAATCCTTTGGCAGCATAAACTGATGAAGCCTCTGCCAGTTGTCAGGCTCATGTTTTTTTACCCAAATCATTTTAGGCAAAGTAAAGCCCTCAAGTGCAGGATTTTTTGTCAGTTCAAATAGCCGTTGCTCTCCAAGCGTACTGACAATCTCCTGGCATTCCAACGTTGTACGTGTATCATTCCATAAAATTGCCGGACGGATCACTTCGCCCTGTGCGTCCACCATGACAAGTCCATGCATCTGCCCTGCAAAGCTGATCCCATCAATCTGCTCACCTGACTCAAGTGATGAAGTGATTTCCCTTAACGCCTGAAAGGTTCCGCTCACCCAATCTTCCGGATGCTGCTCAATGTAGCCTGATTGCGTATTGATTACAGGGTATTCTCTTGATGCTTCCTTTACAACATTTCCTTCACGGTTTACCAAAAGTACTTTCACAGCACTTGTACCCAAGTCGACGCCAACAACGTAATTCATCCTGTTTCCTCCTCTAAATGTAGTTAATATGTAAATCCCCCGGACGAATCTGCCCGGGGGATCATGTTACACGCGTACTTCTGACAGCGTTTCAAGCAGATATTGATTCAGCAGTCCTTTCAGACGCTCCTGTCTGCCTGATTCATTTTGTATTTCACCCAGTGACAGCGCGTATTGCTCAAGTGATTTCAGATCAGCCTTTCCATTTACAATATCGAGCCCGATGCCTTCTGTAAATGATTTATAGCGGTTTTCGATCACGTTTTCAAACACGCGATCCTCAATCAGTTTAGCAGCAACCTTTGCACCAATCGCAAAGCTGTCCATGCCGGCAATATGTGCTTCAAGCAGATCCTCCTGTGCAAATGACGCACGTCTCACTTTCGCATCAAAGTTCAGACCGCCTGTACCAAGTCCGCCATTCTGGAATATTTCGACCATTGCAAGCGTTGCAGCATACATGTCAGTCGGGAACTCATCCGTATCCCAGCCAAGCAGCGTGTCCCCCTGGTTCGCATCCACTGAACCGAGCATCCCGTTAATTCTTGCAAGGCGCAGCTCATGTTCAAATGTGTGACCGGCAAGCGTTGCGTGATTGGCTTCAATATTAAACTTGAAGTGATCAGCCAGGTCATATTTCTGCAGGAATGACAGGCTCGTTGCCACATCAAAGTCATACTGATGCTTGGTCGGTTCTTTTGGCTTTGGCTCAATCAGGAACTGTCCTGTATAGCCGATCTCTTTTGCATAATCGACTGCTAAATGAAAGAAGCGCGCCATGTTTTCCATTTCAAGTTTCATGTCAGTATTCAGGAGCGTTTCATACCCCTCACGTCCGCCCCAGAATACATAATTCTCAGCACCAAGCTTCTTCGCTGTATCAAGCCCCTTTTTCACCTGAGCAGCCGCATAAGCAAAAACGTCTGCGTTATTCGTTGTTGCACCGCCGTGCACGTAGCGCGGGTGAGTAAACAGGTTGGCAGTATTCCATAAAAGTTTTGTATCAGATGTTTTCATATAAGACTCGATCATTTCAGCAATTTCATCAAAGTTTTTAAATGACTCCTTCAGCGAACTGCCTTCCGGTGCAACGTCCACATCATGGAAGCAGAAGTAAGGGACACCAAGCTTTTCAAAAAACTCGAATGCTGCTTCCACACGCGCTTTTGCAAGGTCCATCCCGCTGAAGCGGTCCCATGAACGGATCATGGTCGGTGCGCCGAATGGATCCGTTCCGTCTGCTGTAAACGTATGCCAGTAGGCCACTGAAAAGCGCATCCACTCAGCCATTGTCTTCCCGTTTACCGTTTCATCCGCTTTATAATATTTAAACGCTTGCGGATTTTTTGAACCCGCTCCCTCGAATTGAATCTTTCCTTCATTAAAATGTGTCATTTGACTTCCTCCTCTAATGGTCTGATTTCGATTGTTGCTTCAACGCTCAGCGTATTTCCCGGCGCGATCGCCTGAAAACCCGAAGCAGGATCGTTTTGTAAATGTGGTGCATTTGTAATCCAAGTATATGGCTCTGGACAGATAAATCCTTTTCCTTCGTGGAAGATTACCCAATTTGTAAAAGCGTCAGACACTTGATAATCAATCCTGATGTTCTCATCCGGTCTGATGATAGAAACTTTCCGTTCACCGTTATCTGTAAACGCATCATCCAGCATCACATTTTTAAGAGATGATGGAATATGAGCAGTACTTCTCTTTCCGGTCGGAAGATTTCTCTCATTTAGCTCCCACTGCTGTTCAACAGAAGCTTGAAAAATATCAGTTGATGCATCAAAAACAAAGCTTGTATGCCAGCCAAATCCTGCAGGCATCTCACTTTCACTCAGATTTTTGATCCGGCAGCGTTTTATCAGCAAGTCACCTGTCAGTTCAAAATCAAGTTCCACTTTAAAATGATGTGAAAATCCTTCTGAAATTTCAGGATGATCTGCACTGTCAAAAACAGCTGTCAGCGCAGACTTTGACTGACTTTTAATTTGAAACGGACGGTCGCTCACAAACCCATGAATATGGTTATTCAGTTCTGGTTCATTTATAGGCAGATGATAGTAAATGCCGTTAAAGCTGAACTGCCCGTCCTCGATTCTGTTTGGCGGAAACAGCACCGGAGTACCGTATAAGATCTTTCTTTTTAAGTATGATTCCTGATCTGTTGGAGCCCTTAGAATTTCAGCTGATCCTCTCTTTAAAGACATCAGATTGGCACCTTCAGATGGAATAATGACAGCTGTTAACTGTCCATTTTTCAGTTCGATTGCATCATGAAACCACTCCAGTTTGAAGCGCCTCCTTTTTCCTGCTGATCTGGATAAAACGGTGGTAGGCCGGCACCATAAATGCGACTGCGAATGTCACGAGTCCGAAAAACGGGAACAGTGCCGGCATGGCCGCAAACACCAGGACGAGTGCTGCTGCACTGAACGCCATCAGTAACGTGTGGAGCGGACTGATGAGTGCAATGAGCGCTGCATGTTTCACCATTTGCATAAAACTGAGCTCATAGTGAACCCATACCGGAAACAGATACAGCGTGATGCCACCGATTACTGTGATAAAAAGGACTGTTGCTGCAAGCTGTACCGGATGAGCGCCGCCGTTAATCATAAAAAACGCTGCTTGTGTCATTAGCAAAATGAGTATGCCCGTGAACAGTATCACCGGCTTCCATGACCTGGTGCAGGCTGTCATAAATGCTGTGTGAAACGTCCGCCAGATTTTCAGGTCCGTTTCTCCACGCAGCCATGTTCTGATGACTGTGAATGCAGCAATCGCTGTTGGTACAGCGGTTAAACCGAGGCCTGCGATCAGATAGCCGAGCCAGATCAGATTCAGTAACGCCCCTTTTGAGATCCATTCACATAGTGTGTAAAGCCCGTTCATGGTCTTTTCCATGAACCTCATCTCCTTTGGATTCTTCAAGCCATAAAATACTTGTCACGCCGCGCGGATAATATTTACTGCCCGCAATTTCTCCGTTAATAATCTGATCACTCCAGCTCCAGAATGACAGTTCAGGATGCGTCAGCCACTGCACGTGCGCAGCATCTGCTGATGAATCGACGTTTTTCCCCATAATTTCCCGGGCAATAAACTGACACAGATAAATTTTGCTGAGCCATGAGTTGCCGCTTGTTGAAGAAAGCTTCCAGCCGTTGTCATCAAAGAGGCAGATGCCTTTTTTCAGAACTGCATCATAGTGAGTATGAAGTGCTTCTAAATAAGTTTTGAATGGGCCGTTTTCATCCAGTGCTTTTTCAATCCCAAGTACGTAAGGGAAAATGAGGCCTTCAATGGCCGGGATGATTTTCGAGTCGTTGTTTTCACCCATGACTGCCGGAATGTAACCTTCTGAAGTTGCAAAGGAAACCATTGTTTCAGCTGCTTTTTCAGCCTGACTGTAAGCCTGTTTTGCGAAATCAGATTCGCCAAGATCATTCAGCAATTGTTCAAGTGCCAAATAAGATGCCCACGTTTTACCTGCAAGATACAGATTATTTCTCGCCTGGCCGAGTGAAACATCGAGACTGTCATACGTTGTAATCTCAGCCCCGCCCATCGTTCTTGATGAATCTAGCGCCATAATACCGTTGCGTTTAGACGGCTCCGGATGATCACGGTTCACAAGACTTTCCAGACAGTCTTTTACAACCTGCGCATTTTGCTTAAGCCAATTCTGATCACCTGATTGCTTTACATACACAGCCGCCGTCAGAATCCAGTTCACCAGCTGCTCATGCGTCATATGTGAGAAACAGCCATCAATGCCGTACAACTCATACGATGAGTAACCCGGTCTAGAAAATGTATTGGCAACGCCCATGTCATGCGTAAAACTGATCCCGCCCGGATACGTTTTTTCTTCGCCCGGAAATCTCACTTCATCACGATAGCTGTAACGCTCAATAAATAAATCAAGCTCATTTTTCACCGTCCATGGATTCATCTTCATTTCATAAAACAGCTGATCCACTGTCAGGTCAAACGTATTCATCATTCGGTATTCACCTTCATTCACAACCCATAAAGGCTTGCCGTCCTGCTCTAAAAACTGAGTGGAACCGTAATAGCTTCTGATCGCATGATTCATCATAAAGCGCTGATCGTCTGTCAGGTGCGCTGAGTCAGTAAGCTGATTCGCTGCGACTGAGCGCTCTTTCAGTTCTTCAAAGTGCTTATGTGAATAAGCGGCTACTTCTTCAATCGAGTCAAACAGTTTTATGTAGTAGTAGCTGCTTTTCATACCTGCCGTAATATTGCCGTCTCTGTAAAAGCTGATCACAATATCAAGCGTCTTCTTCTCACCTGCAGGCACATCAATAATGAGCGTCCCTACAGTCCCTAATCCAAACGCCCAGTTTTCCTTGTGTGGATCAGTCAGGATATTTTCAAGGCTGAAATGCATTGCGGAATATGCATCAGGATCCTGCGTCGTGACTGCAGTAAATGTCCCCTGCCCAAATCCTTTTGCATCCATCGTGTCATCAAGCTTTCTGACAGATGTATAAGCGTCAGTTCCCTGGTAGCCGAAAAATGCTCTTCGTGTGCGGCTGCCTTTTGTATTATCGATTGTCAGTGTGGCAAGAACGCTTGGTATAATGACTTTTTTCATCTCTTCGTCACTTGCCTGATCAGGATCCGGAACGCTTTCTGCTTTTGAATAGATCGTGAGTGTTAGATCGCCTGCTGTAAAAGTGTCAGTTCCTACGTTGAAATCACGCTTGATTTTATCCTGAGCATACCGGTGCAGGATTTTTGGTTTATCAGGATCTGGGTCCATATTTTCAATGTCGTAACGCTTGCTTTCTTCTTCAGTCAGCTGGTGGAAAAACGGGAATGCATCAAACTGACCTTCCTGCTCAGCAGATTCGAGTCCGATATAAACGTTTTGCGCAGGTGAACGTCCAAGTTCTACATCCAGACCGCCTCCAGCACCCGGAAAGCCAAGTGTGAAGCTCGAAAATGCTCCGATTGGTGAATGATGTGCGTTGAAAAATTGATTCATGCGGGTCATCCTTTCTTGTTATGTAATTTGGTTGTATGGATTGGTGGCTGGGCGGGTGGAGCCTGGTGGCGGAATTGTCGCAATTATGGCCGGGTTTGTCTGAGTTTCTCCGCCGTTTGTAGTGATACACCCGGCCATTTGTCCGAATCGCCCGCCAGTTTGTCGCATTCCGCCCCGGATTATGTCATATCCGCCGGACTACGGGCCATCTCACCTCACCCTTTAACTGAACCAGCCGAAATCCCCTCAACAATCCGGTCACTCAGGAAAATAAATGCGATTAAAATCGGCAGAATACTGATCACAAGCGTTGCACCGATCGCACCCCAGTCTGTTGAGTACTGGCCGATAAAGTTCTGAATACCGACTGTCAGCGTTTTGAACTGATCAGCACTGATAAACGTGTTAATAAATACAAATTCGTTCCAGTTATAGATCATGTTGATGATGGCAGCTGTTGCAATAACAGGTGCTGTCATCGGCAGTGTGATCTGGAAAAAGATTCTATGAACAGAAGCCCCATCTATCACAGCGGCCTCTTCCACTTCTCGCGGCAGCACCTGATAAAATCCGTATAGAATCATAATCGTGATTGGCAGGTTAAACGCCGTGTATGTCAGGATAATTGATAACGGATGATTGATCAGGTCCAGATTTGAAAATGTGTTAAACAACGGAATCAGTGTTGAGTGAACCGGAATCATTAATCCAACCATGAACAGTCCGAGAAACAGGCTGCTCTTTTTCCACTTCATTCTCGTCAGTGCAAATGTGGCCATACTTGCAAAAAGAATAGTCAGTAGCACGGCTGAACCTGTATAAAGCACGCTGTTAAAGAAGTACTGACTGATGTTGCCTTCTGTCCAGACTCTGATATAGTTCTCCCATCTTGGTGTGGCAGGGAGTGCAAATGGTGAGAGTTCAAATACTTCCTGATTATTTTTCAGTGAAAATAAAACGAGCCATACGAGCGGGAATATCTGGAACACGCCGACAATCGCAAGCACGATATATAAAAGCGTCATGCTGATTGTATGTCTGATCTTCCCCTTACTTTGTTCCGCAGCTTTCTGGCGTGCTAATGCGGATTGTTTTTCAGTCAATGCTTCATTTCGCATAAAGCAGCCTCCTTAATATTGAATATCTTCATCTGACACAGTCACTTTTCTAATCAGCCAAGTAATTAACAGACAGATCACGAGCAGGAAGAATCCGATGGCACTTGCATAACCGAAGTCAAATCGGCTGAATGCCTGACCGTACATATACGATGCCATTACTTCACTCGCACCGTTTGGCCCACCGTTTGTCATGACATAAATGAGGTCAAAGTATTTCAGTGAACCGACCACTGCGAGTACGATCGTAACTTTAATTACGTTCATGATCAGCGGAACTTTGATTTTCCAGGCAATATCCCAGGCACTTGCACCGTCGATCTTTGCTGACTCGACAAGTGATTCCGGAATATTTTTCAGTGCTGCGTAATAGATCAGAATATAAAAGCCTGCGTACTGCCAAATGATCGGGATAAAGATCGCAAACAAAGCGAGTGATGGTTCAGCAAGCCACGCCGGCGGATTTTCGATTCCAATTGAAATTAACAGTGTGTTTAAAATCCCGTTTGTCGGGTGGTAAATTTTCATCCAGAGCTGCGCAATTGCCACTGAAGCGAGCAGCATAGGGACGAGATATATTTTTCTGAGAAAATTCGCCCCTTTAATTTTTCCTGCAAGGACAAGCGAGATCAGCAGATAGCCAATCAGGCTCAGTGCTGAAAAAACAGCCAGCAGCAGTGAGTGCCAGGCACTGTCCCAAAACGCTGCATCCCTGATCAGTAATGTGTAATTTTCAAGTCCAATAAAGGTCATCTCCCCAATCCCGTTCCAGTCCATCAAGCCGAAATAGCCGGTCTGGAATATTGGGATGTAAACCAGCGCAAGGAGTAAAAGCAGGCCCGGCGCCAGATAAAGGGCAATCATTTTCTTACTTGATAAAGCCTGATCCATCTGAATCATTCCTTTCATGGTGTCGAGCGGTGTATAGCATTTTAAAAATGTGCGGCAGATCTCCGTTTCAGGCGGAGGCTTTCCGGGCGGCGGGCGCTGAGCCTCCTCGGCTTTGCCTGCGGGGTCTCAGCTTCCCCGCTTTATCGCCCCGGAGTCCCCGCCTTCCACTGCGATCTTTCGCTGCAATCATACTGAACATTTTGCATGTAAGTAGAAAGTTAATTAGATTGCACAGCTGAGGCTAAAGCAGAAACCGTCCGCCTGTAGCGAAAACCTCAACCAATTGGCATTAAACGAGCTTTCTTCCCCAAATTTTGCGTAAAAGAAAAGACATACCCAAACTGGTGATATGCCTCTTCTTATGGTCAGCAGGAAGCTTACTCGGCGGCGAGTGCTTCTTCGTGCTGTTTGACAAAGTCTGCAGGTGTTACTTCTTTACCGTAAAGTGACTGGATCAGGTTCAGGTGCGTTTCCGCTACGCCTGCACTCATCTGCACATCTGCAAACAGCGTCAGGTTGCTTGAATTACCCAGCTCATCTAATACGTCAATGTACATTTCAGGTAAGTCAACTGATTCTGTATCAACTACAGTTGCAGGAATGACGCCCGCATCCGTTACAGAACGCTCACCCCATTTTTCAACGAAGAATTTAACGAATTCTTTTGCTTCATCCTCCACCTCAGAGTTTTCAGAGACGAATAATCCTACGCCTGGTCCGCCAACCCAGCTGTCGATATCGCCTGCTCCGCCGTCTACTTCAGGGAACTTGAAGAACCCGATGCTGTCGCGGAATTCCTGAGGTACATCTTCATTCGTTGTATAGTTTGGCAGCTCCCATGTTCCCATCAGATACATGCCGGCGTTGCCATTCATGAATTCAGATTTACCTTCATCATTTGAAAGCCCATTGAATCCTTTGTTAAATGCATTTGCATCGACAAGCCACTGAATTTCTTCTGCAGCCTGCTCCAGTGCAGGATCTTCAAATGAGCCTTCGCGGTTAATCGCCTGTGTCAGCACTTCCGGACCACCGAAGCGGTCAGCTAAGTACATGTACCACAGCGAGCCTGTCCAGCGATCCTTATTACCAAGTGCGATTGGTGCAACGCCTGCTGCTTCAAGCTTTTCAACGACTTCTTTAAATTCGTCATATGTTTCAGGTACTTCAATACCGTGCTCTTCGAAAATCGCTTTGTTGTAATAAACAGGTGCGATATTGAGTTCAAGCGGCAGCCCGTATGTCTGGTTATCAATTGCATATGCTTCAGTTGTACCTGCTACGAATTGATCCTGCAGTCCGTCACCAAGTACATCATCAAGCGGTGCAAACAATTCACCTTCCACAAACGGCTGCAGATAGCCTGCTGCCCATGTTACCCCTACATCCGGCAGATCATTTGATGATGAAAGAACTTTGATTTTATTTTTATACTGCTCATTTTCAAGTACTTCAGTTTCAATTGTGACGCCAGGATTTGCTTCTTCATATTCAGCGATGATATCTGAAGCAATCATATTGTGCTGCTTAGAGCTGCCTGATGGCCAAAGGTGCATGAATTTTACGACCTTCTCGCTCTCCCCTGCTGTACCGCTTGCTTCTTCCCCCGATGAACAACCAGCCATGATCAGTGCTGCTGTCATTGCAGCTACAGAAAATGATAACGCTTTCTTTTTCATGTAATGTGTTCCCCCTTTTGTTTGTTTGAAGCTGACTTTAGTGTAGCACCGGAAAAATCATGCCGGTAGGTCACATTGATTGGGGAAAATTCCACTTTGATTAGATCAAATTTTCAGTTATTTATGATTTCGTCTGAACTGTCCCGGTGTCAGCCCCTCATACTCTTTAAAAATCTTATTAAAATATTTTGCTGTCTGATAGCCAGCCGTTTCTGCTATCTCAGCAACTGGTATTGTTGTGGTTAAAAGCAGCTGTTTCGCTTTTTGAATTCTCTTTCTCGTGACGTATTCACTAAATGTGAGTCCTGTCTGATCTTTAAAAATGACGCTGAAATAGCTTGGATTCAGGTGTACATGCTCTGCGACTTCCTTTAGTGTCATCTGTCTGTCCATATGCAGATCAATATAATCTTTGCCTGCCTGAACAGGTGAAGTCATCTGCTTATGATCCTGCTCAAGATCCGCCAGTGAGTGATCAGCTGCTTTTTGCATAATCCCTGCCCGTTCCTGTGTAAACTCTTTTTCAAGTGCCTCTTCCACAGACTGAATCAGCTTTTTCTTCTGCACCGGCTTCACGAGATAATTGAGTACACCAAGCCGGATTGCAGTCTGGGCAAATTCAAATTCTGAATGCCCCGACAGAATGAGTGACACGGGCTGCTGCCCCATCTGCTGCATTTCTTCAATGAGTTCAAGTCCGGTCATTTCAGGCATGCAGATATCAGTAACCAGCACATGAACTTTTTCAGCCTGCGCCGTCTGAAGCGCTTCACCGGCTGATGCAGCTGCACGAATTCTGAATCTGCCATCCGCCCATACTTCAAGTGATTTTGTCAGTCCTCTCAGCGTTGTCTCCTCATCATCCACAATTAAAATTGTTCTCTCTTTATCCAAAACGCTCACCCTTTGATTCGTAATAAGGCAATTCGAAATACACCATGGTGCCTTTTCCTTCCACACTATCAATCTTTAATCCACCTGTTTCATGTCCGGCAAAATGAAGCAACAGTCTGTGATGCACATTGGCAAGTGCGACGCCATTTCCTTTTTTAGAGGAAATGCCTTCTGCCTTCATCGCTTCTGTCACCTGATTCAGCAATTCATCCGACATACCCGGTCCATCATCACTGACCATGACCATCACGCGGTCCGTCTCAGTCTCCGCTACTTCAATCTTGATTTCCCCAGGCTTTACTTTACCTTCAATGCCATGCATAATTGCATTCTCAACGAGCGGCTGAATCATCAGTTTTGGAATCTGAATGGTTTTCGTCTGATCAGGCAGGATAATCTTCCACTTCAGACGTTCACCAAATCTCATTTTCATCACAGAAATATATCGTTCCGCGTGCTCAAGCTCATCCTGAAGCGTCACCCACTCGTTTTTGCGCTTGCCGTTTGCAATCGTATACCTGAAGAGTTCTGACATTGTGATCACATGCTCAGCCAGCTCACTCTCCTCTTTTTCCTCTAACAGCCAGTACAGTGCATTCAGCGTATTAAAAAGAAAATGCGGATTAATCTGCGCCTGAAGCGCTTTCAATTCTGCCCGGTTCTGAATCAGTTCCTTTTCATAAACGACCTGGATCAAATGATTCGTCTGTTCAACCATCTGATTATAGGTCTGGTTCAACTCATTGATCTCAATGCTTGAAGACCTGATTTTATTTTTCTGCAGATGACCTTCTCGTGCTTTTTTCATCGTTTCAGTCAGTTTGAAAATTGGCTTTGTGATCACCGTTGAAAAACCATATGAGGCCGCTCCAAAAATAATCATGCCAAGCACAGCCGACAGTAAAATAATCAGCCCGAGCACACTCGCTCCTGAAGCAAGTGCTGTCATTGGCGTTGCAATATACGTCGTCCATCCTGTCACCGGCGACGTCTCCTGAACGAGAATATGTTCCTCCCCGTTCAGCGTAATCCGCTGCTCTCCCTCCTGATCAAGCAGTGCTTCAGCAAAATCAGAATTTGTCGTAATGACATTATCGTTCGAATCAGCAAGCACCTTTGCATCCTGATCCTCCGTCCGTTCACCGTCAGAGAACCTGAAATAATTCGGATCAATCCTGATCACCAGATACCCGCCGCTCGCAAAGCTCCGCTCAATCAGACTGATCCGCCTGATCGCAAGCAGTGAATTCGGATACTGGGGATCCTGTCCAACCCAGATCTGACGCCCCTGCTCATAATCAGCCCGCACCACCCAGTACGGCGCAACCCGATCAAATAAATATGTATCATCGAGCGGAAACAGCCTTTCATTTTCAGCACTGTACATTTCAAAAGACTGAATACCGTCAGAATACGCCTGAAATGTATTCCCGATTGTTAAAAGAGACTGCCGCTGCTGAAACGTTGCTTCCTCCCCATCATATAAACGTGTCAATAACTGCTGCACCGACTGATTCGTGGCCACCTGAGTCGTCAGCAGATCAATCTGACCATACAGTGTATCCGTCTTCCCCGACGCCTGCACCGCTGTCTGCTTCAACTGCCGCTCCGCATTATCCCGCAAAATCTGACCGCCAAAATGATAAGTCGAAACCGCAACAAACGCCAGTACTATCACCATCACAATCAGAAACACAATTGAAATCTGATTGCGCAGCGTATTATACTTCTTCAACCGCTGGACCAAAACACCCACCCCCTAAGCATTTTTCATTTACTTTACCAGACTATTTCGAATTGCGGAATAGGAGGGGGATGGAAAATGGTGTTGAGGAATAGTGAAGTAGGACTGTGAACTTTTACTTTTGGGTAAAGGAGCTATCGATTTTACGGATACAGCACTCAAATGGGAAAATACAACCTTCGTGGACGATCTAACTGCATTCACCCCGGGTGTATCGCTACCTCAATTCAGTTTATACCTACCTCAAAATCTATTTGACTTCATTCAGTGTTCTTAATAAACAAAACCCGGAGCTTCCCAAGCCCCGGGTTCCAAATCAAGCATTCAATTTAAACTTACGAACCTCACCAGCAAGCTCCTCAGCAAGCCCTGCAAGTTCATCTGCACTCGCAGAAATCGTCTCCATCGTGCTGAGTGACTGCTCGCTTGATGCGGCTGTTTCTTCAACTCCTGCTGCTGATTCCTGTGAAATGGAGGCAATTTCCTGGACGGATGCATTCATAGACTGACTGCCTTCAGAGATATCCTTCAGATTATCAGCGATCTGGTCTACCATTTGAATCATGTCGCGGATAGAGCCATTGATTTCGTTAAATTTTTCACCTGTTACAGCGATCTGTCTCGTGCCCTCATTTACTTCTTCATAGCCCTGTTCGAGTGAACCAACGACACTGCGAGATTCGGTCTGGATCCCATTTACAAATCCGGTGATATCATTCACTGAGTTTGCCACCTGTTCTGCAAGTTTCCGGACTTCATCAGCGACCACCGCAAATCCTTTCCCCTGTTCACCTGCACGTGCAGCTTCAATCGCTGCATTTAACGCTAAAAGGTTAGTCTGCTCAGCAATTTCGCGGATCACACCGACAAGCTTTGAAATTTCATTTGTCTGATGATCAAGACCGCGTACTTTGCCAACGGCCTCCGTCATTACCTGATCAATCACCATCATCTGCTGGATGGATGACTCCATCATTTGTGAGCCTTCTTCAGCACTCGTCATAACGTCACGGGATCGGTTCGAAATGTCTTCACTACGCTGCGTTGTATCCTGAATCTTACCTGAGAATTCTTCCATCGTTTCAGAAAGCGTGCCGGCATTTGTCGCCTGCGCTTCAGAGCCGGATGCAAGCTCCTGCATCGTCACAGCAATCTGCTCGCTGCCTTCACGGACTTCATTTGCAGACTGGGTCAGTTCTTCACTTTGCGCAGATACGTTTTCAGTCGCAACAGCTATTTTACTCACAACTGTTTTCAGATCTTCCTGCATTTTGTTCGTTGCGGCAACAAGCGTACCGATTTCATCTTTTCGCTTAGAAACAAGTGGTTCAAGGGTGAGGTCGCCGTTAGATACACGTTCCATTCGGGATGCAACGCGCTGGAGCGGAACGCCAATTGCACGACCCATTGTAATACCAATTGCAATTGCAGCTAAAAGCGCGACAACACCAATTGTAAAAATCATCGTTCTGCTGTTATTAAATGTTGAATTACTCTGCTGATTCAATTGATCTGCCACTTCCACAGCACGCGCCTTCAGATCCGCAAGATCACCCTGTGCCATGGCAAACAGCGTTCCAGCAGTACCAATACCACCAGCCGCCTCTTCATAATCACCTGCCTGAACCAGTTCCACATTATTTCTCAGTGAATCTGTAAACACTGACCAGTTCTCTTCAAAATTCGTCATATATTCAGCACTTTCAGGACCAGGATTCGTTGCCCAAAACTGCTCAATTAAAGAATCAATCTCCTCAATATTATTCAACGCAGCTTCAGTTAATCTCGGGCTCTCCTGAATCACCGCGCTCGTCATCTGCACGCGCGTATTCTCAGACAGCCTGATCATATCAGTCAGAATCGACAGCCCAACTACCCGATCCTCATACATCGCCTTCCCATTATCATTCACATTTCCAATCGCCACCAGACTCGAATAACCCAGCGCCACCAAAAGACCCGCAATAATCAAATAAGAAACGATCAACTTCCCTCTAATCTTCAAACCCCTTACCTCCACCAGAATTTATATGTATAGTCTTATTATCGGGTATAAGGGCTTAGTTGTGAATGTTTTTTAGTAGGAAAGTTTGATATTTGTGAAGATGAGAGCGAAGTGCGGGGTCAGACCCTGCACTTCGCTCTCAAAAAACGTCGAATGTCATAGAGTAGACAATCGACGTATGTATCTTCCAGTTTGAAGTAGCAATACACCCGGATTGAGTGCGGTAAGATGGCGACTGAGTGTTGTATCACGCCAGTTGACTGCAGTATCGCTACAATCGACAGCTCTCTTCCTCTACCGAAGGCCAGGGTCTGACCCCTACTCCCCCTACTCCGCTCCCCCGTCCCAACAAAAAAAGACACCTCCCAAAGAGATGCCTCCTCACTCAACCACTAATATCAACGTTCCCACCCAAATGAGGCTGTGCCACATGCTGAACCGCCTTCACCTGAGAACTATTCAGCATCTGAATCATCGACGCTGCATTCTGTTCTGCATGATTCATCGTTTTCTTCATCATCGCAAGCGACGCATCCTGCTTCACCTTGCCATGACTCAAGCCAATTGATAAAGCTGCAATATCCACCTAAACCCCTCCTTACTGCGTTAAGTAATCCTTGTACGTCTCTACAATCGCCTGATCCAGCTTCTTAAATGCTGGAATCATTGACACCTGCAGCATCTCTTTCGCCTGCTCAAACTCCTGCTCCGAATAAGCAGCAACGATCTGATTCGCCACTTTCACTACCTGATCAAAATGAACAACAAGTTCTGCCGGCGCAGTTGGCTTAATCGCAGCTTCAATCTGCGCATAACCCTTCATCGCCTCTTCAAACATATATACAGACTGCTCAAACTGTCCTTCATTGATCAACCGCTGTGTGTGCTCAAGTGCCTCTAAAACCGTCTCACCCAACTCTTTCGTTCTAACGACAACTTCTCTGAATCTCTCATCCATACAAACCGCTCCTGACAGAAAAAGCCTGAGGGATCATCCTCAGACTCATTTAATTTCTCTTATCGTAAAATACACCATCTGTAGACTCGGACTCTGCATATGGATTGTTATACTTCGACGCAGATTTTTTCTTATGGCCCGTATCTTTAATATCCTTCTGGATCTCTAAACGCAATTCCTGCATACATGCGTCGATTTTCTGATTCCAGGCCATGATATCCCCAGCCAGCTTCTTTTCATCAGCTGTCTCAGGAACCTTCACATCTTTCAGTATGCTCTCCCGTTTAGCTAAAAGCTTTTCAACCTGATCAATTTTCGTATCCCGATCCTGATCAGACTGTACAACTGTATAAAGTGCCTTCGTTAATTCATAACACATTTCAAGACTCATTAAACCGTTCCGCCTGCTCCAACCTGCTGCAGTTTGCGATTTTCTTGGATCACCTGTTTCCAGACATCGCGGAATTCCGTTACAAAGCCTGAAACTTCATCTAAAATTTCCGTGCTGCCCTTCACGTTCGCTTCCATCAGACGGCTGATTAAAAAGTCATATAGCGCCAGCATATTTTTTGCCACTTCCTGCTCTGTCTTAAGCGTCACAGATAGCTCGCGTAAAATGGCCTGTGCCTTTTGGATATTGATATTTTTCTGTTCAATGTTATTCTGCTCGATCGCCATTTGCCCCTGTTTAATAAACTTCAGACAACCGTTATAAAGCATTAGCGTCAGTTCCCCGGGGGAAGCTGTATTCACCTGATTATTTGCATATGCCTGCTGTGGATTTCTTACCATGCTGCCACTCCTCTATGTTTAAAATCCTGAACTAAATTGTTGCATCAAATAAGCTGATTGGTTGTTCGCTTGCTGAATTGCTTTCTCCATCGCTGTGAACTGTCTCCAATAGCGATCTTCCACTTGAATCATTCGGTCTTCAAAGCGTTTGATTCTGTCATCCACATCATTCAGGTTCCGTCCGATTGAAAATTGCTGATTTGTTGAAAACTGATTACCTGCTTTTCGACGCAATTCATCCATCGTGGTATTGACGGTATCCGTCAATCTGTGTAGAATACCCTTTGCTCCATCTTCTCCAGCATTCGATCCGCTTTTAAAAAGATTTTCTACTGCTTCTGGATCATTACTTAACGCTTCCTTCAGTTTTGCTTCATTTATCACTAGCTTACCGCCTTCTCTAAAATTGGAAGTGGTTGTAATTCCGATGGACGCCAGTTGGCTGAATAAAAGATTAGTTTCGTTATTTGAAACAGGTGTGTAGAAGTCCATTCTCATAGCTGAAAGTGTACCTGTTAAAATTGAGTCTCTTCTAAGTAGACCACTTCTTGCTTTTTCTTCAAATTGCTCCTGTTGTTTATCCGTCAATGCTTCACGCTCTTCATCAGAAAGTGGATTAAAATCACGAAAGCGTTCTTCATTCACTTTTTCATTTATCGCAGCAATCATCGTATTGTATTTTTCAACAAACCCTTTTATATTATCAAATACTTTTCCAGTATCATTGTTTACATTCATAGTTACAGCCGGTCCAGTTGTAAACTCATTCTTAAGTGTAAATGTGATACCATTCATCGAAAAGGTGTTTGTCGGTCTTTCCGTTTCAAGCCCATTCACCGTAAACTTTGCATTCTGTGCTGCTACTTTCCGTTCACCATTTGCACCCAGCTGCAAAATATCCGTTGCGAACCCATTTTCAAATGAGAGATTTGCTGCACCACTGTTAAAATCTCCGGTTTCAGTTCTCATGACAGATATTTTATTTGTAAAAGAATCCATGAACATAGATACACCCAGATTGCTAGTATTAACCATATTAAAAATCTGATTCATTGTCTGAGAAGAATCAAAAAGAAAGCTTTCTCTTACTTCACCTTTACTTGTATGTGAAGTCATCGCCATACTGGAATAATTTTGCTGAAAGGTTGCTTTGACATCTGTTTCAGCAGTCACAGCTGTATTCAGTTTTACTTCACCAGTATTGAGGTTAACACTACCAACAGCCGTACCACCGTCCATTAATGACACGTTTGTTCTATCTGATACATCTGCATTCAGCTGATAGTTACTTGTCCCAACCTGTAGATTAAACCCGTTCTCATTGATCATTTTTTTTCCGACATTAAAAATAGTGGCACCTGAAGCAAGCTTTAGATCTCGGTTATGCTCATTCGCAATATAATCAACTCTAACATTCACATCTTTATCTAATGCTTTGCTAAAAGTTAATTCTCCAGTTGATGAAATTGCTACTTCATTTTTTCCAGCAGTAAAATTCGCAGGGTCACTAATTACTTCAAATACTTCGTTGTTTACCTTCACCCTCATTTTACTAAGTTCAGCCGTATTTATCTCGCTGCCGTTCAAGGTAAGCTGCAGTGTATCAGTATCATCTCCTTTTAACGTCTGGCTGCCGATCGCACCTGAAGACCAGGTTATACCTGTTGAATCCTGTTCGCCCATAGGTTTTGTCGGATCAAAATCAGTTACAGTACCTGAAACCCACGTTTCCGCCTTCGCCATCTGATCCACCCTGCTGATTGAATAAGAACCTTGCTGAGCAGCTGAAGAAGCCGTTGCAGTAATCAAAGCATCGTTTGAGGAACTGACTGAATTTGCTCTGAATGAAGTCGACAGCTTCATTTGAGTCAGCGTACTTCTGAAATCCATCATTAACGTATTAATCGTTCGATAATCATCACGCTGCCACTCAAGGCGCTGTTTATCCTGTTGTAGCTTCTGTAGAGGCATACGCTCTGCCTGCATTAAGTTTTTAACAATTGAATCAATATCCATACCACTTGCTAATCCACCAATACGCATCTCAATTCACTCCTTACACTTTTTGATCCACCATCAGTCCGATAAATTCAGTCATTGCCGCATAAGAGTCTAGCAGTCTTTTAGATGGAATTTCTTTAATGACTTCCTTTGTCATTTCATCCACAACCGTTACATAATACTCGCCAAGATCCTCATGAAACTCAAACTTCAAATGAGAGTTCGTCGGCTTCAAAAAATCATTCAACCCCTGAACAGCCTTTAAAATCTCAGTTTGACTTAAAGACTCTTCACGATGAATCCTTTGCTGAATCGGAGTTACCTCCGGTTCATGCGATCCCTTTAGTACTTTTGAAGAATTTAACTTATTTTCTTGAATAGATGTATTGCCCGCTGCCTCTCCCACCTTATTCATAGATTTTCAGCTCCTGTGGTTTTAGTTTTTATATCGGATTGGATCAATATATCTTTACGTAAAAAGCTAATATATATACTTTAATCGAAGAAATAACAACAATATAAGATTTAAAGTAATTCAATTGATCATGTTTATGGTGAACAGAACATATTTAGTTATATTATAGGAACTAAAAAATTTTAATTACTTAAACACCTAAAAAATCAATTCTCCTTGTTATAAAGTTTCTTAACATGTTCCCATTTAACCGGAGTGCCTTTATTTATGTCCATATACGCGGTTGAACCCATTACTTCATATAAATGTTTAGGTTTAATTCCATATCCAGGTCGAATTGACTTTACATTTTCTTTGGTAAAAATTTCTCCTTTCTTAATATCCTTCACCACAAACAACGAACGGGAAAATTCCCTACTCTTTTTCTTCTTATCAGTCATCTCATAATCGACTGAACCTATTGCTTTTTCAGCCTCTCTCACTGATTCGACAAGCTGCTTAAACTCAGATGGGTCCAGTGAAAAACTCGCATCCGGACCACCAATCTTTTTATCTAGTATAAAATGCTTTTCAATCACTCTTGCACCAAGTGCGACAGATACAACCGGTACCGTGATCCCAATGGTATGATCTGACAATCCTACTTCAACATTAAAAGTCTCTTTTAAATTCTGCATCGTCTTGAGATTGGCATCTTCTATTTTCGCAGGATAAGCTGACGTACACTTCAGTAAAATAATCTGATCATTTCCAGCTTTTCTACATGTCTCTACCGCCTCATCAATTTCACTCATTGTGGCAATCCCTGTTGAAAGTATAATTGGCTTTTGTTTGGAAGCCACATACTCAATTAAAGGCAGATCTGTGATTTCAAAAGAAGCGATTTTATAGGCAGGCACATTTAAACCTTCTAACAGGTCAACTGCGGTTGGATCAAATGGGCTTGAAAAGCAGATGATATTTAATTCCTTCGCATAATTCATTAGTTCTTCATGCCATTCCCATGGTGTATAGGCTTCACGATATAAATCATATAGCGTTCTGCCATCCCAAATGGTGCCCTGCTTCACCTGAAAATACTCATTATCACAATCAATTGTGATTGTGTCTGGCGTGTATGTCTGCATTTTAATCGCATCTGCGCCTGCTTCTTTAGCTGCTTTCATCGTTTCTTTGGCAATATTTATATCATGGCCATGATTCGCAGACATTTCAGCAATGATAAATACTTTGTTGCGTAGATCAAATTGGTCAATCAACATCTTTTTATAACTCCTTTAGTCACATGGATAAATAAATTGTAATAACCCATGATTATTTTCTTTTAATCTAAAATGCAATCGTTCAAATAGTTTCTTTGATAGAAGATTATCCTCTGATACATAGGCAATGATTTGTGTTATCTCTTTTTTCTCTCTTTGGAGTTTACTGATACTTTCACTCATCAGCTTTCCGCTCATGCCTTTTCCTGCAAGTGCTCTGCCTAGACTGATACTTACCGTGGCAGAAGAACCTTCCAGCTGATATCTGATCTGTCCTAAAAACTGACCTGTCTCATCAGTGACCACATAAAAAACGTGGTCCTCTGATTGAATCATCTGCTTAAACCAGTTTTTATGATCAGACCACTCAATTTTTGATTGGTTAATCGAATGCTTCCGGACATAGTCTTCATTGGATAACTCAAAAACAGGTTTCATATCTTCATTCGTGACATTTCTCAGAAAATATCTTTTAGTTTGTGCCGCTGGATTTAAAATGGCGTCCACGATCCTTTTACTCCCCTGTCCGTCAACGACTCCAGCTAACTTTTCATACAACCGTAATCTGACATTGTTTAAAAGCATATCATCAAAGGCAGTTTTCAATTTTTGATCAAATTCAGGTTCATTGTGAAACAGACTATGTTTCACTAACTTTTGATCTATTAGCGCTTTCATATTTTGATGTTGATTTTCAATGACTTGTACCGGAATAAAAGGCGTTCGTGTTGCGGCACACTCAAAAATGGTTTGACCCGCAGCTGTAATGGCCAGGTCAGATGTAAGCATCAGACCTTTCATTTCTTCAGCGTTCACCTGTTCAAAAAAGCTGATATTTGGTGACGTCAATTGCTTAATCTGTTGCGTTTGATGAAAAGCACTGCCAATCACAACGTTAAAATGAATCGATGGGTGATCTCCTGTGAGCAGTTTTAAAATATCTGGTGTCAGATTGTGAAGATCTGACCCACCCATTGTGACCAACACTTCTTTGACATCTGACTGAATCGATTCTCTTACTGCTTTTGTAAATGGAGGTCTCAGAATACTGTACTTTGGTCCAATTAAATAGCAGTTACGATCGGTTTCAGGATACGTAACTGCTTTAGGATGAAGAGATGGATTGACAATGATCCCGTCCGGGTATTCAATCCGCCCATTATCATCAATAAATAATACTTTTCTGGCGCGATTAGAAATCACTTCACAAATATCTTTACTCGCAAGATAAGAATCTACTATACAATCATCATCAGCTGTCAGAAAATCGATTAAAAACGCTTCAGATAACCAGTTTACAACCTGATATTGTCGCCCCTCTAGAATATCAATTTGATCAGATTCGCTGTGCACGATCAGTTCAACTGTAATACCTCTACTATACAATTCATCATAAAGAGAACTACACCTAGAGATATGGCCAAGACCTGACCGGTTTCCACCTTCAGTAAAAATATATACAGTCATCGTCGACACCCTAACCTTATTTGACTTTCTTCTGTTCAATATGTGCATTGATTTGAGCTAGTGATGGTTCCTGTTCAAATAGCTGTAACAGCTCACGTAGATAAAAATCGTGTGTTCCCTGAAATAATCTGTCGTAGATTTCAACCATTAAAGCCAAATCTTCCTCTGTATCAAGCGTCCACCGATGCCTTGACTCATCTTTTCCAGCCTGAACGTAATGAATATGATCACTGTGTTCATAAATATACGGGGTGACATGTTCACGCTGATATGTTTCTTTTGCATTGAGAAATGCCTCTTCAAGCATTTGAAATGAAAATACCTCTGTGTCCAGTCCTCTTGGAAACGTACGTTGACTTGCATCTGGACCCGCGTTTGTCACTACTTCGTTAGACCCTTTTTCAAACTGACTTACGAGGTCATCAATCACATGCGGGTCAATGACCGGACAATCAGAGGTCACTCGGACAATGATATCAATTTGATATTCTTTTGCCGCTAAATAATAGCGGCTCAGTACGTCATGTTCACTTCCGCGAAAGACTAATGCATTATTTTTCTTTGCTTCCTCTTCAATCACATCATCCCGGTCAAGCGTCGTCGTAGCGATGATCACTTCATCCACTAATGCCGCCTGCCTGACTCTTGTAATAACGTGAGATAACACAGAAGCACCTTTCAGTTCTTTCATAACTTTGCCGGACAATCTGGTTGAACCCATTCTAGCCTGAATAATGACAGCTGTTTTCATGTTAAACACCTACCTTCGGTACTGATCAATGACGCGATTTACTGCAGTAATGACATCATTTACATCATCCTCTGTCATCGCAGGGAAAAGTGGTAATGTGATGATTTCTTCATACAGTTTTTCAGCCTGCGGACAGATTCCTTTTTGATAACCGAGACCTGAATAATAAGGGAGTAAATGAACCGGAATATAATGTACATTCACACCGATATTTTCTTTTATAAGTGCTTCAAACACTTCTTTTCTGTCTACTGTTAACTTCTCTAAATCCAACCGGATCACATATAAGTGCCAGCTTGATTCACCGCTCTCATTTTGAACAGGTGTCTGAATGATATCATGACCTTGAAACGCTTCATTGTAGGTTGAGGTATACTTTCTTCTTCTAGCCACAAAATGATCCAGTTTTTTCAGCTGACTCGTCCCAAGTGCTGCCTGGATATCTGTCATCCGGTAATTAAACCCTAAAAATTGCATTTCATAATACCACGGGCCGTGATCTTCAATCATTTTATCTGCATCTCTGGTAATGCCATGAGACCTGAACTGAATGAGCTTTTCATAGAGCGCTTTACTGTCAGTCGTAATCATACCACCTTCCCCGGAGGTGATATGTTTCACAGGGTGAAAGCTGAACATCGTCATATCACTGATGGAACCGATTTTTTGATCACGATAAGTCGCTCCAAGTGCATGAGCAGCATCTTCAATGACTAGGAGATCGTAGTCTTTTGCGATTTGTTGAATGACATCCATTTCTGCTGGTTGACCCGTGAAATGGACAGGGATGATTGCTTTTGTTTTTTCTGTAATTAATGACCGGATGTTTTCAGGATCAATGTTATAAGTTTCCGGATTAATATCAGCAAACACCGGTTTCCCACGCTGGTAAAGCACACAATTTGCACTCGCAGCAAATGTCATGGGGGTAGTGATGACTTCATCTCCATCAGCAATCCCTGCAGCAAAACAAGCACCATGTAATGCGGCTGTGCCATTTGAGAATGCCACAGCATAGGTTGAGCCGACATAATCTGCCACAGCCCTTTCAAATTCCGCTACAGCTGGTCCTGTGGTTAAATAATCACTTGTTAATACTTGAATAACCGATTCAATATCTTCATCGTCAATATTTTGACGAGCATATGGCAGGTATTCTTTTCTAACAATATTGTTATTTTTATTTAGAGTCATTAAATCAGATCCTTTAACTCATCTACTGTCAACCAATTGTCATTCAAATTACTAACATAACTAAAGCCATCAGCGAGTTTTTTCCCTTTAAGAGAAACTTCACTATTCCACCAAGGGAATTCAGGCTCAATCATATAATATGATTCGAATTCTACAGCTCGTCTCGCATCATCTTCAGTGATCATCGCTTCATGTAATTTTTCCCCTGGTCTTATGCCAACCACCTTCGTTTTGATACCTGGTGCAATGGCTTCAGCAAGGTCAGTAACCTTCATACTAGGAATTTTCGGAACAAAGATCTCTCCACCATTCATGTGAGATAAACTATCTATAACAAACTTTACGCCCTGATCTAATGTAATCCAGAACCTAGTCATTCTTTCATCTGTAATAGGTAACTCAGTCGCACCTTCAGCAACAAGTTTTTTAAAGAAAGGAACTACACTACCTCTGCTTCCAACCACATTACCGTACCTTACAACAGAAAACCTAGTATTTTTATCCCCTGCATATGAATTCCCTGCAACGAACAGTTTGTCAGAAGCTAGCTTAGTTGCACCGTATAGGTTAATTGGACTCGCAGCTTTATCTGTACTGAGAGCAACAACTTTTTCCACTCCCTTGTCAATAGCTGCTTCAATAATATTCTGTGCACCGTGTATATTTGTTTTAACTGCTTCAAAGGGGTTATATTCGCAAGCTCCAACATGCTTTAATGCTGCTGCATGAATAACAATATCAACACCCTCGAACGCACGATAAAGCCTTTCTTTTTCTCGTACGTCACCTATAAAAAACCTAATACGGGGATCAGTAAATTCTTGAGCCATCTCATACTGCTTTAACTCATCTCTACTAAAAACGATGACCTTTTTTACTTCTTTTTCAAGAATTTGCTGAATGAATTTTTTACCAAAAGACCCTGTGCCACCTGTAACTAATATTGTTTTATCCTTTAAAATCATCTATTTCACCTTGTTTTCTGTTATAATGTTTCTTTTATCCATTTTTCTAGCATTGGATTCAATTCATATTCTAATACATCTGCTAAAAGCACATTATCATCATTCTCTAAACCTTCTAACGCTTCTTTTAAAATACTTGTTAGTAATGCTTTATCAATTACAATATTGTAACCATTTTTTTCAATACCCTCAACAGCTGAAAGAAGCCATGATAGGGCATCAATCAATTCTGGGAGTAAATTCATCGCTTTATATTCATTACCCTGTCTAAGGTAACTGTTTACTAATTCTGAATTATAATGAAGACTTGGTAATAATTCATTTATTGATTGTTTAGTTTCACCAACTAGATTCTCTACATTCATTCCGGAAACTCCTTGTTATTTATTTTATTAATTAAAACCTCTAACCACCTTACCATTTTACTTACAGAGTGCTCTATATCTGTGTACAAAACAGTTGACTTCCTTACTAGCCTACCTTCTACCTCCTGATCATTTTCTTGATCTCTTTTTAAATCTAAGTGGTTAACTTTATAGATTACTGGACTAACAATATAAAATAAAAATTGATCATTTAAATACGTCTTGATAGTATTGTCAGATTGAATCAAATCTTCTGATAGGTTGTGAAAAGAGTAATCGTTATTTTCATGATATTGTTCAAAAAGTTTTAGTGTTTTTTCAAGAACTTCTAACAGTTCCTTGTAATCTAAAATTTTCTTGTTAATTTTATTAATAAATTCAGATGGTATTTCTTTTACAATTAGATCATTATTCTCTATAAGAAAATTTTCATTTGCCTTATCATCAATGGAATCATTTAAAAATTTACTAAAAGCTATTTGCTTAAATCCTTTTATTTTCACACCACCTTCTGTACAATTAAACACTTCATTTGAATAAGTTTCATTTTCAATTATTTGTTCGAAGCTTTTTCTCATTCCCTCAAAAACGTAGTCAGTTAGAACATCTTCTCCATAATAACCTTCAGTATAGAAAGCTTTTCTATTATTTATAAATTCTTCATCGATTTTTTTCATGTTTTTGTTTCCTAAAGAATGTGTGTAGTGATTTGTATATGCTAAGTCCTGACCAATTAGACAGATAGGTAGTGATGTTAACTTTAAAGCTATATTCAAACTAAAGTTTGCAACCGACTGCCCTGACTGGATATTAGATATTTCAGCATTTAACAAATCATTTGTTATATTGTTCATTACAACATGATCATGTATCGAAAAAATATATTTTTGCCCCGTATTTTTCTCAAGGATTTTATGATGTAATATTAAAGGAAAAGCAATAGGTATTTCTTCTAAGTTTATATCTTTAAAATGATTAAAGTTATTTATACCACCATCCACTGTAACTAATAAGTCTGGCTTAATATTATTAATTAAAAGTGTATTGAGTGTTGATCCAGCACATATGAGAAATATGTCTTTTCTAAATTTTTTTAGCAATTCTAGCTGCTTCTCAAGTGAAGGTCCCCCCGAAGCAATAACGATTGGTTGGTGAATTTTATTAAATAAAACTGAAATGTCCTCAGATTGATAAAAGTGTCTTAAATTTAATATATGATTTTTTTGCCATTCATTTGCGAACATATTCCTTGTATTATTATTGACAATATTATGTATTAAAACATCTTTAATATCTTTATAAACTGATAGTAGAATTTCTGCATACAGTTTATCATAATTTGGAGTCACAATGATTTCCACTCGCCCCATGAATTTATCTATATATGTTGATAAAATTATTTTAAGTTTATCTAAATCATGCCCATCAAAATTAATTAATTCTACATTATCCTTATGAATCATGTTTTTGAACGTATCATCATCCCTTAAGTTATCTACAACAACACTATTTGGCTCAATTATTAACAATGCTTCGTCTTCTGTAAGTCTAGTAGCTATCTCATTAGCAACATGACTTGCCCCCAAACCGAACAACACATGTAAATGATTTAGTTTGAAATTTGCTGATACAATATTTTTTGCTTCATTGATAGGATCATACTTGCTATGTACGTAAAGGTTATTAATTTTCATCGTTAAAGCATTATTTCTCTTCGCTTCTATGTATAATATTTCCATATAAATCACCTTTTTAAAAAGGCAACCTGTACAATTGTACGGTTGCCTTAAGTTTTATCTAAGTAGCTGTAATACACCTTGTGGTTGTTGGTTAGCCTGTGCCAGCATTGCCTGCGCCGCTTGAGAAAGGATAGAGTTCTTAGTCTGCTCCATCATCTCCTTAGCCATATCTACATCACGAACTCGTGACTCGGCTGCCGTAAGGTTTTCTGCACCTGTATTCAGGTTATTAATTGTATGCTCCAAGCGGTTTTGTACTGCACCAAACTTTGAACGCATTTCTGATACAGTTTCAATCGCGCTGTTAATATCACTAATAGCCGAGTTTGCATTAGCTCTGCTATCAACAGTAATTGCCGCTAAGCTTAAACCAAGAGCTGTTGCAGTCATTTTCGAAATTGTCATTGCAATAACCTGACCTGAATTTGCTCCAACCTGGAATTCATAAGTACCTGCAGTACTGATTAATTTCTGTGTATTAAATTCAGTTTCATTAGCAATACGAGTAACCTCGCTCTTTAATTGCTTTAACTCATCTCCAATTGCAGTACGGTCATCTGTAACGTTAGTATCGTTCGAGGCTTGTACTGCTAGCTCTCTCATACGCTGAAGAATCGAATGAGTTTCATTCAATGCACCTTCAGCCGTTTGAATTAGAGAAATACCATCTTGTGCATTTCTTGATGCCTGCTCTAAACCGCGGATCTGTCCACGCATTTTTTCAGAAATTGAAAGACCAGCTGCATCATCACCTGCTCGGTTAATTCGCAGTCCAGAAGATAGCTTTTCCATAGACTTTGATTGATCCAAATTCGCCGCACCAAATTGACGGTGTGTGTTAAGAGCTGCAATATTGTGATTAATAATCATTTTTTCTCCTCCTTGAATGTATGTGTTCACTTCCTTGTGAACTAAATATAACTAGTATTATCTAAGTAGCTGAAGTACCCCTTGTGGTTGCTGGTTAGCCTGCGCCAACATTGCCTGAGCTGCTTGAGAAAGAATAGAATTTTTAGTCTGCTCCATCATTTCTTTAGCCATATCTACATCGCGTACTCGTGATTCGGCTGCCGTAAGGTTCTCTGCACCCGTGTTCAGGTTATTAATCGTATGCTCTAGTCGGTTTTGGACTGCACCAAACTTTGAACGCATTTCCGAAACAGATTTGAGCGCGTCATTAATATTTGTGATTGCTGCATTAGCATTTGTTCTAGTCGTAACTGTAATAGCACCTGCTGTTAACCCTAATGCATCAGCTGACATAGTAGTAATCGAAAGAGCAATAACCTGACCTGAGTTTGCTCCAACCTGGAATTCATAAGTACCTGAAGCACTGATTAATTTCTGTGTATTAAACTCAGTTTCATCAGCAATTCGAGTGATCTCACTTCTTAGTTGAGTAAGTTCATTGCTAATTGCAGTACGGTCATCTGTAACGTTAGTATCGTTCGAGGCTTGTACTGCTAGCTCTCTCATACGCTGAAGAATCGAATGAGTTTCATTCAATGCACCTTCAGCCGTTTGAATTAGAGAAATACCATCTTGTGCATTTCTTGATGCCTGCTCTAAACCGCGGATCTGTCCACGCATTTTTTCAGAAATTGAAAGACCAGCTGCATCATCACCTGCTCGGTTAATTCGCAGTCCAGAAGATAGCTTTTCCATAGACTTTGATTGATCCAAATTCGCCGCACCAAATTGACGGTGTGTGTTAAGAGCTGCAATATTGTGATTAATAATCATTTTTTCTCCTCCTTGAATGTATGTGTTCACTTCCTTGTGAACAATAATGATAACTCCCTAGTTGGCCAATTCCAGAGTGGTTACAATATTTATATCGAACAACTCTATAAATTATTTAGTCTTTGTAATACTTTTTAAATATTTTTCAAATGAAATATGTTCCCAGCCCTTTATATAAGCTCCGCCCTCAGTACAATTAAACAATAAGAGTTCTGGATTTCGTGCTTTATAGTGTTCGAACCATTTTCTGTAGGAGTTTAGGTTTAAAGAAGTTGGTATATATGAATCTCTATTGTAAGATAGTACTTTCAAATCCTCTCGTTTCTCAGTTCTTATACTTGTTTGAACTGCATATGTACTATGGGTTTGTAAATTTGAAAAAGCAAGATCTTGCCCTATCAAAGCAATTGACTTAGGCTTCATTTTCACCATTAAATCCAATAGGGTCGTTGCAACAGATCCACCAGTTTTAATTAAAGGTAATTTTTCTTTATTAGCAAATAATTCCGCCCGATTATAGTCTTCTTGAAACAACAATTCTTTCTCTCCGCTGAATTCTTTTACTGTTAAGTGATAAGCTGTGCTTAAAAAAAACATTTTGAAGTGATCAGGCAGTCCCTCAAGGTGACCTTTTGTTGAATGATTTGGATCAGTAATTATTCCGAAGTTCAAACGAACTCCATTATTAATCAAGGGTTTTATTGCCCTTCCAACCGCTCCAACGACAACTTCAGAATCATTTACCTTCTTTTTCAAAATATCGTAGTGTAGATCGAGTGAAGGACCTGCAGAAACAAGTACCATATGTTTTCCTTTATAATCAGAATTTAAATTAAAAAAAGGGATACCCAGTTTTAAGTTTTCGACAAAATTTTTGTTCAATTGCTGTGAATGATTTTCAATGGATGACAATTGAATATATATCGTATTAAGGATTTCTTTCAATTCGGAATATCTTTTTGGGATGAGATCTATTGACTGTTTATAAAGTAATAGATTTGATTGTTTAATTGAAGACAGCATGATTTTCAGTTCATTCAAACTTAATTTTTCTATATTACTGAGTTTAACGTTTTTGTGAAGGTCAGTTTTTCTGAACCAGTTGATATACTCCTCATCTGCCTCAAAATAAACTATATGATTTTCAGGAAGCCTCTTTGCTAGTAAGTTTATGTGATATCCTCCAGCTAACCCTATAACCAAAATTGGGTTTTCTGGATCTATACTTTCCATTTGCTTTTCAACCCACATTTCAGCTTCGTTCATGGGGTCATATTTACTATGAAAATATAATTTCCTTTGGTTTATATTAACTGCAACAGTAGGAACAGTTTTGGTTTCAATAATTTCAAACTTCATGTTTTCACCTTTCAGAACAATAGTGATTACTAATATCGAAAAGTTATCCTCTCAAAAACTTTTCAATATCCTCGATTCCATTGGCTGCAACTTTATTTTCCTCCTGAATTTCTAAAAATACCTCTTTCCTATGTATATCCACATGTTTAGGAGCGTCGATCCCAAGCTTCACCTGATCACCATTTACTGAAAGTACAGTAATCTCAATATCATCACCAATTCTAATTGCTTCACCGGTTTTTCTTGTCAGCACTAACATCGGATCACTCCTTTGCTTCAGCCGCTGCCACAGGCTGTTTTCTGGAGTAGTCGTTAAGAATGATTTGTTTAGCCTTTTTGTTTTTCACATTAAAAACAAGTGGTGCCTGAAGATTAGCAGTTGATTGATTGAATGGTTCTCTCACAGTCAGGATGACATAGACCATTGAATCTTCAATCTTTACAAGGTCCAAAGCATGAGTAACTGCATCGTCAAGGTTAATTTGATATTCTTTAAAAAATGAAAATGGATTACTGATAATAAAACCCAGCGTCGGCGTACTAACTGATTGAAGGACATAAAACACTTCATTCCCATTAAATGAAAGAACCGTAAACTCCTTTTCATCTTCAAACCCCGGAATGCCTTTTTCAAAATGCCATACGTCTTTTTCATTCAATTCGATTTCACCATGGTACTTTGTTTCGATCTTCATGGAACGAACAGCTCCTTACTTAGATTTCCTGATTCACAACGCTGAAGCTGATGGAGTTCAGCTGCTGCATGTGAATCTTTACTTCTTGTGGTGTATAGCTGATTCTCGGTTTCTGCGCACGCGTATTATTTTCGACGCCGCCTTCAGTAAACTGGATATCAGTCGTGCCGGGGCGATAATTCATTTTTACACTAAATGGTGGTGGAATAAAACCAATGTTAAAGGATGGTGGCGGGCCTTCATAGTTTCTTTTGGCAATTGACTTAATTGGGTCGCCGCCATTTTCAATTTTCATTAGTTCATCGCCTTCTGCAGAAACACGCTGCATGCCTTTTAACACCTCCTGGTTCCCTTCAGCAACCCATTCACGGATGCGGCGGGAAATCGGTTTGATATCCATTGACGCCCAGGCTTCTGTCTGATCAATTGTCAGCCAGCCTTTTGTCGTTGTGATACTCATTTTAGAAGGAGTCTGGGTCAGATCAAGCACTGCCTGTGGCTGCGCAATCTGCTGCTGCCCTCTGGGTGATTCCATCCCGATTTTAGCCTGGGTCTGATTAATTTGTATTTGAGGAATGTTCATTGGTTATTCCCCTTTCTTATCTAAGAAAATCCATCAGTGAAGGCTGAATAATCCGCGACCCTACACTCAACGCTGCTCGATGCACACTCTCCTGCACCTTCATATCTGTAATAACCTTTTCAAAATCGATATCTTCATTATCAGACATGACGCGTGTTGCAATCACTTCTTGTTCACTCACACGTGAATCCATCAGTTCGATCCGGTTATATCTTGCACCGAGTGATGAACGTTCATTGGACAGGTTTGTCATATGTGTATCCATATTCGTTAAAAAGTTATTGATATCGTCACCCGTTGTATTCTCATCTTCAAGTGTCGCAATAATGTTATCGATATCATCAAACATTTCCTGTGAAAATACTGAAGTGCCATCAATGTTCACTTTAATATGGACGCCTTTAGAGAGTTCAATCTCAACGGATTCATTGTTTTCCGGATAGACTCCATTTGCTACATCCAGCGGTTTGTTCGTTGTATCAGTTCCGTTAAATAAATATTTGTCACCGAACTTTGTGTTACCGATTTCTTCAAGGTGCTCTTTTAACTGTTCGACTTCAGCACGTGTCGCTTTTCTCTGTTCGGCATCATACGTATCATTTGAAGTCTGCACAAGCAGTTCACGCAGCCGCTGCATGGCCTGATTCGCTTTATCAAGTGATGAATCAGCGTTTTCGACCCAGTTATAGGCTTCTGAGAAGTTGCGTTTGTATTGCTCAACTTCAGTCAGATTACGGCGGTAAAGTACACCTTTCATTGCGACAACGGGATCATCAGATGGACGTGAAATCTTTTTCTGCGTTGCGATCTGCTCCTGCTGTTTACCCATTTTTTCATAGCTCTGCGTCAGGTTGCGCAGCATGTTACTTGATAGCATTGATTGTGTTACGCGCATTTATTTCACTCCTTATCTGCCGACTAAGCCCATGCCGTTAATGATTTTATCAAGCATTTCATCGACCATCGTAATGTTTCTTGCAGCTGCATTGTATGCATGCTGGAACTGAATCATATTTGTCATTTCTTCATCTAAAGAAACTGAGCTGACTGACATTCGCTTCTCTTCAACGGACTGTTTAAGAATCTCACTGTTTCCAGCAAGACGGTTTGCCTGAAGGCCCTGAACACCAAGCTTACCGATGACCCCTTCATAAAAAGAGTTCATAGAAGCTGTTTCAAGGCGATTATAGTCATTCAGATTGATTGACTCTGCTCCGTCAAAGCCGTCCAGTGTGACCGTTTCGTTCATGAGCCAGTTTTGAATGTTTGATAAGTTGACTGCATTTTTACCATCTCCTGCATTTACATCCCCATCAGCATTCGTTGTAGTTGAAGCTGCGACTTCTTTTGAAGTGATATCACTCATTGAAATCCGTTTTGACGCATTCTCATGATCTGTGCCCAGGTCTCCAAAAAATGACTGACCCGTGTTGCCCTGAAGATCAATTCCTTTTTCGTGAACAGCATTAAAAGTCTGTGAAAATGAATAAGCTAGCCGGTCAAGATTATCAAGCATTTCCGGATATGTTCCTTTTACCTGAGTAGTGCCAGTACTATCCTGATAGCTGTAACCATAAGACTCTATCAACCCTCTGACTCTCCCCTGAGAAAAAAGCAGATTTCCGTTTTCATCTGAGAGTGGAAGTTTTTTCGATGCAATTTCTTTTCCATCACTTGAGAAAATAGTGATTTGATTCACATCATCTGGTGTGGAAGTCGTTAGTTTTCCACTCCCATTCGAAAAGCCCAGCTGATTGTAATCTTTGTTGGCCACAAGTATCTCTTCTTTACCATTCGCTCCCACAATACTGATATTATAAAGGCCCTCCGCTTCATCAGCAGGATCCCCTTCAGATTTTATTGAAGTCACACGGATATCGATGTATCCAGATAGTTCGTCAACGAGAGTATCTCGGCGGTCGTAAAGGTCATTTGGAATGTTGCCATGAGGTTCTACATCACTGATCTGACTGTTCACGCTCGCGATTTGCTGTAGCAGTGAATTCACACTATCCAGTGATACACTGATTTCATTACCAATATTATCTTTGATTTGATTCAGTGAGTCATTCAGATAATGGAATGTATCGACAACTGACTGTCCGCGCTCAAGCACAACGTTTCGCGCGCCATCGTTTTCAGGATAAACTGAAAGGTCCTGAAGCGACTGCCAGAATTCGCCCATTACAGCTCCGAGTCCGTTTGTTGTCGGTTCATTCACGATGTTTTCCATCTCGCTGATTGCACTTGATTTCGAATCCCAGTAGCCAAGTTTATTTGACTCCTGACGATACTGAATATCAAGGAATGAATCCCTCACACGCTGAATCGAGTTCGCTTCAACACCAGTACCCATTTGACCCGGAAGCTGTGGTCTGTTCATCGCTGCAGGCGCAAAAGGAGTTGTTGTACCAAAATTCACGCGCTGTCTTGAATATCCCGGCGTATTCGCATTAGCGATATTATGACCGGTCGTATGTAATGCACTTTGCTGTGTGAAAAGCGCACGTTTTGCTGTTTCAAGTCCCATAAATGTAGAACGCATCGTTGTTCCTCCCTAACGTTAGGCCTGTGAGTCAAACATTGACCTGACAGGCTGGTCGTCTTCACTTTCCTTTGAATAGTTGATTGAATCAGGCTGAGGCATCAGAAGATCCAGGTTGAGTGAAACCAACTGCATAGATTGTGTTAGTAAATCCTGGTTCAGTTCGTTTACTGATTTCAGTTCAATAATGACCTGAAGCAGTTCTTCTTTTTCTGATTGAAAATCTTCATTTGCTTGCAATTGCTGACGCTTTGTCTCCAAAGCGCCAATCGCCTGAATATGTTTTTGTTCATCTTTGATTAACTGATTTAACTGTTCAATATCATTTTCTTTAATCACAGCAGTCTTTCGCTTTGCCAGTTCTAGCAGGCTTTTATGCAGCTTGATCTGCTGTTGGAGAATCGTTTTAATTGATTGTTGAGTCATTTTAGTCCTCCTGTTTGAAGGCTTTGAGTTAAGTAGAAGCGGGTCTGTCCCGGGTCTACAGAAATAACTGTCATGTTATATATCGGATGCTATCTACATTTATCAAGACTTATGAGTACACATTTATAATCAGACCCTGAATTTCCCCTATTGTACTGAGGATATCGAGCCCCTTTTTTTCTTTATCGAGCACTTGATTTGTCAGGTCGATCAGTTTCGTATCGATTTCTTTTACAATCTTATAAACTTTTGTACGTCCTCTCCGGTTAAAACCGCGCTGATCTTCAAGCTGGAGGCCGTTGTTGACCGCTTCCTCCATAAACTTTTTTACAAGGCCTTTATATTTACGCAGATCTTCTACCGTTCTGGAATCAGCCAGTTTCTTGCCCTGGTCTTCAATTTCTGCGCTCATAGCTGTAAGTTTATCCAGCAGTGTCGTTGTACGTTTTTTTGACATAACGTCCTGAAATGAAACTGATTCTTTAGCGATTTGTTCTTTCTTTTGGGTTTTATTTGTTTCTGTTGTACGACCTACGCGTTGTACATCCATTGTGATCCCTCCACTGGGGTAATAGCGAAGGATAGGGTCAGACCCCTGCCTTCAAAGATTTAAAAATGGAGAAGCAAAACTTCTGCTCCTCCACTGATTGTAACATTATTGAAGCAGTTGCAGAATGCCCTGTGGCAGCTGGTTTGCCTGCGCAAGCATTGCCTGTCCTGCCTGGTTAAGAATATTGTTTCTTGTGAACTGTGACATTTCTTTTGCCATGTCAAGGTCACGGATACGTGATTCTGCTGCAGTCAGGTTTTCGTTAGCTGACTGGAGGTTAGTGACTGTATGCTCGAGGCGGTTTTGGAATGCGCCAAGTTTGCTGCGTTGTTCAGAGACTCTTTCGATTGCTGTGTCAATAGTAGTAATTGCACCTGAAGGAGTTGCACTATCAAGCGCTAAACCTGAAATTCCAAGACTTCCTGCGTCCATGTTTTCCAATGTGAGTGTAATATCTTCTCCTTGATTAGCACCAATTTGAAATAGAAATCCACTTGCTGCTGTTCCATCCATTAAAACTTTATTGTTAAACTGAGTCGTTTCAGCAATTCGATCAATTTCTTCAGTCAAAGCATCTGCTTCAGCCTGAATCGCTTCACGATCTTCCGGTTCAAGTGTTCCGTTTGAAGATTGAACGGCAAGCTCACGCATTCTCTGTAAGATATCATGTGTAGAAGCCAATGCACCTTCTGCAGTCTGGATCAATGAAATACCGTCAAGCGCATTACGCTCGGCCATCTCAAGACCACGGATCTGTGAACGCATCTTCTCTGAAATCGCAAGACCTGCTGCATCATCTGCCGCACGGTTAATACGAAGACCTGAAGAAAGTTTCTCAAGACTCTTTGATGTATCATTCATTGTTTGATTTAAGTTTCTGTATGCATTTAACGCCTGGATATTATGGTTAATTCTCATTGATTATTTCCCCGCTTCCATTTTGTTTGGTGACTGGTCATGATCTTCTACTTTTACATGCTGCTCATATGGGTTCGCTTTAGCCGGACGTGGTTTAGCTGCTGGACTTGCTTTTGCTGCCTGATTCCATGAGTCAGCGATTTCTTTTAAAAGAATAAGCACTTCCTCTGCGCGTGCTGTATCTTTTTTAAGGTTCGCCATCACGATCTCCTGTGCCATAAAGTTGTACACAGCATCCAGTTGATCAGCAATAATCCCGCTTTCATAATTTAAGCCTGCACCGAGTCGATGCAAAATATCATTTACACGCTGAAATGACTGATTTGCTTCTATATAGTTTTGTTCTCTTGTATCTTGAATTGCTTTTTCCAATTTTGTAATCGCTGCTTCATATAAAAGAGAAGTCAGCTCCTGAGGTGATTTTTGATATAAAAGTTCTTTCGATAAAAAGTCCATCTCTTCCCCTCCTGCTACTTTCTTTATCGGGAAAAATGGAGAATGATTAATAGGTAATTATTCATTTATATAAAAAAGTAGACCCAGGTCTGTCCTGGATCTACCTAATATGTTTTCTCCATCTCTTCAATTAACAATAAAATCTCTGCAATCACTGCATACAGCTGAGGCGGAATTGTATCCCCCAGATCGATGTCCAGCAGATCAGCTAGAAGACTGTTGTCTTCTTCTAAGTGAATATTATGCTCTTTTGCAAGCTCTAGTATTTTTTCAGCAAGCGCACCGCTTCCCTGAGCAATGACATGAGGCGAATCATCTTTTTCATCATACCGGATTACTGCAGCCGTCGGACCATTGATTTTTCTTTTAGCACCAGGATTGAAATAATGTGGTCTCATATTGAAAAATCATATCCTTTCTCAGTCATAATCGGTACTGCTTGCTTAGGTTGTTCAGATACTTCTTCAGTGTCTTCGATCGACAGCTTGTCAAACTGAAGCTGCTGAACGCTATATCCTATTTTTTCAAGACGATCCTTTGCAAGGCTTGTAATCGGCTCCATCTTTTTTTCGAAATCCGGCTGGTCATTTTTCATTTTAATAGACAGATTACGCTCTGAGACATTTAATGACACACCAATTTCCCCAAGCTTCTTAGTATCAAACAAGAAATACAGGTTGCAGTTCTCCCAGTCTACCTTCTGACTGCCGTTTTTAGACTGCATATAGACTTTGAAGCTTTCCACTTTTTCCTGCAAAATAAATGGCAGTGTCATGACCATGCTCTGCAGCCCGTTTGAATCCGTTTTGCTGAGCAGTTGCTGGCCGGTAAGCTGTGAAAGTGTCTGATCGGCTTTTCCCTCACCAGCCATTTTCATAAGCATTGCTTTTAGTGACGCTGCCTGTTCCTGATTTTTATTCAGCAATGAGTGCGCCTGTTCATTTTCAAATGTCATGCCCATTGTCCGTACGTGTTCAAATGCATGACGTGCGGATGGCTCGTTTCTTAAGTTCTGCATTGACTGTTGAAGGTTGTGGGCAGTCATTTTCTGAATAGAAGGCTGCTCAAGCTGCATGACTTCCTTCGATACGAAGTGCTGTACTTTTACATCAGACGGTTTAAATTCAATCTTTTCCATCATCGCTTTTACTTCAGAAGTGATTCTTGCAGCCTGCGCAACTTCACCTTTTGCCAAAAGCTTTGATGCTTCCGCGAGCTGACCGCTTGCCTTCAGTAAGTTTTTCTCTGTTTCCATATTTGTATAAAGCATAAAATCGCCTTTTAAAATGGCTTTATCCAGCATTCTGATGGTTGCTTCAAGCAATGGCTTGGATTGCTGCACCTGCTGCCGGTTTGCTGCAAGTTCAATCTGACTTAAGTTTCTCGTCATGTCTTTTTGGATATTTTTAAAATCAATAGCCGCCTGCGACATCTTTTCAGTGATCCGTGTCACGATCACGTCCCTTGAGTGCATCGGAATCTGGGAAGTCAGTTCATCAGAAAGCGTGTACTGCTCTGATGCAGCTTTTAGCGGATAGGCTGCCGTTGCCTGCTCTATGCCCTGCATCATCGTCTGTCTCGCCTGAAGCTCCTGACCGTTTTGAACGAGCTTTTCGGCTTTCGCAGCAGATTGTTGAAGTGATTGTCTTATATCAGCACTTATCGCGTCATTGTTCGCTAAAGCCGAAAATTGCTCAGTCGCCTTTGTCACATCAGGCATTTTTTGTATAGCGGTTTTCACATCCTGAACGAGCAGTGCTTTTGACTGATCAACCGTTTGTGACTGCACCACAGGTTGTACAAGAGAATCCAGCTTCAGCGCATTCTGAATTAACTTTGCAGCATCAGAATTCTTTTCAAGTAAAGAACTGAATACCTTTTGTGCTTCTGCAGCGACCGACTTCACGTCTCCCGTCGCTTCAAGCTGCTTTAACATTCTATTTGCTTCTGGCGCATCTTTTGCAAGCATCTGCAGTGCCTGAATCAGCTGCTGTCTTGCAGCCTGATAAATCTGGCTTGCAGAATGCTTTTGGCCGGATGTGATGTCCACACCGGCAGATTTAAGCAGCTCCGTCACTGCTTTACTGATTGGAGGTCCGTGCAGTGCTGAGTGGATCGCAGTCAGTTTGTTTGCAGTCAGGTCTAGATTTTTAGAGACAGCTGCCTGTATGGTTTCAAGCTTTTGATTAAGGCTTCCATCCGTTTTAGTAAGGAATTGATTTAACTCTTTTACTAATGCGGGATCCACTTGAACACCTTTAGCTGATAACTGTTGTAAAGCAGTCTTCAGTTCACCTGACACAGGCTTTCCATCATTCATCTTCACAAAATCAGGCGCCTGGGCAGATGTCTGCTGCTGAGCCTGTCTAACAACCGGCTGTCCATCCTTCGTTCCGGTAACCTCAAGCTGAACACGTCCTGAGTCGGGCAGTTTTCCATCCGTTTTTACTTTGACTTCCTGTCCTCTGACCTGAAGCGTTGCCCCATTACCATTTTTACTTTTTACTGTAGCTGAAAACAAATCCCCCTGCTTCAGCGAAACTTCCTTTTGACCCTGCGACTGACTGCTGACTGATGGATCCATTTTAATCTGCACGTTCACTGCACCTCCGTTTATACACAAAAAATTGCCCATCGAATGAGCAATTTTTTATCAGGACTGACGATAGAATTTTAAAAGATTTTCAGCTGTTTTGTTCGCATCCGGTTTGTATGTTCCGTTCTCAACCGCTGCCTTCAGCTGATCGATCCGCTCCTGACGGCCTTCCTGCAATTTATTCAAGCTTTGCATTTCCTTTGCTTCTGCTGAAATCTCTACCTTATCCGCCTTTTTCTGCTTCTGAAGCTCCGCCTGCTCCACTTTTGCTTCCTGACGTTTATAAGGATTCACTGGATTATGATTGAAAGGATTAATTTTCAAAGCTCTCACCTGCTTTCTATATTCGATATTGTTGTGTTACCCATTATATCGGCAGGCCGAACAAAAATTAAAGGCACACGGGAAAATTAGAATAAAAGTCCCATGCGCCTGGTTATTATTTATTGCGGTTTGATAAATAAGTCTTCTTGTTGTTATTTGTCACAGCTTCCCGAAATTCCATATTGGATTCATGTTGCTTCAGGTCCGTCTTAATTTTATCCGTACAGCTTCTGCAAATCTTCCCCTGAATAATCAACGTCCCGCAATTATCACATGGATAGCCAAGCCCCGGAAACTGCGCCGGGTGGAGCCTGCGCTTGCGGACCCATTTGTGCAACAGGCTTTCTGAAGCACCTGTCACCTCAGTAATTCGTTCAATTGAAGCAGCTCTGTTCTCACGCTGGCGTAGAAAACGATACACTGTTTCAAATAATTCTTCCTCTTCTTTAAAACACTTCGGGCACACATCACGCAGCCCGTTATAATTAAAAATGGCATTGCACTTTGGACAGTTTTTAATCTCCGCCATCTGCAAATCCCCCTCAAGTCATTTTCTTTTAGTATAAAACGAACGAGGGATAAATGGAAGCTTATATATAGGTCTTTATATTTATCATTCACAACTTTATCACTATCTGCCTACCGTGATCGACCTGACTTCACCCGCACCCGCCTGCTTTAAAACTTGCGCAACCCTCCGTAAAGTCGTCCCGGTTGTATATAAATCATCTACTAAAATAATCTTTTCACCATTCAATTCTTTTATCGACTTAAAAGGGTTATCTCCCTTGTGCCGTTCCGATTTCAGCTTTTTTGCCTGAGAGGTTTCAGTATTTATTCTGGTCAAAAGAATCTCGTACTTTATCTTCGCACAATCCAACAAAGCCTCCGTCTGATTAAACCCTCTCTCCTTCAAACGTTCATCACTCACTGGTAACGGTGTAATAATGAAAGATTTCCTATAAGGCTTAAGCAGTTCAATCAGTTCCTTCTGAAAACACCCCGCCAGTGCATAATCACCGCTGTATTTAAACCTCTTCAGCAAATCCTTCAGCGCCGGGTTATACTGATAAATAGACTGATTTGAAGTCAGCACGTCTTTGTATTCCGGATGCTTTAACCAAATCTCACAATCCCCGCAAATACCAGCTTCCTTCATGGCTCTTGAACAAACCTCGCATTTTACACCCTCAATCTTCACCAGCGTAGCTCTGCACTCTCCGCAAAAAGGATCCTCCATTCTTTTCAAAAACAAATCACTCCAGCCAATCTCCTCAAACATGCGGGCGTGACAATTCAGGCATCTCATACAATAAACCCCTTCACATACCCAAGCTTCACCGCTTCCTTATTCATTAGCACAATATGCCGCTGCGCTTTTACCATTGCATCCGTCAGCCCATTATGAAAAAACGTCACATCACCGGCAGGCTTCAGCGGATCACGCCCAACCCGTCCCGCAATCTGAACCAGAGCCGCTTCCGTAAAAACAGGATCCCCTGCACCAACCACAGCCACTTCCACACCTGAAAACGTCACGCCTCTTTCTAAAATCGTTGTCGTGAGCAGCACCTGTGACCTCCCTTCTCTAAACGCCATAACCTTCTCACTACGATTCGGATCAGCAGAATGAACGCTTGGTACATGTAGCAATTCTGAATAAACCTGCATCGATTCAATATCAGGCATAAAAACCAGCGCTTTCGGATGATCTGCCAGCCATTTCAACAAAACCGGATCCACTTTATTCTTATGTAGACTTTTCCGCCAATTCCCAAGCCACTTCGTTTCAGGTGCAGGTAAAGGATGACCGTGAAATCTCGCAGGAATTTTAACAATTTCATCTGTTTTTATCTTTTTAGAAGGCGTTGCACTGAGGTAAATTAACGTAGAGGATTTCTGGCGGGCTAACTGCGAGGTCTTTTGAAGCGCATCGTCCGCTGAAAACGGAAATGCATCCACCTCATCAATCACCATCACATCAAATGCCTCCCGAAACCGGATCAGCTGGTGCGTCGTCGCAATCGTCAGGTGCGCATGCGGCAGCCTGTCTTCACTGCCGCCATAAAGTGACTCAATCTTAGTCGTTGGAAAAGCCCGCTTCAACCGTGGAGCCAGCTCCTGCACCACATCACGTCTAGGAGTAGCAATACAAACTCGGAGACCTTTACGAAGTGCTTCTTCAATCGCATAAAACAAAATTTCTGTCTTACCTGCACCACAAACTGCATGGACAAGGATTGAGTTTTTCTTTTCTATAGAATTGAGTAAAGTATCAGAAGCTCTCTGCTGCGGCCGCGACAGCTCCCCCTCCCACTGTAAAATCTGTTCAGCCGGAGGCACATCTTTAAAAAGCGTACCCTTCCAAAGCACAACCCGCTCACACTCAGACGCCTTACCCATCTGAATGCAATTACGGCAATACACACACTCCTTTTCACACCTACCGCAAAAATGAGACGCAAACAAATACCGCTTCCGATTGCCACAGCGGTTGCAGTTGAATCTTTCAACAGCTGGAACAAAATCAACCTGACTTTCAAATTCAGATAAAGGAAAAACCTTGAGGACTTCAGAAAGAAGAAACTGTCTACCAGAGAGGAATTGTTGTGGAGTAGTCATGTAGGGGCTCCTTTTAGGGGTTATTTTATTGTGAGAAGATTTTCAGAGTGATTAGAAAAATTAGAGGAAATCATGAAATATTAAGTGCAGCGGAGCGTAGGGCGGCGACTTCGGGACGATTAGAGGGAAGCTGAGACCCCGCAACCGAAGGTGAGGAGGCTCAGCAACCTCCGTCCGGAAAGCGTCCGCCCGAAGCGCAGCGAAACGCTTCAGGTAGTACAACTTTCTATTTTTTCATCCACCCAAGACCCATCGAGCCCTCACCAAGATGAGTCCCGATCACCGGTCCAAAATGACTGATTCTAAACGACACATTCGGCAGTTCACTGCTGATCTCATTCTTCCACTGAATCGCTTCTTCCTCCCGATTCGCATGAATAATAACAGCCTGAACCTCATCAAACTTTTCAGCGTCTTCTTTTAACAAATCAACAATCCGTTTCATCGCTTTCTTACGCGTGCGGATCTTTTCAAAAGGCTCAATCTTCGTATCGACAAAATGTAATAATGGTTTTACCTGCAGCATACTGCCAATAATTGCCTGTGCATTAGAAAGACGGCCTCCGCGCTGAAGATGACCTAAATTATCAACCATAAAATAAGCGCGCGTTGTTTCCTTCAGGTCATTTAAGCGGGCAAGAATGTCATCAGCACTAGCACCATCCTTTGCCATCACTGCTGCTTCAAGCACAAACATTCCCTGTACCATGCAGGAGATTTCCGAATCAAAAGCATGCACTTTTATACCATCAACCATTTCTCCAGCCTGCACCGCACCAGCGTATGTACCGCTGATCCCGCTCGATAAATGGATGGTTACCACTTCATCATACTCACTGCTCAGTTCTTCAAAAAGCGAAGCAAATGTACCAACCGCCGGCTGAGACGTTTTCGGAAGTGCGCCGCCTTTACGGACCTCATCATAAAACTCGTCCGTCGTCAGGTCGACCTCTTCCTCATAAGTCTTCCCATTCATAATGACACAAAGCGGCACCATGCGAATATCGTACATCTCACGCAGTTCCTCCGGCAAATACGCCGTACTATCAGTTACCACAGCCGTTCTCATTGAATCATCCTATCTATCTGCATTTCCATCAACATGGATACGTATATGACACTTGTCATACTCTATTTTATCTTAATCCGTGAGTGAGTGCATCTTATTTGGGAATCTTTTTTGAGGAGCCATTGGGAGAATTGCAATCAATATAGTTTTTGCACTTGTTAATTTAGGAGCTGTAAACCCTCTTGATGGGTTTGAGAAACTAAAGGCCTGTTTCTTAAGGTCATTAAGAGGACGGGTGCTAATATTGTGTAATACAAAAAGAGCACCCTATTCAGGCACTCTCTGCTTCAACACTCTTTCATGATAGAACTCCTTACACTCTTCCAGCGTCATGGGCTTAAAAAAGTGATAACCTTGCATATCATCGCAGCCGTTCATCAATAGGAAATCCCGTTGTTCTGATGTTTCCACACCTTCAGCTAATACATCCAGATTTAGACTGTTTGCGAGCTTCACGATGGAAACTAAAATCGCTTCACCTTTTTCATCAACCATGATCTGATCAGTAAAATGCTTATCAATTTTAATTTTATCGACCGGAAATTGGTTCAGGTAGGATAATGTTGAATACCCCGTACCGAAATCATCAATGGCGACCCGCATGCCCATCTCACGAAGACGCTCAAGCGTTTGTACACTCTCTCTGTGAGAAAACAGCTGTATGTTTTCTGTAATTTCAAGCTCAATTTGATTAAATGGAATCTGGTATTCAAAAACAGCCTCTTCTAAAAAAGCAATAAAGTTTTTATTTCTAAATAATCCTGAAGAAATGTTAAACGCTATAACTCCCTCAAAACTGTATTGCTGTTTCCATTCTGAAAATTTCCTGAGACACCATTCAAGCTGATACCGGGTCAGCTTTTCCATCATGCCTGAAGTCTCAGCAATAGGTATAAATTCAGCGGGTGATACCCTTCCAAGTACAGGATGGGTCCAACGAGTTAAAACTTCGACCCCTGTTATCCAATTCCGTGTTGCATCAATTTGAGGCTGATAAACAAATTCCAACTCCCCCCGTTCAATGACTCTCTTTAGCTCCTGCTGAATAATCAGATCACGCGAAACACTTTCATGCATGACAGGATCGTATAAAACTGCCTTGGCAGATTGCTTCTTTTTTGCTTCATACATCGCAATATCAGCTTTATCTATGAGTGTATCAACCAGGTTTCCATCCTTAGGAAACTGACTTACTCCAACACTGGGATCGATATGGATCTCTGGACGGTCTTGCAGAATAAATGACTGACTGAACATTGCAATCACGCGATTACCGAATTCATGCACTTCACTTTTTCCAAGCTCTTCAGGAACTATAATTAGATACTCGTCCCCACCAAGTCTCGAAATAGTTAGCTCATCAGGAAGATTTTTCTGAAGACGAAGTCCAATTTTTCTAATTAACCTATCTCCCACATCATGACCATATAAATCATTAATGATTTTGAACTGATTTAAATCCAGGAAAAAGATTGTAAATGCCTGTTGATTATCAATATAATTTTGCATACTTTCGTAAGCAAAGCGCCGGTTAGGCAAACCTGTCAGATGATCTGAGTTAGCAGACTTCCATAAGGAATGTTCAAGCTCCTTCTGTTCATTGATATTTCTAAAATAGACTGATAATCCGCCCTTACTATTTGGATAAGCATGTACACTGAACCAACTCTTATTTGGTGCATAATACTCTTCAAACTGCGTCGGGACTTGTTCATTCATTGTTTTAAAATAATGCTCCTCAAAATTTGTTCCCCATGCATCGGGAAACATCATCCACATGTTTTGGCCAATTAACTCTTCTCTTTTTTTAAATAAAACTTTTTCTGCTTCATGATTTACATATGTAAAGCACCAATTCTCATCGAGTGAAAAAAACGCTTCAATCATACTTTCCAGTACATCTACTGCATTTTCAGTAATAACCCCGGAATCAATAGAAGGAAGGATTTGAAAAAGCATACGTTGATCACTGCACTTTGAAATCGTCAACTGACAGTAACTGCGGGATAACGTACGGAAATCATATTCAAAGGAGCCCTTTTTTCCCCTCCAAATTTTCTGACATTCTTTTTTGATTTGTGGTGAAAGTATAAATTTATTTAGTTCATTAAATTCTTTTCCCCCATGATCGACCATGGGCCCGAATTGCTCCCACGCCGGGTTAGTTAAACGGATATTTCCGTTCTCATCCAAAATTGCAGCAGGAAGTCGCAACAGTTTAATTAAATTTTTTTCATCCATGGTCATCCCCCCAAACACTTTCATAAAAACAATCTCACATTTGCTATATCGTCCTTTATATCCAAATCTGAAACAATATTTTGAAAATTATCACCTATTCACTCAATTATTTGATCATATGAAACCAAATACATCTTATTCTAAAATGTTTATTTAAAAATTGATGATTATAGTGACTTTATATTCATGACTAAAGTATGTTTAATGAATTTTATTTTAACCTCTGCATTTTCATAAACACAATTTTTACATTTTCATTCTGAAAAACTTTATGTAATTCTACTTTACAGATCTATAAAAAACTTCTTAATTGACAACTTGTATATACACGTTATAGGATAGGAATTGCTAAATGAAAGCGCTGTTTATTGAGAGCGTTGTTGATTTGAGGTAGTTCGGGCGAGGGTCAGGACAGACAACCTGGGGATTGCGACATTTCAGGCGCGGATACAGACATACTGCGCGGCAATTGCAACAAATCGCCGGGTGTATCGCGACATCCCAGAAGAAAAAAGATACAACTCGAGCGACGACCGCTGCAAACCAGCCTGATGCCAGACACAATATACTTCACAAACCCTCTCATTCCCAGTGTTTTTTCCTGAATACGGGGAATAGATACAATGTCAGAGTCACGGAAATGAAAACGGTTTCGAAAGGGAGGTTTCATAGATGAGCGATGTGAATCGTGAACAGGTGCGCCAGATTGTCGAAGCAATCGGCGGACAGGAAAACATCGACACAGCTACTCACTGTGTCACACGTCTCCGCTTCGTCCTTCACGACGACAGCAAGGTAGACAAAAAGAAACTTGAGTCAATTGATCTGGTAAAAGGGTCATTTCTCAACAGCGGACAGTATCAGGTAGTAATCGGACAGGGACTTGTAGATAAGGTCTATAAAGTTTTGGCAGAGGAAACAGGCATTCAGGAAGTATCAAAGGATGATGTAAAAACAGCAGCGACTAAAAAAATGAATCCGCTGCAGCGAGCAATCAAGCTTTTAGCTGATATCTTTATTCCTATTCTTCCGGCAATCGTAACAGCAGGTTTACTGCTCGGTTTGAACAACGTATTAACAGCCGAAGACTTATTCGGCGCAGATCCACTGATCGTCACATATCCTCAGTGGGCTGATATTGCAGAAGTCATCAATATCATAGCCAGCGCCGCCTTCACCTTCTTACCCGCACTGATCGGCTGGTCAGCGGTAAAAAGGTTCGGAGGCAACCCGTTAATGGGTATCGTGCTTGGTTTAGTACTCGTACACCCTAACCTGCTAAGTGCCTACGCTTACCCGGATGCACTCCAGGAAGGTACTGTACCGACTTGGAACCTGTTCGGCTTAACCGTTGAATCAATCGGTTATCAGGGTCAGGTACTGCCGGTATTAGTAGCAGCTTATCTGTATGCACTGATTGAAAAGTTCCTGAACAGACGCGTACATGATTCAATCAAACTATTGGTTGTCGCGCCAGTATCAATTTTAATCACAGGTTTTGCAGCATTTATCGTCATTGGACCACTAACATTTGCAGCAGGTACAGCAGTAACTGATGCAGTCGTTTACATGTTTGAAAACTTCGGCTGGTTAGGCGGACTGATCTATGGTGGATTCTACGCAGTACTTGTTATCACAGGTATGCACCATACATTCCTGCCGGTAGACTTACAGCTGATCTCAGACCAGGGTGGTACATTCCTATGGCCAATCCTTGCACTGTCTAACATTGCACAAGGGTCTGCAGCATTTGCCATTTTCGCAGCAGCATTCTTTATGAAATCAAAAGATGAAAAGCTTAAAGGACTTGCAAGTTCATCCGGTATCTCAGCATGGCTCGGCGTAACAGAGCCTGCACTATTCGGGGTTAACCTGCGCTATAAGTTCCCATTCATCTGCGCACTGATCGGTTCAGGTATCGCAGGACTTCTGCTCGGTGCCAACTTCGTCCTCGCCAACTCAATCGGCGTCGGCGGTGTACCTGGTATCATCTCAATCCAGAGCCAGTTCTGGGGACTATTCGCAACAGGTATGGCAATCGTCATCGTCGTACCATTCGCACTAACACTTGCGTATGCGCTTATTGTCAAAAAAGGTAAGCTTGAAGACGAGTAACATGTATATAGAGCTGTGAGAAGAAATTTTCACAGCTCTGTTTTTCTTTTTACAACTCAGTGAACTGTAAGAACGTTCCACTGCGCTTCGGGCGGATGCTTTCCGTGGCCGGGCGGTTAGCCAGCAGGCTTCGCCATGCTCTGTCTCACCTGTCCCTTCCTGCCACAGGAGTCACCGCCCTACGCTCCGCTACACTGAGTTTGTATTTATTAATCTAATTAGACTTGAATAAGACTTCGCTGTATACATTTTAGAAGTTATAAAAGCTCATCAATCTAATTGCACAGCTGATGGTTGCAGTGGAAGGCGGTGACTCCGGAGCGATTAGTGGGATAGCTGAGACCCCGCAAGGCGAAGCCTGAGGAGGCTCAGCGACCACCGCTCGGAAAGCATCCGCCTGGAGCTCCAATCATCAGCCCTACTTAATAAATAGTATCTAAAGGAGGAATTCAAATGGCACAGCCTTGGTGGAAAAAAGCAGTAGTTTATCAGATTTATCCGAAGAGCTTCAATGATACAACAGGAAATGGTGTTGGTGATCTGAATGGGATTACGGAGAAGCTTGATTATTTAAATGAACTGGGTGTAGACGTCCTCTGGCTTACACCGCCTTATAAATCACCTCAGCGTGACAACGGTTATGACATCAGCGATTATTTCTCCATTCACGATGAATACGGCTCAATGGAAGACTTCGACCGCATGCTTGAAGAGGCACATAAGCGCGATATCCGTATTATTATGGATATCGTTGTGAACCATACTTCAACTGAGCATGAGTGGTTTGTGGAATCCCGCAAATCAAAAGATAATGATTATCGAGATTTTTACATTTGGAAAGATGGTAAGGAAGACGGTTCTGAGCCGACGAATTGGGCATCAAAATTTGGAGGGAATGCGTGGCAGTTTGATGAAGCGACAGGCCAGTATTACCTTCATCTGTTTGACGTGACGCAGGCTGATCTGAACTGGGAAAATGAAAAAGTTCGACGTGAAATTTATGACATGATGAATTACTGGGCTGAAAAGGGTGTGGATGGTTTCCGCCTTGATGTCATTAACCTCATCTCAAAAAATCAGGATTTCCCTGACGAAACAGGCGATGGTGACGGACGCCGCTTTTACACAGACGGCCCGCGCGTACATGAATATATGCATGAGATGAATCAGGAAGTCTTTTCAAAGCATGATCTACTGACGGTTGGTGAGATGTCATCTACAACGATCGATCACTGTATTAAATATTCGAATCCTGAACGTGAAGAGCTCAGCATGACGTTCAACTTTCATCATTTAAAAGTGGACTATCCGAACGGTGAAAAGTGGACTGTTGCAGATTTCGATTTCCTGCAATTAAAAGATATCCTTTCAACGTGGCAGGTTGGGATGAATGAAGGTGGCGGCTGGAACGCCCTGTTCTGGTGCAACCATGACCAGCCGCGTGTTGTATCACGTTACGGAAATGACGGTGAATACCACAATGAGTCAGCGAAAATGCTCGCGACATCTGTTCATATGATGCAGGGTACACCGTACATTTATCAGGGTGAAGAGTTCGGGATGACCAATCCGAAATTCACTTCAATTGATGAATACCGCGATGTGGAGTCGCTGAATATTTATAATATCCTGCTTGAACAGGGTAAAAGTGAAGAGGAAATCCTGAAGATTCTGCGTCAGAAATCACGAGATAATTCACGTACGCCTGTTCAGTGGGATGACAGTGAAAATGCTGGATTTACAAGCGGCACACCATGGATTCCTGTCGCAAAAAACTATAAGGAACACAATGCGAAAACTGCTTTAGAAGACCGTAACTCAGTCTTTTATCACTACCAGAAGCTGATTCAGCTGCGCAAGGATTTCGACATTCTGACTGAAGGAAACTATGAGTTGCTGCTTGCAGATCATCCATCGATTTTCGCCTACACGCGTAATACTGAAAATGAAACGCTACTTGTATTAAACAACTACTATGCAGAGGAAACGACATTTGATATGCCTGAAGCTTTGGCTGAAAAGCTGGATAGCTTTACACGTCCAGATGTGTTGATTCAGAATTATGATGATGTAAATGGTGACGCAAGCGAATATACGCTGCGCCCATATGAGTCTATTGTGTTTCATTATAAGAAGTAGTACATGAAAAACCGTCCGGAATGTCTAGTCCGGGCGGTTTTTATTGAATGTCGTATGATTCCGATTGAGGTAGATGAGATGGCATATTGAGGTAGCGATACACACGGATTGAGTGCAGTACCCGCGCGGCTGAGTGCTGTGAAAGCTCAACTGAGTGCGGTAACACTAGAATTGAATGCTGCACCAGCCCACTTGATGCCCTTAAGAAACTAAAAGCTTGTGACCTAAGGGCATCAAGAGGGTATGGCAGGTGAATGTTATAAAAATGCGATTGAGGTAGATAAGCATCAAATTGACGTAGCGATACACCCGGATTGAGTGCAGTAACCTCGACGCTGAGTGCTGTGAAAACCCGTTTTAGTGCACTATCCCAAGAACCGAATGCTTAGCCGGCCACCTAATCTCTTCCCATCGCAATCTCCACAGCCCGCATCACAACTTTAACCCCCTGCTCCAGACAATCGTGATTAAACCGCATATCCGGATGATGCAGACCTGGCGTAAGATCCGCTCCAAGTGCCAGCATGCAAGCCTTCAGTTCGGGTTTTTCAATCGTATAAAAGTGAAAATCATCACTCCCGGGTGTGACCACGCGCGGTCGCAGTGCGTCTTCACCAAGTTCCTGTACAATGGCTTCGCGCATGATCGCTTCCGCCTCTTCATTCACGTCAGCACCAGGCGTATAATCAACCCAGTCCCCCACGATTTTGACACCAAGCATTTCGCTAAAAGCCGCAACTTTGCCCTCAATCTGCAATTTCAGCTCATCCATCGCCTCATTCGTCTGAGCACGCACATCAAGCGCAAACGTCGCTGATCCCGGGATAATATTATAATTTGACGCACCGGCATGAAAGCTTGTCATTTTAACCGAATGCGGAACCATCGGCGAAATTCTTACAGTATGCAGCTGCTGACCAAGCGCAAAACCTGCTTCAATGGCATTCACACCCTGATGCGGCCTGGCCCCGTGCAGGTCTTCACCGGTAATTTTCCCCTCGTAAAAAATCCCGCCTCCATGAGAAATTGACGGTGCAGCCTCACCAAAAGACAGCTCGTCTTTCGGTCTAAGATGTACGCCAAACAATACGCTGAGTCCATCCGCTCCACCATTTTTAATCACAGACAGCGATCCATTCCCCTGCTCCTCAGCCGGCTGAAAAATACACCGGAACGTGCCTTGCAGCTGATTCTCCTTCTTTTTTAAAGCTAAAAGTGTTCCAATTCCAATCGTCATATGCGCATCGTGACCGCAGGAATGGTTCGCCTTCATCTCACCATCAACCTCCTGCCAAAGCGCATCCATATCCGCTCTGAAACCGACAACCGGCTCCCCACTGCCAACTTCAGCAATCAGTCCGGTATGCTTTTTAAACAGCTGAACACGCACACCTTCACGCTCAAGCATATGCGCAATATAATCAGTTGTCTTCACTTCCTTAAAACTCGTCTCAGCAAGACCATGCAAGTCCTGCCACACCTGTTCAAGTTTCATCCTCACACCTCCACATGCAGTTCGCTCAAGCTCTCAAGCACTGTCTCATCAACGTTCACGCCAAGACCAGGCTTTTCAGCTAAATAAACGTAAGGGACCTCATACTTTAAGTTCCCCGGATCCTTTGAAAATAAAAGTGGGCCCGTTAACTCAGTCGTCTCAATATTTTTCCTCGCCATCGCTGCATGATACCCTGCAGCGGATCCGATTGATGACTCCACCATAGAGCCAATCTGACAGGGAAGACCTGCAGCCTCAGCCGTTTTTGCCATATGAATGATTGGGTAAATACCGCCACTCTTCATCAATTTCAAATTAATCTTATCAGCAGACCTTTCATTGATCGCACGCTGCAAATCCTTTTCAGAGCAGATACTCTCATCCAGCATTAGTGGCGTCAGCGTCGACTGCCTGAGCTCATTCATTTCAGTAAAGGATTCCGGCAATAGCGGCTGCTCGACCCAGTCCAGATTCAGCGGTTCTGTTTGAGCAAGCGCTCGTTTAGCCGTCTCATACGTGCCCCAGCCCTGATTCACATCCACCCGGATCGGTACACTTTTTCCAACAGCCTGCCTGATCGCACTTAACCGCTCCACATCAAGCACTGCATCGCCGCTCAGCTTAATTTTTAAATGTTCATATCCATTCTCAAGCGCGTTGAGTGCGGCTTCACTCATTTTCTCAGGTGTTCCGATAGAAATTACTTTTGGATAACTCAACTGCTCATGCGCCTTCCCGCCAATCAGATCATAGACAGGAAGCCCTGTAATCTTCCCCATCAAGTCATAGCACGCAATATCAACTGCCGCTTTGATAGAAGGATTACCTTTTAAAGCCTGATTCATGCTGGCATGGATCTCCTCTATTTGAAACGGCGACATCCCTTTTACTTCAGGCACAATCACTTTTTCTAAAAGCGCAAATGAACCATAAAACGACTCACCCGTCACATGCTCATCAGGCACAGCTTCACCATAGCCCTCATGCCCGCTATCAGTTGTCAGCTTTAAAATAATCGATGGCATTGAATCGAACCTCGCATATGAAACAACAAACGGTTCTTTCAAAGGGAGATGAATCCCCCATATTTCAGCGCGAATAATCTTCATTCTACCTAACCTCATTTCCCAGGAAATATGTCGATATGTATAGAAAATGCACCTCTTATTGAGATGCATTTCATCACTCTTACATACAATTATATCAGCAAACCTTGCAGTGGAGAACGGAGACTCCTGTGGTATAGAAGCGACAGGTAAGACCCCGGAAAGATTTGCGGCTAAAAAGTTAATTTCTTTTAAGGCGCAGCAATAAACTGAATCGACGCAATCTTCCACTCGCCGTCAACTTCTTTTAAAATCGTCACCTGCCGACCGTTTCTAGACGCCTCAGCACCGGATGCGGGATCCGTTGTCGTCAGCTCCATATTTGAAAACACCTCAGCAGAACCTTCTTCATAACCGCTGATCGTATGCTCAACCACTTCTCTGTTCACATCGAACTGGGCATACACTTCCTCAAGCGCAGCACGCTCTTCTTCTCTATCATAATAACCCTCTTCATATAAAAGCAAGTCGAGATAACCCTCTATATCCTGATTATTAAAAGTCTCAATATATTCATCAAAGACTGCCATAATTGCCTCTTCCTCTTCAGCAGGCACCTCTGCTTCTTCAACATTACCTTCCTCATCAAACACAATGCCCTCTTCAGATTCGTCTAATCCTTGAGAAGCATGCGTCTCCTGACCCTCACCCGAAAGCCCATCATCTGCACTGTTCGAATTCGTACTTTCCTCATCACTGCAACCTGCAAGCACAACCGCAAGCAGACCGGCCGCAATTGATGTTTTCAACAACTTATTCATGTAAACCGTCCTTTCTGCTTAAATGATTTATCTCTCTAAATTCGGCTGACAGTTTCCGCTTTAGGGGGACGCTTTCCGGACGGAGTGAAGCTTGAGCCTCCTTACCTTCGGCTGTGGGGTCTCAGCTCCCCTCTTATCGTCCCGGAGTCGCCCCCTCCCGCTCCAACAGTCAGCTGTGCATCTAAAAACCATGGACTATAACATGGTTAATATAAATATTATTGAATTTTAGGAGTAGTACCTACCAGCGTATTCTTGGAGTGGGGGACGGAGACTCCTGCGGCGTAGAAGCGACAGGTGAGACCCCGCAAGGCAAAGCCTGAGGAGGCTCACCGCGCGGCCGCGGAAAGCGCAGTCCCCCACGGAAAGAAGTAGCGGTTTATTTACTCAAATATCATATGAAAATAATGGTACATTCACTAAAATCCTGTCCCCTCATATGATACAATAAACAAGGGTGATATATATGGCAACTACAAATAAATATATGAACATTTTTCAAGAACTCTCCGAAGAAATAAAAAATGGAGTCTTCGAGCCGAACTCTCTACTCCCTTCAGAACACGAACTGTGCGAGCGATTTAACACATCACGTGAAACAATAAGGAAAGCGCTTACACTTTTATCGCAAAATGGGTTCATTCAGAAAATGCAGGGAAAAGGCTCCCTCGTTCTTGATATAAGCAAAATGACATTCCCGGTAACAGGTCTTGTCAGCTTCAAAGAAATCCAGCAATCACTTGGACGTGACATCCAGACAACTGTACATAAACTCGAACTGATCGAGGCAGAAGACTGGTTATCCAAGCAGCTCGAATGTCCCGAACACGCACTGACATGGGAAGTCGTCAGAGCAAGAACCATTCAGGGCGAGCGCGTTATTCTTGATAAAGACTGGCTGCTGCAGACCACCGTCCCTTCACTGACTGAAGAGATTTGCGCAGACTCAATCTACGCCTACCTTGAAGGCCAGCTCGGACTCAACATTTCCTACGCAAAAAAAGAAATCACAGTAGAACCGGCAACAGACGAAGACCGTGCACTACTAGACCTCGACGGCTACAGCCATATCGTACTCGTCAAAAACTTTGTGCACCTTGAAGACACATCCATCTTCCAATACACTGAATCACGCCACAGACTTGATAAATTCAAGTTTGTCGATTTTGCGAGACGACGCAAATGAAGTGAAACTCCGCTGATGAGGCGGAGTTTTTGTTGTTTAGTGAGCGGCGCGCCGGGGACGGAGTTGTGTGATCCACTTTTAGAAGCATTACAAAAATGAATCATTCAACTCCGTCCCCGCTGTGCTCATTTTAGAATCACTACAAAAACGAATCACTCAACTCCGTCCCGGCTGTGCACATTTTTAGAATCACTACAAAAACGAATCACTCAACTCCGTCCCCCCTGTGTCACTCCCCAATCAAAAAAGCCCCGCCGCAGCGGAGCCTTTAACCAATATTATCGTACCTCAACCCAGCCATTCTTAATCGCTGTAACAACAGCCTGAGTTCGGTCATTCACATTCATTTTCTGCAGAATATTACTCACGTGGTTTTTGACTGTTTTCTCTGAGATATACAGTCCTTCACCGATTCCACGGTTACTTTTACCGTCTGCAAGCATTTGGAGTACTTCACACTCACGCTTTGTGAGGAGGTGAAGTGGACGGCGCACTTCCATCTGCTGGAAGTTGCCAGTGAATTCAGCTTCTGCAAGTCGGCGGAATTCGTTTACAAGGTTTACGGTTACTTTCGGGTGAAGATATGAGCCGCCGTCAGCAACTGTTTTGATTGCTTCGATCAGTGCTTCTGAGTCCATTTCCTTCAGCATATAACCAAGCGCACCTGATTTTAGTGCGTGGGATACGTAGTTTTCATCATCATGAATAGAAAGGATAATCACTTTTGCATCCGGGTGCTTTTTCACAAGCTGTCCAGTTGCTTCTACCCCGTTTACATCGGGCATATTAATATCCATTAATACGACATCCGGCTGGTGTGTTTCATAAAGTTCGATTGCCTGAGAACCGTCATCGCCTTCTCCTACGATTTCGAATGTTTCTTCAAAATCTAGGATACGCTTAACACCTTCGCGGAATAACTGATGATCATCAATAATTAGAATTTTTGTCATGTTTGGTTCCCCCTCAATCTTTAACTTTTAATTGGTACATTAATACTGATTGTTGTACCTTGTCCGGGCCTGGATTGAACGTCCATTCTGCCTGAAATCAGTTCAATTCTTTCTTTCATGCCCATCATGCCATATGAACCTTGTTTTTTTTCTAAAGGATCGAAGCCTTTTCCGTCGTCTTTGATGATTGCATTGACGCAATCGGGACGTATTTCCACTTTTACAGTGACTTCAGTTGCCTGCGCATGCTTGACTGCATTTTGCACAGCCTCCTGAATGAGCCTGAATAGTGAGACTTCGTATTTTGGGTCCAGTCTTGATTCTTCCCCGATCTGCTTAAATGATAACTTAGTACCATGACTATATTCTTCGATTGTACTTAAGTATTTTCTGAGGGTAGGTACAAGACCCAGGTCGTCTAGCGCCATTGGTCTAAGATCATAGATGATCCTTCTGACCTCTGATAATGCTGAGCGGACCATCTTTTTATAGCTTTTAATTTCGTTAATTGCTTCATCAGTGCCTTTTTCTTTGAAAACACGCTCAATTAAATCTGACCTCATCAGGACGTTTGCCATCATCTGGGCAGGTCCGTCATGTATTTCCCGGGAAAGTCTTTTGCGCTCTTCTTCCTGGGCTTCGATGATCTGCATGCCGAACATCTGCTTCTCAGCAGCGTCTTCGAGTGCAGCACCGACTTTTTTCAGGTCACTATTTAAATAAGTAAGCACAACTGAAATCTGGGTGACGAGATTTTCAGCACGATCAATTGTTTCGACCATGTTTTGAAGTCTACGCTCCAGTTCATCCCGTCTCTCACGCAGCTGTTTTTCTTCCTGTCTGTTAACTGAGAGCTTCATCTGAAGATCGTGTGCCGTTTCGTATGCCTGACGGACCTGTTCTTCAGAAAAATCTTTAAAATGATGGCTGACTTCTGCCAGACGCTTTCTTGCAAAACGCGAGCGTCTTTCTAGATCATCACCTGTATATATCACGCTTGCAATTTTTTCACGTATCAATACAAGTTCAGCGACAAGCTGCTCATATTCGTTCCGGGTCTGCTCACCTATTTCAAAAATTTCTGACTTACTTTGATCCACAGTCTCTATCATTTTACCCAGAATAGAATCAAGGATCTGGGTATCTATACTATTTGCGGACACATGCAGACTCCTTTCTCTCGTAAACATGTCTTTACAAAAAATTATACTGTTAAACCAGTAAAATTGAAAGTATTGTGCTAAATAAAGTTTCGCACCGCAACATGTCGAAATTACGCAAAAAAGAAGCTATTTCAATATATTGTTTCATCGTCCTTTTAATCAACAGGACCTTATCTATTATAACATCATCACTTTGTCGCGATATTAAAGTTGCATTACAATTGGCGCATATGACCTTTCGCCTTTGTTGCATCTCTGCAAAAAATGACGCAGCATGCAATTTCTTGTTATAATTGTGTAATAAACGCACGAAATGAAGGAGTATCTTATGCTGAAAAAATATTTAACTGTCTCAGGTTACAGTGAGAGTGAAATTGTGATTCAAAAATCCCGTTTTATTACCTATACTAAGCGAACTGAAACTGAGGAAGAAGCACAGGCTTTTATCCAGGAGATCAAAAAGAAGCACCCTTCAGCTAACCATAACTGCTCTGCCTATATGATTGGTGAGCATGATTTAATCCAAAAAGCCAATGATGATGGCGAACCATCAGGCACTGCAGGCGTCCCGATGCTTGAAGTACTAAAGAAGCAAGGCTTAAAGGACACAACAGTCGTTGTTACCCGCTACTTCGGTGGGATTAAACTTGGCGGTGGTGGTCTGATCCGCGCTTACGGCAAGTCTGTAACAGAAGGACTGAAGGCTGCAGGGATCGTTGAGCGTTCACTAAATGCCATTATGACATCAAAAATGGATTATACGTGGCTTGGAAAAGTTGAGAATGAAGTCAGAGCTTCAAAATATCCTTTAAAAGAGATTCACTACTTAGACGAAGTTGCTGTTGAGACATATGTAGAAGAAGATGACATCGAAGAATTTACTGCGTGGATGACCGAGCTTACAAATGGTCAGGCTAAAATTGTACAGGGCGAAATGGTCTATCGTGAAGAAATTGTAACCGAATAATCGACAATTGTAATGAAAGTTTCATTTTACGGATAGCGGGAAAACATAGTACAATTAAATTTGCCGTAATTTTATACGGAAAACTGGATAACACCCAAGTAAAGGAGCTACGCTGGGTATGGATAGAAAAACCTTTAAAAAGAATAAGAAAAATAAGCGCTTAAAGAAAAGAGCTATGCTGATTGGGCTGCCAATTATGCTATTAATCATCTCAGGTGCTGTATATGGAGGGTATTTATATACTAAAGCACAAAATGTTGCAGACAGTTCTTATGAAGAGTTAGAAGGCCGCGAGCAATCAGACCTTCGTGAATACGAGGTGGATCCGGATATAGATAATGTGTCTGTTTTATTTTTGGGTGTAGACGGCAGTGAAGCTAGAGAAGATGCTTCTGGTTTTGAGAATGGAACTACCAGAACAGATGCAATCATTTTGGCAACACTTAATAATGATGATAAATCTATTAAACTTACAAGTATCCCACGAGACACACTGGCTTATATTCCAGAAGTTGGCATAGAAGATAAAATCAATCACGCACATGCATTTGGAGGACCTAAAGCTTCAATGGAAGCAGTTGAAGAATTGTTAGATGTGCCTGTTGACTATTATGTAAGAATGAACTTTTACGCATTTATGGATGTTGTTGATGCGTTGAACGGTGTTGAAGTTGATGTACCTTTCGATATGTATGAAATGAATTCAGAAGACGAAAAAGACGCTATCACTCTTGAAGAAGGCAGACAGACAGTAAATGGTGAAGAAGCTCTGGCGTTTGTCCGCTCTAGATATCAGGATAGCGACCTTGCCAGAGGGGAACGTCAGCAAGAAATTATCGAAGCAATTTTAACTAAAGCAAAATCTGCAGGATCGTTTAACCGCTATGCTGATGTTATTGATGCAGTTGGTGAAAACATGAAAACCAATATGCGCTTTTCAGAAATGAGATCGTTTATCTCTTATGCAGCTAATTCGGATTTAAAAGTGGATTCTCACACATTGCAAGGTGAGGGTGTCTACTATAATAACATTTATTATTACCAGGCTTATGAAGACGAGCTTGAAGATGTACGTGCTGACCTTCGGGATCATTTAGATCTTTCAGGTTTCGCAAGCGAAGATACTGACTCATCAGGTCTAACCTCTGAATCCGGCTATTCTGATAACGCCCAGGAAGACGAAACGAATTGGTAAACGTCCTTCGGGGCGTTTTTTTTATATAAAAAGCTATGTTGAAGTTCAATGTTGTTTTTGCACAGCTGGTGATTGGAGTGGAAGGGGCGACTCCAGCAGGAGAATCGTGACAGGTGAGACCCCGCACGAGGAGGCGGGGATGGCGCCACAAAACGGCACACCTGCTACAAAGCGTCCTCATGAAACGGAAATCAACAGCCCACTTTAACAACGCCATATAAAAAAAGCCCGCGCAAACGGACTTTCTTTAAGGCATAATTATTCAGCAGACTCAATTTTTTCAATTGCTTTTTTCAAATGTTCTGTAAGTCCTTCTCCCATTGTTTCAGAGTATAGTGTACTGATGTGATGTTTATCTCTATACACAATGACATTTCCTATAACTGCATGACACGTTTCTTCATCACAAAAGTAGTCCGACATATCCGCAAATGTAACGTTCTCAGGAATATTTTCTGTGTTCTCCCAAGGCTGTACAGCAGATAGTGCATCGCTTCTTGGTACTGAACAATCTGCTGCCGATTTTTCTTCTACACATATAGGTGTATCGTATTTCATTCTTGGATTGTCTCTAATAGCAAACACTTCAGATATCCCCTCAAACTCTTTCCACTTCGATAAATAACCTTCAGGAACTTTAGCACCTTTTCCAACATTTGCAGTAGTAAAAATAATATCAGGTGGATTTTTAAGGAGTCTTTCAGTAGCCTTATCACTCCACTCAATACACTCTTCTGTTAATTTCCCATCAAAATCTTCATTTGTTAAACGGCACGCATCCTTATTAAGTACATCAATTTGAAGATTTAAGCTCTCTGCAGCTACTTCAAGTGCAGGATACCAGTGACCTGAGTGAGATCCCCCAACCAAAGCCACCGTATAATCTGGATCTTCAGTATTGCCGAATGAACATTCTTTAAGCGCTGTACTTTTACCAGTGGTAAAGCAATCTGTATTATCATAAAATGCAGGTAATTCTTTCTTAATAGTTAAAGTGCTTGGAATTGGATCAAGTCCCTCTTCAGCCTCTATTTGATCTGAAATTACCTTACCACCGGGGTATTCCTCAACAGTAATCTCAACAACATCAGATGAAGCTTGGATGACATAAGCCTGCCAAAACGATCCAGTAAGGATAGCTGGCAACATAATTCCAGCAAGCACGCCAACCAGCTTTTTTCGATGTGTTTTAATACTCATCGTCCTGATCGGCTTTTCAACAACTTTTACTGAAAAGATTGATAAAACAACAGTAATCAGTAATATAATAAGACCACTCAGAAATGGTACTTTATCAGTTTGAAAATAGTTATAATAGAAAATAAGGAGTGGCCAATGCCATAAGTAAAAGCCATAAGAGATACTGCCGAAATATAATAAAGGTTTAGAACCTAATAATCGATCAACACCAAACCTTGTGCTGTTTTCAGCAGACACTATAACAAATATTACACCAAATATAGGCAACAATGCCACATACCCAGGGAATGCATTTGAAACTGGCAATAGAACTCCAGTTAGACAAATTGTGATTAGTCCTAACCAGCCGATCACAAAGTTAGAAATTTTATTAAATTTCAAATATGGTATCAAAAGAGCAAGAATCCCACCCATGCTAAATTCCCACGCTCTTGCGAAAGTATTGAAGTAAGCATAAGGTTGATTTACTTCAGTGATATAAATTGAAAATGATAACGAAAGTGCAAATATAATACTTAACACTACTAAAAGAGTTTTACGAACTGGCGTTTTCAAAACTTTCACAGCCAATAAATAGACTAAAGTAATGACAATAGGCCAGGTAATATAAAATTGACCTTGAATGGATAACGCCCAAAAATGCTGGAACGGGCTGGCTGCATTGTTTTGCGCAAGGTAATCTACAGAATTATTCGCCAGCTGCCAGTTTTGAAAATAAAACATTGATGCAAATACTTCGGGTATAGTTTGTCCCCATACAGTCTGAGGTAAGATAAAAATTGATAAAACTGTTGAGACCAATATAACTAAAAATGCAATTGGGAAAAGCCTTTTAGCTAATCCTAATATATTGTGATAAAAATTGATTTTTCCTTCTCTAGTTACTTTAGATAGCAGTGAGGTCGTAATTAAATATCCGGAAACTATAAAAAATACATCTACTCCGCCTGAAACTTTACCCAGCCAAATATGATAAACCGCTACAAGCAAGGCAGCTACTGCTCTTACACCCTCAATTTCAGGACGGAATTTCTTATCAGGGGCTCTCAAATCATTCACTTATTTACAACTCCATTTCACATCATCTGAAACTCACAAGGGAGTTCACCCTAATCAATTATACAGACTCCATAGCGGAAGGTAAACGCCTTATCATAAGAGTTTACATTAGTTTCAATATTCAGTATCCCGCACGCTTTCTAAGACATAGTAAGGAGCCCCCAAAAATAGGAAGCTCCTTACTTCAAAGAATTATTTCAGTAATTTTGAGATTTCTTCAGAAGAGATTGCATTTTCTCCACCAATTACATAGTACCCTTTTGCTTTTCCTGCATGATGATTAATAACATCTTTTGTTGATTGCTTCATTCTTGTTGGATGTGTCAGAATAAGCGGGTTTTTATTCATAGATGCATAAGATGAACCTGCAAGTGCATCCGGATAATTTGAGCCTGTAGAAATAAACTGAGTTGACATATCAAGTTTAGATTCAAAGTGTTTAATAATATTAGCGTTTGTTTCGTATCGATCTGTACCGCTTAAACGCTTTTTACCCGGTAACTTTGCAACTGATTTCTCAGTAATAGCATTTTCTCCACCGACAATATAACTGGATGTAAAGCCTTCATTCGAAATAAATGATGCTACATTAGCTGGAATTTCCTTATCACGAGTTAATAGAATTGGCATTCCCAGTTGTCCTGCTACTGGTGCAATTGATAATGCATCAGCAAAACTTTGGCCAGTCGCTAAAACAAATGATCCCTGCTTATCTAACTTTTTAGCTATATTAATAGATGTTTCGTATCTGTCTTTACCGCTAATACGTTCTACTTGAGAAATGGCAGGTAATTGCTTGATATCATTGACAACCTGGTTACTGATAACAGATTCTCCGCCTATTAATATAACTTTTGAAACATTTAAACGACTTAATTCATTTAAGACGCTTTCACTTAATTGATCAGGTGCAGTCAATAAAAGTGGCGCGTCATACTTATAAGCAAGTGGTGTGGCACTTAACGCATCAGGGTAGTTCTTCCCAGTAGCGATTACCGCTACTTCAGAAGATACCCAACCGCTCTCAGATAAGGCAACTGACGTATCATAACGTGTATTTCCAGAAACACGAACTGCAAGAGATTCTTTCTTACCTGTATAAGATACTGCTGCAAAGCCATCAAGTCTGCCCCAACCTGAAACGAAATCATAACCAGATTCAAGCATTTCAGCAGGGTGAGAACCCCCATTTTCATCTATAGGATCTTCTACGTTATAAACAAGATCTTTAGTTTTCTTAGTTAATATACTTTTGACCTGCTCAGGAGTCAATTCTTCATTAGCTGATAACAAGTATGCTGCAATTGCAGCTACATGTGGAGTTGCCATTGACGTTCCATTAAAGTAAGTAACGTTCCCATCCGGCACTAAGCTAGGAATCTGTGTTCCTGGGGCTACGACATCAAGACCTACCCCGTAATTAGAGTAATCAGATACCTGATCATACGAATCCGTGGCTCCTACAGAAATCGTATAGTGAGAAGAACCAGGATAAGACAATAGAGCCTCTCCATCATTTCCTGAAGCCGCGACTACAGTCACGCCTTTTTCTTTAGCATATATTAATGCGTCTTCTATCACTTTACTTGCTTCTGAACTTCCTAAACTCATATTAATAACATGAGCACCATTATCAACGGCATATTTAATTCCTCTTGCCACCTGTTCATTTGTACCTCTTCCTTCATCGTTCAATACTTTTACCGGCATAATTTTGACAGATTGATTAATTCCAGCCATAGAATAGCCGTTATTGTTATCAGCGGCAATTACTCCGGCAACATGAGTGCCGTGACCATGATTATCGATAGCATTCGTATTTTCATCGATCATATTAAACCCTTTGGCAACCAGTACATTTTCACGCAGGTCAGCTAGCGTATGATCAACGCCGGTATCAAGTACAGCAACAATCTTATCAGGAAGCTGTTTTTGCTTTAGATGTTCAAGCAGGCCTTCATATTGAATATCTGCATTAATTTTTCCTGATTCTTCTGCTTTGTTCTTTAAAGACCATTGGTCATCATAATACACGTCACTTGTAAGAGCATAGTACTCTTTTACAGGTTCTACATACTCCACTTCAGGTAGTGCTTCTATCTTCTTCGCCACATCCTGAGCTTTGAACTGACTCTGGTCAGCTAAATCAATAACAAAAGTATCCTCTGTAATTTTGTGGTCTTTTAAATCAGCGGTTACAGATTCCATATTGAATCCAGTTATTTTATCACTAAAGCTCTTCATAGATTGATCTTCTTTCAGTTTAATGATTAATTTGCCACTGATGTCTTCTTTTTCATTTAAGAACCCTGTATCAGTAAGAAGTTCCACAACTGCAAGACCTTCCAGTTCTTCAAAATCAATCGATTGAGTTGTATTTCTAATGTTTGTGGCTACGTTTTCAGGAACAATTTCTAAAGACATATTATATAGTGTCTGAATCGCTGCCTGATCTCCAGCGCTTAATACATAGTTACTTTCCTTTTGATCTTTTGAAATTGAGCTGATTAAAGGCTTTAACTCTTTCACTGCATCTAATATTTTTACACGGTTATCTTTATTTAACAGGACATTTGCACTGATATAAGGGGCTGCCTGATAATAAACTTTCGTTAGTTCTTTTCCGCTATCTGTTTGAGATAAAAGATTTGAGCGGATAGTTCTTAAATCTTTTAGAACTTCTTCTCCGTCAATTTCATGTGTCATTGTTACTTCAGCTGGACAATTATAACCACTCCCATCATCAGGAGGTAATACACTACCAGCAGCTGAAAGTTCATAGGAAATACCATTTTCGTAGTATGAAGAGTCATCATGCGTTTCAACCTTAATATAGTAGGTCCCAATCCAGGCAATAGGAAAATCTATGATTGCCGGCTCTTCCAAATATGCGTAACTGACATAGCGATCAAAAGTTTGATCCATTAACGCTTTATCCATATCAGAATATACTGAGATATTTACTTCTTCTGTAGAATTTAAATTAAAAGAAACATGTGAAAAATTATGTATATTTTCTTTTGATGGGGTAAAAGAGTACCAATGGACACTTTCTCCTTCACTAAATTCCGCCAATAAAAGCTCATCCATCTGAATCGTTTTTGCATTTTCGATTTCTGAAGCCGCAATTGCTTTTTCAGGTGAAACAGTAGGTATCACAATGGTAAACACGAGCAATACCACTAAAAATAGTTGTAAAAACTTTCTCATTTTATCATCCCTTTCCTCTTCATAATATTTACATATCTTATTAAATCACATCGCAGTAAAATAGTACAATGTTCTTAGTCATTTATTCTCATATTTTTTTGAAGGGACATTCAGTTATATAAAAGTGTTACCATAATAGTGGTTAAAATTAGAGAGGAAGGTTCAGGATGAAGTTCATCAATAGTTTCTTCAAAACACTCGTACAACAATACGATTACTTAATCTTCGTGTTTATCATATTATTGAAGATTTATTATTTTTCCCACCTCACCAATACGGTATTTATTACGTTAACCCCGTTGGAATATCTTAATCAGTTTGCAGGGTGGCTCTTAAACTTAAATGAGGGTGGACAAATTTTTGAAGGATTGATCTTAATCAGCTTTGGTACAATTCTGTTATCAACATTTTGGATTATTTTCCTTAAAGGAAAATTGAGGCTCATTGCCATCTTAGTTTTAAATATTATCTTTTCTTTTATTATTTTGGCAGACGCTGTATATTTCAGGTACTTCGGAGATTTAATTTCAATGACTGTTTTAAGTCAATTGGGACAGGTAGGAGATGTAGGTGAAAGTATTACAGCTCTTTTCAGATGGAGTGATTTATTATTTATTATTGATATATTATTAATCATTCCTATTTTTTTCATAGGTTATAAAAAAGATTCAAAGAGTAAGAATAAGTTTATTCCAAGAGCAGTAATCGGATTAGCTGTTCTTTTTATCGGATTTCAACTCACATTTATTCCATTCAATAAATCTATGGAAAATGGTGGAGCTTTTCAATTTAACAAATTGATCTCTAACATGAGAGTATACAATTTCACTGGACTATTAGGTTTTCACGGCGCTGATATTTATCGTTATGTAAACGACAATTACTTGAATAAAACAACTTATTCAGCAGAAGAAGTGAAAGACATTGATCAATGGCTGACGAATGAAAACAACCTTTTATCGTCTGAGTATGAAGGTATTGCAGAAGGTAAGAATATTATTATTCTTCAAGTTGAAGCACTGCAGAATTTTGTTATTAATCAGGAGATCAACGGTCAGGTCATTACACCTAATCTGAATAAACTTACACAAGAAGAAGTTTACTTTGATAATTTCTACGAACAAACCGCTTTAGGCAGAACTTCTGATGCAGAATTTCTACTCAATAATTCCTTGTATCCTACTGCGAGTGGATCTGCATATATGTTATATGCAAAGAATGAATATGAGTCTTTACCTGAAAAATTAAAACAGGAACAATACAACAGTACTGTGTATCATGCGTACAACCCAAGCTTTTGGAATCGCTATATCATTTATAATCAGTTTGAGATTGATGAATTTTATAGCAAAGAAGATTTTTCTGAAGGTGAAGCAATAGGATGGTCGTTAAATGATAAAGATATGCTTTTAGAATCGTTAGAAGATATCAAAAGCCGTGCACAACCAAGCTATTCACACCTTATAACACTCACCAGTCATCACCCGTTTGAGATGCCTGAGAAATATGAAACAATGAATCTAGAAGGATATACCGATTATTCAATGCGCTATTTCAGAAACTATATTAATTCAATTCATTATGTGGATGAAGCGGTTGGTCAATTTGTAGATGCCCTAAAGGAGGAAGGTATGTGGGATAATACGCTGCTATTGATCTATGGTGATCACAGTTCCGGTCTTACAAAAGACGATCCTGCCTTTAATGCCTTTGCCAATACAGGTGAAGAATACAATTATTTTATTGAGGATAAGCGTATCCCACTTATTATGCATTTACCAGGTAATGATCAATCGGAAACGATTAATAAAGTAGGAAGTCAGATTGATCTTGCTCCAACAATTGCACATCTTGCCGGAATAGAACCAAGCTCGTATTGGCTAGGTAGTAATTTATTGTCAGATGCCAAAAGACAGGCAACTTTCAGAGATGGTTCCTTTATTTCAGATCAACATGCTTTTTTGGCAGCACCTGATGGTATTTACGATAATGGAAGTTGTTTTGACCGACAAACAGAAAGTGAAGTGCCAGTTGAAGAATGTAGAGAAGAATTCAATACAGGAATTCAGGAATTGAGAATCTCTGACAAAATATTGGATGGAAATCTCATACAAAGAATTAAAGCAATGAATAATTAAATAAATTTCACACGACACAGCCTGGTCAATCAGCCTTTGATTGACCAGGCTGTTAATAATCTTACAGAAAGAACTCGTCAACATTTTCTCATAAAAAAACTCATGATTTCTCATGAGTTTCAAGTTAAACAATTTTTTGAAAAGCTCTTCTTTCAGCGTAATCCTTACAAACAGAACAGACATGAAGAGTTTGATTAATTCTATCTTTATATGTAGTCAAATTTTCTTCCTGCTTTTTGCAAAGAGTGCAACGCTTTTTAAACAGTCTCAACATTAGACACAAATCCCCCTTAATGTCATTGTGAATAATACTTTATTCATATTTATTATAAGCCACTTCTTTTTTTAACACAATATGTTAAAAAATCATATTATTATCTTTACTCAATAATCCAATCAGTTTTCCAAAGCCGTTCTACGTTCTTCAAAGAAAAGTTTTCATCTACAGTTAATTTATAAATGTCTGGTTTCGTTGTCTGCAGACTGAATTCGAAACCATACCGTTCATCAAACCAACTCATAATGCAGGCGAAGATGTTACCGTGAATGCCAATAGCAATGTTTTTACCTGCATGATCTGTTATAACCTCTTTTAACGCTGCTACCCCACGCTCCATGACCTCATTATTGGATTCCCCTTCAGGAAATTTAAAATCATAGTCGTCAAAGACTTTTTTCACTGCTGAAATCGGGTCTTCAAAATGATGATCTCTCGCTGCCAGGTCACGTTCACGGAAGCGTTTGTCGATATAGATTTCCTGACCTAACTCTTTTGCCAGACCTTCAAGTGTCTGCCGTGCTCTAACATAAGGACTAGAATAAATCACATCAATCTCCTCATTTTTCAAAACTTCAGTTACCTTCTCAACTGACTTCCATCCCTGTTTTGATAGCCCCCGGGTTTCCTCAAATTCCAGTGAAAATACTGAATGCGCGTGCCGAACCATATACACCTCAGTGATCATGTAATCTCTCCCCTATATCTTTGTTATCTGTAGTTTACTATAGTTGGAAGATGCTTACGACTTTTAGGGATGATATAAAAGTGTAGGAGGTATGAGTACCTTGGTTGAGTATTGCCTTTAGATACGCAACCTCCTACCTGTTTCACTTTTTAAAATGGCCTTTTACCACATCCAGCATCCCCGCCTTCTCCAAATATGCAACCGGTGCTAAAAATGTAATCGTCACCACTCCAGGATGCCGGCCTATTTCGATTGATCCTGTGATTGTCGTTCGGTTCATAATTTCGGGTACGGTTACGCCAAATAAATCTGCTGCCCGCTGCAGACCGTTATCTGTTGCAAGGTTTAGATTGGAACCTGTACCGATAACTGATACTGGCAGTGATTCTTCGAGTTTTTCGATGTTCCACTGCTTAGCAACTGCCTGTGCTGATTTTAACTCAGCTTCTGTGAATGGTTTTGCTGTGTACGGAAGGTCTTCTTCATTTGGCAAAAGGATCGGTCCTTCAAGGTTTGCATTCTTGATCACGTGAACCTGCAGATGCACAATACCTGAAACGTCAGCCGTGTGACCCGCAATTTCCCCATCACCCTGCATGGCGTGCATGTCACCGAGATATACACCGCCGCCAGGAACTTTTACCGGACAGATCAGCGTTGAGCCTGCCCGCACGCGGCTGATATCCATGTGACCATCAGTCCGGTGCTCCTTCAGCTCATCTTCAGTCACCTTATAATCATGAGGCGCTCCGACAAGAAATGATCCAAAATCCCCTGCGTTATGAGAATCCGGTATCGGCCGTGATGGTGTTGTGCCAAGCTGACCGAGAAACGGACGCATTCGCGCAACCACGCCGACTAAATCATGCGGCGCAAATGTCACAATCGGATTTTGAACAGAAGCGTCCGGTGTCATCATGTAATGGCGTCCGTCACGCGCAATCGTTTCTGCCGATTCTTTTGACATCGTCACCCCGACATCCCCATGCTCACTAAAGCTGATCGTATAGCCGTTTGTAAATACAAATGGCGTCACATCTGCATGGCAATTCGCACATCTGATCGCTTCCTGACCGATCCCCTCAATGACCGTATCAGGATACATCGTGCCACACTCCGGGCATTTGACCGCAACAAACGGATCCCCAAGAAAACGGCCATCCACCGGTGCATCGTTCCCGGAAGCAGTCGCAAGAGACGTCACGTTGATCGAACGGATCTTAATCACAATCGCATCACCCGGCTCAGCACCCTCAACATACACAGGCTTCGTCACCTCATGACCACCCCGGATACACGGCGTAATCATCGGCCCCCAACAGCCTGGTGCCGTATTCGCAATAATATGACCGCCATCCTTCACCGGTCCAAGCATCTCCTTCTCCGGATCCAGCACCCCATCAATAAATGAATTTACAAGCAAAGTCTCAGTCGCCTTATTCAATGCACTCTCCCCTTTCTGAAAATTCAGTTTTATTATAACCTAGTTGAGTAAAAATCTCGAATTCAAAGTATTCGATACAATGCGTCCTTATCGCAAGTTAAATCTCTCTTATATAAAAAAACGCCATTATGAATGGCGTTTTTTTGACACTATTTTATTAGTTGATCAATTGCTTGATCAGATACAGAAGATTTCCCTCCTGTGATCATATACATAGCTACTAAATCTGAATATTTATTAATCATGTCTACGGTTACAGATTTAGGTTTCTCAGGATGTGTAAGAATTACACCATTGAAAGATCCTGCTGCTAACGCCGATGCGGAAAGTGCATCAGGAAAATCTGTTCCCGTTGCGATAAATGGATAGTCCATATCAAGTATTCCCTGGTCAGCAAATTCAGAGACAATCTCACTATTTGTTTCATAACGGTCTGCACCGGAAATTCTCTCATGATTTCCAATCGCTTTAGCTGCTGTATCAGTTATAACTTCTTTTCCACCGATAATATAAGGGATTTGAAGGAAATCAGTCTCATTAATATATGATTCCACTACTGAAGGAACTTCATCCTTTTTGGTTAGCAGAATAGGAGCTTCAAGTCGAGCTGCAACAGGAGCAATTGAGAGAGCATCTGCAAATCCTTGTCCCGATGCTATAACGTAATCGTTATTATAATCCAGAGTTTCAGCAATTTTAACTGATGTTTCATAGCGATCATTCCCTGAAATTCTAACAACCTCTATATTCATTTTAGATAAAGTTGACTCTACATTCCCAGAAATAGCTGCTTGTCCTCCAATTAAAAACACTTTTTCAACTTTTAATCTAAGCAACTCATCTTTAATAGAAGCTGGTAGTGCATTAGTTCTTGTTAAAAGTAATGGTGCATCGTATTGATAAGCTAATGGAGTAGCACTTAATGCATCAGGGTATGAACTGCCGGTAGCCAATACTGCATGTTTAGATGTATCCCAACCTTCATAAGACATTAATGCTGATGTTTCATAGCGGTCTTCACCACCTACTCGATAAACTTTATCCGAGTCTGCTGCATGTACGCTGCTAAGCGTAGTAATTCCTGCAGCTAAAATTAATGAAATTGCAATCGTTCTTTTCATAAAATCCTCCAAAAGTATATATTTACAGATAAAATTATACATATGTATAGGATTAATAAAAACGGTTAAAAAGACTGATTATTTTTATTGATCATATAAGATTTTAACATTGCCTAATTAATCAAAAGATAACGATTAAAGATTACTTTTGAAATTTTGTAAAATATATCTTTTATACTATATATCGTAATTAAAAATAAACTGTCCGTTTTACGAACAGTTTGGAGCTTAGTGCTTTTTTTGTTTTCCACAAACTATACATTTACCGTCATAAAGACTATATCTGTGTTTTTTTTTGAATTTGCAATCCAGCCAGTAACGTAATTTCATAACATCACCTCTCACAGATAAATACCCTTTTTTTAATGCACTTAATCTTACTGTATAAATAAACATAAAATTCTAAAAAATACATTTTATTTATTTGTCATTTTAATAGCTATATTAAATATTAGTGTTGTTTCTGTGCAGCTGATCATTAAGTTGGACAGGTGAGACCCCGTAGCGCGTAGTTTGAGGGTGCTCACCGCCGGCCCTGCGTACAACAATCCCCCTGAACTGCAATCAACAGCCCTCTTTAAAATAGCTATTTAAAAAACAGCATGATGTTTTGCGATCATGCTGCTTTAAAACTCATATAAATTTACTTATTAACTTTTCTTTTTTACCTGATTGACTTTTAACCGTATTTTTATTGATAGATGGTACAGTCAGTATTAATTCACCGAATGGAATTTTTTGAATAAACAAAATGATTCCTATTGTGATGACCATTACTACGGAATACCATAAAGGGAATAGCGCAAGTGTCCAGACATCAGCTGGCATAGTTCGTTGAAGTATACTGATAACAAAAGGATGTACCAGGTAGATCCCCATAGACATTGTTCCAATTTTTGCAGCTGAGTAATTTAAAACATTATTATGGGAGATCTTTTCAGAAATCGCCATAATAAACAATACAATAATCGGAAGGTTAATAATATTTGTCACTCGGTTAGAACCAATATACCCTCCCCACTCATACTCTACAGCTGCAAAGTAAAAGATTAATAGAACGGCAATAGATAATGGCACTCTCATTTTAAAAGCCCAGGCTTTTGCCCCTTCCCAATGGTAAGCTAAAAAACCGCCAAAAATGAAAAAGAAAAGCCATTTTGGTAAAAATGCTCTTTGATCTGCAATTAATCCTAATAATCCACCAAACTCTTCTGGCGCCATATAATGTAATGAATAGACATGAACAACAGCAGATAAAATCAGCAGAATTGTCCAGGCGCTTTTGCTTTTAATAAACTGTAACAACGGAAAAATTAAATAAAATTGTAAAACAATCGAGATAAAATAGAGATGAGAATAAGTTTCTCCAAAAGCAACATTAAAAAGGAATCGATCAAAACCGGATGCAAATGGATTTGCTCCATTCATTGTCCACAAGTAAAAAAGATAAAATGCTGTCCAAAATAAAAAAGGTATCCCAATTTTATTCATACGGGACGTAATAAACTTATTTAGAAAAAAACCTTTTCTCCTCACCTGTAAAAATAATAATAATCCACTAATCACTGCAAACACAGGTGTGCCGAACCTGCTTGCCTGATTAATAAAAAGGATAACACTCTCCCAGTCCCCACGTTCAACGTAATAAAGAGCAGATACGTGAACCAGTACTACCATCAAGCAACCAACCGCTCTGAGAACGTGTATATCAAAAATCTGACCTTGTTGATTCATTCATTCACGTCCTTAACACATACTAATATCGCGTTAAGTATAATTTCTTTGAGATCACCCGTATACGTTTTTTACAGAAACATAATAATTTTTTATAAAAAATTATATATTGTTATACTCGAGTAATGATTTTGGTCATATTTACTATTTTTCATAATAAAAAGTCAGGGAATACAAGACCCCCTGACTTCTTCATGATAGACCATTATTATCTTTTTTCCTATTAAGACCTCATAATGTATTCTCGGATTTAAAAATACTTGTTGAATTTGCCCAGCTTTTTTTATATATGGCTCTAAGTAATATTTAGATTCAATATCCTCTGCTAGATGATTTGCAATTATCACAATTTCATCACCAGTTTGATAAGGAATTTGTTCATGATGATCAAGTTCAGCAAAAATATCAAAAATTGTTAATTGTTCATATTCCATAAGAACTTTCCTTTCATCAATAGGGTTATTCAATGTGTATCCATCTTTCTTCAATAGAACTTTTTAAAATAGCATCAACAATCTTCATATTATAATGACCATCTTTAAAAGTCGCAAAATTGCTTTCTTTTTCTAAATTTTTAACTTTGTCATAAAAAGAGATCATTAGGTTTTTCAGACAATCCGGCCAACCTTCCTGATGACCACCAGGAAAATGAGCGTAATCATTTGATAACTTCGATAGCAAAGCAGGATCTTTCATTAATATTTGATTTTCGTGATTTCTTTTACCAATCCAAAGCCTGTTTGGTTCCTCCTGATCCCATTCGAGGGTTCCTTCAGAAAGTGAGATCGTAAAATGCAGATAATTCTTTTTACCAGCTGTAACCTGAGAAACATTAAACATACCTTTCGTTCCGTCAGCAAACTGTACTAATACATTGCCGGCATCCTCTGTGTCAATGTCAACTAAATGATGTTGTGCGGAAGATTCACTAGTAAAGGTAGCTCCAGAATTTTCAAGTGGCATTTTACGCGTTGGATGCAATATAGTAAGATCACCCAGGACCCGTGTGATCTTTTGCCCAGTTATATATTGCAGCGTGTCGCACCAATGTGAACCAATATCAGCTATTGCTCTTGAATGACCATTTAATTTTTTATTCATCCGCCAGCTGTAATCGGAATCATACAAGCACCAGTCCTGTAAATAACCACCTGATACTAAATGAGGCCGCCCCATAGAACCACCACAGATTCTCATACGTGCTTCTTCTACTAGCGGATAATGGCGATAATTAAAACATACACCATTTACAAGCTTAAGAGACGCAGCAAGTTCTGCTAATTCAGCAGACTGACCACTGTCTAAAGCAAGTGGTTTTTCTGATAAGATATGTTTACCAGATAATAATACTTTTTTATTTATTTCATAATGTAAAGCGTTTGGTGTGCAATTATGTATGACATCTATTCTTTCATCAGCAAGGACATCGTCTATAGAGGTGTATGCATGTGCCAACCTGTATTCTGAAGCAATTTTCTCCGCTTTCTCTTTAGACCTTGACATAATTCCGGCAGCCTCAATACCGGGCAATCTTTTTAAAGCATCCAAATGGGCTAAAGCAGAAAAGCCAGTACCAATTACAACGGTCTTAATCATGTCACGCATGTCAACCTCCTGTTTTTAGAATTATCTGATATTTAATATTATATCAAATAATTTCCCAATAAACAGTTGCAGTACCTCTCTTTAATGGTTCATCCATCTCAAACCACGCTCTAAAATATTCAAATGGTGGGGCTTAATGGGCTTATTTTGTTGAACAATCTTTTTGTATATAATACGCTCTATGTACTCAGAAATTTCATTTTCTCCAAGCATAAATTCCTTACCCTCAATATCTCTATGATTCCCTTGAACATTTAACTTAACTCTTCTTTTAAACCCTACAACTGAATAGAAAAAATCATGAAAATAAGGGGGAATCACCATTTTTAATGAATCAATCACTAACTGATTCTCCATTAATGGATTTTTAATCCTTACATCTCCATCGGAAAGCCAAACCTGCCGATCAGGATGACCATCAATAAATCCTCTCGCCTCACAGTATTGAATGACAAATATTCCACCACTCGTAAAAACAATTCGATCGATATTCAAAGGTTCTTGAAAAGATTCATTATGTATAGATAGATCACTCAAAACCTTATTCTCTATTTTTAATTCCAACTCTCTAAAATCCTCATTTAACTGAACCACAAACCCGCACCCCTTTTTCATACACAAATTAACAGATAATTCTATTATAACTAAATATGGTTTGATTAAAAAGGGTGATCAAAAAGATCAAAGTTTTGCATCAAACTATATTTAATCACTAGCCATTCTATACATACTCGACTGGCGAAAAAACTGTATTACTGTTACAATTTCTAAGATTAAAGTAATCGAGCAAATAAGTATTAACAAGGAGTATTTTAATGACTAATAATGATATTTTAATCCGTCTCCGATATGCACTGGATATAAAAAACACTGAAATGATAGAAATCTTTGAACTAGGCGGGCTAACCCTGACAAAAGAAGAAGTCTTAAAAATTCTTACTAAAATCGATGATGATGATTTTTATGAAGACTATGATGAACCACAGGAGACAGAAACATTTATCAAGTGCACGAATTCCATGCTTGAATCTTTTCTAAATGGATTTATTACGTTTAAAAGAGGGCCTCAAAAAGACAAAAATGGTCAAACGGTTAAACAGGACCGTTCTATTAAAAACCATGCAAGCGTTAATAATGTATTGTTAAAAAAAGTGAAGATTGCATTATCATTGACTGGTGAAGAAATGATTGAGATATTTGAAAAAGCTGGTTTAACAGTATCTAAAGGTGAACTAGGAGCACTGTTAAGAAAAGAAGGACATAAAAATTACAAACCGTGCGGAGATAAGTATGCAAGAAACTTTTTGAAGGGATTAACATTAAAATATAGAGACGACATTAAATAAAAAACTGCAGCTGGGCACGTCTGCCTTTTGCTGCAGTTTTTTAACTACTTTTTCTATATGCCCTTCGTTCTGCATATTCTTTACATTTAGGACATACTTTCAAAGTTTGATTGAGATGATCCCGATATGATGTTAATTGATTACTTCTAGTCTTGCATAACGTGCACTTTGCCTGGAATAATTTAAACATTAGATTTACAACACCTCTTTTAACTTCTGATATTCTTCACTTATTTATTAACCAGCATAGATTTTGTTACGCTGTTTTTTATGACAGACTATACACCTTCTGTCATAAAAACTGTAACGATGCTTTCCCCTTTACCTGCAGTCAAGCCAGTATCGCAGTTTCATCAGCTTCACCTCTTAAAAAGACTTGTTTCAAGTCATTACAGTAAATCTGTTTGAATTACAATACATGTTCTATTTGACTTAAAAAATTGGTATTTTTTATATTATACAATCTAAGGTTCATTTACTCAAATAAATTGTGAATTTTACAAATATAATTTAATATATATCTCCTGGCGATTCATCCCCACTTACCGGCCAAAGACCGGTCGCTTAAAGTGGGGTTATTCTCGCTCATTTGATAAATTAAATACTAACTTTTGAACACACCCGCCAGCCGCCTTACCCCCTCAACAATCTCCCCTTCATCAGCCGCACTGAAAGATAGGCGCATCTGGGACAGCCCATTCTCCTGCTGCAGGTAAAAGTATTGTCCCGGAATGTAAGAAACGCCTGCCTCAGTCGCTTTTGCTAAAAGAGCACCCGTATCAGCACCCGGTATTGTGAGCCAGACAAAATAGCCGCCTTTCGGATCGGTCCATGTGACTTTTTCAGGCATGCATGCTTCCAGCGCGTTCAGCAGCGTGCTGCATTTGGATTGATACAGCGACTGGAGATTTGATAGATGCTTCGTCCAATCCGTTTCCTCTAAAAATGCAGCCATCACCGACTGTGCAAATGGATGATCCAGATCCTTTTTAAAACGAAACAGTGTCTCAATCCACTCAGCGCGAGCCGCAATCCAGCCAACGCGCATACCCGGCGCAACCACTTTTGACAAAGAGCCGATGTAAAACACCCGACCGGCCTGATCCATCGACTTCAAAGTATTGACCGGCTGATCGAAAGAAAGCTCTCCGTAAGCATCATCCTCCATCACTAAGAAATCGTACGTTTCAGCAAGCTCAAGGAGATGCTTTCTGCGCTCAGGGGAAAGTGACGTGCCGGTTGGATTTTGAAATGTCGGGATTGTGTAAACCACTTTGGGTAGTGGCTGATTTTTAAGCTTTCTTTCAGCTAACAAATCTTCGAGCTTATCCGTCTGCATACCATTCCCGTCTACTGGCACAGTGAGAATCCGGTCAGTATAGTTCTGAAAAATTTCGAGCGCTTCCATATATGTCGGTGATTCAACAACAATATACGTTTCCTCATCGATCAAAATCCGCGCAATCAAATCAATCGCCTGACACGCACCTGATGTAACCAGCAATTCATCCCGCTTAATATGTATATTTCTTTCATTCATGCGGCAAAGCAGCCATTGCTGAAGCTGATCAATACTTGGACTGCCAACGTAATGCAGCGGCAGATCCCGCTCAGCATTTAAAAGACGCGTCACTGCCTGCTGAATCTCGTTTACTGGCACAAGCGACGCATCCGGAAACCCCGAACTAAGCCTCACACACCCATCCGGCACAACCGGCATCCAGGCACCGGGCGGATCATGTTTGAGGGCTGATAAGATATTTTTTGAATAATAGTTTTTTGTGGTCATGTGCGTTCACTCCCTGGGTTGGTTATTGGTAGTATAGCAGGGATTGTGGCTCACCGGGGACGGAGTTGAGTGATTCACTTTTATAATCATTCTAAAAATGACACAGTGAACTCCGTCCCCGGTGAGCCGCCCCCTAAAAAAAACCCAGAGAAGCTAAGCTCCCCCGGATCCTTTTAAAAGAATAATAAATGCGCCATCAACGCTGCGATTGGCAGACTGATAATGGTACGCTGCAGAAATACGACAAACAGTTCCCAGATTGAAATCGGTATTTTTGATTTGACTAACAGCACGCCGATTTCTGACATGTAGATCAGCTGAGTGAGTGACAGGACGCCGATAACGAACCTTGTCAGTTCTGATTCAATACTGCTTCCGATCACAGCCGGCAGGAACATATCTGCAAATCCGACGATCATAGCTGGTGCCGCTGCCTGCGCTTCAGGAATTCGAAGCAGTTCAAGCAGTGGAACAAACGGGTAAGACAGGTACGTAAATACTGGCGTGAATTCAGCAATGATCAGCGCAATGGTTCCAATCGCCATCACGAGTGGAATGAGCGCAAACCAGATATCAAGCACATTCACTATCCCTTTTTTCGCAACGCCGCGGTAACTCTTGACCTGATCCGCTTTTTCAACCGCCTTCTCAACGCCCCATTTAAAATTCGAAACGCCCTCAGGCACAACTTCTTCGATCTGCTTGCCGACAGGCTCATAATACGTTTCCTTTTTACGCGAAAGTGGCGGGATTCTCGGACAAATGACTGCCACAATCACACCCGTTACAATCACAGTGAAATAAAATTGTACAAACATACTATCAATATTTAAAAAACGTGCAATCACCAGACTGAACGCAATTGAAGCGATCGAAAAGTTTGTCGCAACGACTGCTGCTTCACGTTTTGTATAATAGCCTGACTCATACTGCTGGGTTGTAAGCAGCACGCCAACTGTTCCGCTTCCCATCCACGATGCAAGCGCATCAATTGACGAACGGCCCGGCAGTGTAAACAGCGGCACCATCACTTTTCGCACGATCGTTCCGATAAAATCCATTAATCCGAACTCTAAAAGCAGCGGCATGAATAAACATGCAAATAAGAACCACACCATCAGCACCGGAATCAGATCATACAGCATCACCTGTCCAGTCACCGGTGACCAGACGAGCTCAGGGCCTATTTTAAATAGTGTTGCAAGTGCAAATAGCGCACCAATGATTCTCAGCGACACCCAAAAAGGTGCCACATTAAACAGCAATGCAACGACCGATTGTTTTCTGACTGCAGCCATTGCCGGAACTTTTACTACCAGGCTTCCAAGTGCCGATAGCACAAGCACAAACGTCATAAAACCAGGAATATAAGCAGCGATCGCTCCCTGTAGACTATCTGCCAAAATTCCAAGTCCAATCGTCACCTTTCCATCAAACTTTACCGGTACTAAAAACAGCAGTACCCCAATCAACGAAGGCAGCCAAAACTTCATATACTGTCTTGCAGAATAGCTATTCGTTTTTTCAAACCCACTATGTATTCTTTCCATCTCCAATGACCTCACAATTTGCTGTTAAGATGGTTTATATATTATCATTTTTATGTATAAAAATACAATGGTTATTTTTGTGCGGCGCGGCGGGGACGGAGTTAAGTGGTTCATTTTTAGAATCATTCTAAAAGTGGAACACACAACTCCGTCCCCGGTGTGCCACCTAAAACCCCTTCAACCTCCTCAACACCAAAGCCAGCACCCCAGCCACACTCAACAACCCGGCCATCAACAGCCAGGCGATCTGAAAGCTGCCGCTCATATCAATTGTTAGGCCAAAGAGCGGCGGCAAGATGATGACGCCTGCTGAACCGATTGTGAGGCTGACACCACTTGCCGCGCCTGCCTGCTGTCTCGGTGTCAACTCTGTTGCTATGTTCATCCAAAGGCCGTTAAATCCTGATACGGCAAATCCCAGTACAACTACGATCACAACAAGCAGCGGCACCGGAATTCCATCAGTCAACAGGGCCATCCCCAGCGCGCCGGTCAGTGCTGTCGCAATGATGATCATTAATACCGGAAAGCGTCTGCCACCAAATAAGGTGTCGCTAATCGACCCCCAAATAATTCGTCCAAATGAACCGCTTGCCTCTGACAAAACGAGCATAGTTCCCGCGAGTGCCAGGCTAAAAAAAAGTTCATCAGTCACAAAGAAAAGCAAATATGTATTCACCGTCATTTGAGAACCATTTAAAATCAAGGCAACAATACTGATCAAAAGCAGCGGTTTATATGTAATGAGACCGCGCATACTTCCTTTTACAGCTGGCTCACGTGCGGTTTTTTCAGCCAGCTGCTCCTGGTAGAACCTGAATGCAATGAGGCCGCTCAGCATTAAAACGACACACGCAACCGCCATGGCAATACGCCAACCAAATGTCACTGCAAGCGGCAAAAGCGCAATCGCCGCAAGGGCTGAACCGAACGTAACACCCATCTGCTTGATGCCCATCGCTGTCCCTCTTTTAGCAGGAAACCAGTAAAGAATACCGCGATTCGTGACAGGATGTGTGGCACCGTAACCCATTCCGCCAAGCATAATAAAAAACAGCAGTATAAAAAAGCCTGAAGAAAATGAGCCAAGCAGAAAAGCTGTTCCGAGCACTAGACACACGATTAACAGCAATCGCCTCGTCCCGATCTTATCAGTCAGCATCCCCGCTGGAATACTGACCAGCATCTGTCCTAAAAACAAAAACGAAGGCAGCAAGCCAACCTGCGCTTTCGACAACGTCAGATCCTCAGCAATCAACGGACCAAGCGGCGCAAGCGACCGTCCAACAAGCGCCACAGCCACCTGAGCCAAAAGCAGCCAGCCGAGCATCTGCCATGCAGTTGAAAGTCCTCTATGATTCGACATCGTTCTGGCTCCTTTCTATAACCGGATAATGTTTCCATTATACATGAAACGGCCCTTTAAAATTAAACATACAGATTTACAAGTGAGTCAGTTAATCCTCATAAACCTCCTCTTGCAAACGCTTTAATTTTTTTGTATGATCTAATAAGTAAACGTTTACGTAGTTAATTTAATTGTCAGGAGGCATGTGATTTGGCAACGATAAAGGATGTGGCACGGGTAGCGAATGTATCAATTGCTACAGTTTCTCGCGTATTGAATAATAAAAGTGGTTTTTCTGAAGAAACGAGAAGGTCTGTTGAAAAAGCAATTGAAGAGTTAGGATATGTACCTAATGGCGTTGCGCGGGGATTGATCAGTAAAAGAACAAATACGATTGGTCTGTTAGTGCCTGCGTTGTCAAGCATGCTAGTTTCTGAAATGGTTTCAGGGATTGAAAGGGTCGTCCATGAGCAGGGTTCTAGTCTGATTGTTTGTCACACAGAGTCTAAAGGTAAGAAAACGATGCAATACCTTCAACTGCTAATTGCAAAGCAAGTTGACGGGATTATATTTACAAGTGAGGTTTTACTTCAGGAATATTATCAAATGATTGAACGGTCCGGTATTCCTTTGGTCCTTTTATCTACCGAGACTTTGAATTTACCTGTACCTTCTGTCAAAGTAAATGACCGTCTCGCATCGTTCCATGCAACAGAGTATATGATTAAGCAGGGGCATAAAAAGATTGGCATGATTAGTGGGAATCGCAATGATATGATTGCCGGCGTTCCAAGAGTTGAGGGCTACAGAATGGCGTTGAATAGTCATCAGATTGCATTTGATGAAAGTATGATTGCTTCTCATAAAGGTTTCAGTTATATAGACGGTGCTACTGCATTTAGAAAATTGATTACCGATCACCCCGACATTACAGCAATTGTTGCAGCCAGCGATGAAATTGCACTGGGGATAATCTCAGAAGCTTTTAAAATGGGTATCAATATTCCTGAGCAGGTTTCCGTGATTGGATATGACAACATTCCAATTTGTAATGTGAGCATCCCCCCGCTCACAACTATTTCTCAGCCCGTGGCTAAAATGGGGGAAGTTGCAGCAGAAATGGTGTTAGATATGATTAGTGGAAATCATGTACAGGAAAATGTCATTTTCCCACATGAAATCATTGAAAGACAAAGTGTTAAAAAGCTTGATTAACTGTCTCCTTAAAGGAGATCTTCGACCTTAAGGTAAACGTTTACTATAAAAAGATGGTAATTAACACATTATTTTTTTGTTTTTAGAGTAAACGTTTACTTAAACCAACTTTAGGAGGAAATTACTTATGAAAAAGCATTACGGCAAGTTTTTAGTTACAGCTGGAACGGCAGCAGCAGTTCTTGCAGGTTGCGGCGGTGGAAGTGACGATGGAAGTGTAACGCTTGAGCTCTTTTCAAATAAATCAGAAAGTATTGATACGTATCAGGCTTTAATCGAGCAATTTGAAGAAGAAAACCCTGATATTAATGTTGAACTTGAAGCCCCTCCGGAAGCTGAGACAGTATTGCGTACACGTTTAACTAAAAATGATATGCCCGATATATTATCAATCGGAGGAAATGCAACATATGGTGAATTCGCACGTGAAGGCGTATTAAGAGATTTATCTGATACGGATCTTCTGGCAAATGTGCAATCCTCTTATGTGGATATGCTCGGACAATTAGCAGGTTCTGAGACAGAAGGAAGCTTTGGCGTTCCTTACGCTACAAATGCTAATCATGTTATTTATAACAAAAGTAAAGTTGAAGAACTCGGCATTGAAATCCCACAGACATGGGATGAGTTTATTGCTGCACTTGAAACAGCTCAAGAGGCCGGAGAAGTTCCACTATATCTAACGCTGCAGGAAGCATGGACTGGAATGGCAATCTGGAACGGTATTGCAGGGAATGTTGTTCCTGAAGATTTTGCTGAAATGAAGAATAACGGTGAAGCATCATTTGTGGAAGATTATGATGAGGTAGCTGATAAAATGCTGCAGCTGCTTGACTATGGACATGATGATAACTTCGGCATCGGTTACGGTGATGGAAACAGTGCTTTTGCAAATGGAGAAGGTGTCTTTTATATACAGGGTAACTGGGCAATTCCTGAAATAAGAGAAGCTAATTCTGATGTTGAACTTGGCACTTTCACACTCCCTTCAAGTAACAATGCTGAAGAAAATGAACTTGTCTCTGGTGTGGATGTGGCGCTTGCGATCAGTGAAACAACTGAGCATCCTGAAGAAGCTGAAAAATTCCTGTCATTTATGCTTGAACAGGAAGTCGCAGAGCAATACATGAATGAACAAAGTGCATTCTCAGCTGTTGAAGGCGTCTATCAGGAAGATGAAGTATTTGAGGGGATTCGTGAATACTTTGAAAATGATCGCCTGACAAGCTTCCAGGATCATTACTATCCTGCAGGAATGGGTGTTGAAAACCTTGTGTTGGATATGCTGATCAACGGCAATAAAACTGAAGGATTAGAAGTCATTGACTCTGAATGGGAAGCAGCACAAAACAGATAATTTTCACAATGGGGGTTCATCCCCCATTGCTATGACTGTTGGTTTCGCTGCAGGCGTGCCTTCAGTGCATGCCTGGATCCAGATCAGCAGTTCATTAATTACCGGGGGAGTGAAATATTTTGAAAAGAGATCATGCTTTTTTATTAATGGTTATCCCTGCCTTTGTACTTTTTTTCATATTCCATACCTATCCTGCACTCCAGGGCGTTTTCTACAGCTTCACTAACTTTAAAGGATATGGAAATTGGGATTTTACAGGCTTCACAAATTACTTTAAAGTATTTCAGGATTCCAGGGCACTCAGTGCTTATGGATTCACATTTCAATTTGCAATTGTAGCTACGATACTCGTAAATATCATTAGTGTTTTGATTGCGATGGGCTTGAATGCAAAAATTAAATTCAGAAAAACACTTAGAGCTACTTATTTCCTTCCATTTATTTTAAGTGTTTTGATCGTCAGTTACATTTTCCAGTTCATCTTTACTCATATGGTTCCTGACTTTGGTCAGGCTTTAGGAATTGATGCACTGTCAAGAAATATTCTTGGTGATCAGGATCTTGCCTGGATTGGTATCGTAATCGTTGCTGTATGGCAATCAGTTGCATTTAATACCCTTCTTTACCTTGCAGGATTATCCACAGTTGATGAACAGCTCTATGAAGCAGCTGATATTGATGGTGCAAAAGCATGGTCAAAATTCTGGAGAATTACATTCCCGCTCATTGCGCCATTCTTTACGATTAATATGGTTGTTGCAATGAAAAACTTCCTGATGGCATTTGATCAGATTATCGCTCTAACTGGCGGCGGTCCGGGTAGAGCAACAGAATCTATCTCTCTATTAATCTACAGAGGTGGATTTGAAGCTGGTCAGTTCGCTTATCAGTCAGCTAACGCAGTTATTTATTTTATTGTCATTGTAGTAATTTCTGTTGTACAACTTCGAATTCTTGAAAGAAAAGAGGTGAAGTAACTGATGAGTAACCGTATAAATTGGAAAGCAACTATTTTACTAATACTAGGAACAATTTTTATCCTGTTCCCTCTTTACCTCACAGTTATTATTGCCTTTAAGACACCACAGGAGATGAGTGGCAACATTCTGGCTCTTCCTGAATCATGGGGCTTTGATAATTTTATAAAAGCAATTGAAGTAACAAACTTTTTTAATGCGCTTGGCAATAGTGTATTTGTCACCATACTGACAGTGATCATTGTGATTCTTACCCATTCGCTTGTAGCATATGCGATCGCACGTAACCTGCACAAAAAGTTTTATAAATTCTTATACTTTTACTTTATCAGTGCCATGTTTATACCTTTTCCGATCATCATGCTCCCTCTTGTACTGCAGACCAGCAGCTGGGGAATGGACAATCTGGTTGGCCTGGGTATTTTAAATGGTGTCATGCACCTAGCGTTTAACGTATTTATCTATGTAGGTTACGTTAAAACATTACCTATCGAGCTTGAGGAAGCTGCCATCATAGACGGCGCTAACACATTCCAGGTTTTCTGGAAGATTATTTTCCCTATGATGAAACCAATGCACGCAACAGTCGCAATCCTTACAGCTCTTGCAGCCTGGAATGACTTCATGCTTCCACTTGTGATATTAAGTGACTCAAGTATGTACACACTTCCGCTTGTTCAATATGCATTCCAGGGACAATTCAGTACGGATTATAACCTGGCATTTGCATCTTACTTACTCGCAATGCTTCCAATGGTGGTACTCTACGTATTTGTACAAAAATGGATCATTGGCGGTGTTATGAGAGGTTCACTAAAATAACAATGCTGAGGGGCGGCAATTTCTTTGCCCCTCTCTTACATAACTTTATCTAAATGGAGGCACAAACTTATGAAAAAAACGTGGTGGAAAGAAAGCGTTGTATATCAAATTTACCCAAGAAGCTTTAATGATTCCAATGGTGATGGAATTGGAGACATTCCCGGTGTTATAGAAAAACTTGATTACCTTAAAGAGCTAGGAGTTGATGTAATATGGTTATCACCGGTCTACCAATCTCCAAATGATGATAACGGTTACGACATTTCTGACTATCAGGCAATTATGGATGACTTTGGCACAATGAATGACTGGGAGCAGCTACTAGATGAAATTCATCAAAGAGAGATGAAACTAATCATGGACTTAGTCGTAAACCACTCGTCTGACGAACATGCATGGTTTACTGAATCACGCAAATCCAAAGACAACCCTTTCCGTGATTACTATATTTGGCGCCCGGACAAAGAGGGAAAAGAACCAAATAACTGGGCAGCTACCTTTGGTGGTTCAGCATGGGACTACGATGAAGCTTCCGGAGAATACTACCTCCATTTATTCAGCAAAAAACAGCCTGATTTAAACTGGGAAAACTCTGAACTTCGACACGAAGTGTATGACATGATGAAATGGTGGCTCGATAAAGGAATTGACGGCTTTAGAATGGATGTCATCAACTTCATTTCAAAAGCTGACGGATTACCTGATGGCCCTAATCCGCACAATAAAAAGTATGGAGATGGAAGCCAATACTTCATGAATGGACCTCGTATCCATGAATTTTTACATGAAATGAATCAGGAGGTCATCTCAAAGTATGATGTCATGACAGTTGGAGAGATGCCTGGTGTAAGCGTAGAACAGGCAATAGAATACACAGATGATTCAAGAGAAGAACTGCAAATGGTGTTCCAGTTTGAACATATGGATCTGGATTCCGGTCCAGAAGGAAAATGGGATTTGAAACCACTGGACCTTCGTGATCTCAAAAAAAGCATTTCACGTTGGCAGACTGGGTTACATGGAACAGGATGGAATAGCCTGTATATGAATAATCACGATCAGCCAAGAGTAGTCTCACGCTTTGGCAATGACAAAGAATACCGTGTAACTTCAGCAAAAATGCTTGGCACTTTCCTGCACATGCTACAGGGCACACCTTATATTTATCAGGGTGAAGAACTTGGTATGACGAATATCAAATTTGATTCAATTCAGGATTACAAAGACATCGAAACATTAAATTATTACCGTGATGCGCTAAATGATGGTAAATCTGAACATGAGATCATGCAATCTATTTACACAAAAGGCCGCGATAATGCCAGAACTCCTATGCAATGGAATAGTGAAAAAAATGCAGGCTTTACGACCGGCAGCCCCTGGATTGCTGTAAATGAAAATTATAAAGAGATCAATGCATCTCAGGCTGTTCATGATCCTGAATCAATTTTTCACTACTATAAAAAACTGATTTCACTTCGTAAAGATCACAAAATCATACAGTATGGAGACTACCAACTATTACTTCCTGATCATCAGGAAATCTATGCTTATGCACGTTCATATGAAGGTCAAAAATTATTAGTCCTTACAAACTTCAGTAACCAGGAGCAGACCTTTACAAAACCAGAGAACCTTAGCTTCTATGCAAAAGATATATTGATCGGTAACGGTCAGATAAACTCCCTGCACGTTGAGAAAGTTGTATTAAAACCTTATGAAGCTGTTGTGTATTTAGGGGAATAAGTATTAATAGGTGAAGCTTAGTCTCCGTCATTTTGTTTAGATAAAACTCTCAATAATTTTCCAACCACCTTAAGATTAAATACTTTTTAAACGTAAATATTATGTTTTAAGGCTCAGGTTGATTATTATAAAATATCTGAACACTGCAAAGTGACCATTTAGGTGCAATCAAAACATCATGTTGAATTATATTTTATTCAGTGAGTAGTACCTCAAAGCCGGGGTGAAAGTAATTGATGAGAGTGAGTAAATTTTATGTTCACTATAAAAGGTCTGTGAGAAAGTACAACTTCTCACAGACCTTTTCAATTATTTACTGGCATTATCCTTATCTCGTCTATTATAAACCGATCTCAGGCAGTGAGCCGTCATAGTCGAAGATTACTTCAATACTTGATGAAGTCACAACAAGGTAGCCTTTCTTTCCTGCAATAGAGATATCAATAAGCTTATCCTTGCTATATACCATATTGTCTTTGACAAGCTTTGTCAGCTCTGCAGTTTCAGGAGTTCCCGTTCCAAAAAATCCGGATAGCCCCAATTCAAGAGCTTCCATACCTTTTGGTTGTACCGATTTATGTTTATTATAACGGCTCATCACGAATGTCATGGATGACATCTTGTTAGAATCATACTCACCAATAACAAACAGATAATCGTTTTTTAACGGCATACTTGCTTCCACCATATATGATGTAATAAAATCCATCCCATTTTCTGGTTTATGTTCAAATATTTTACGGGATTCGTATTCAAATGTTGGGCCTGTTACAAGCTCTATTGAATCAGCTTTACTAATAAAATCAGCCGGTTTTGGAGGTGGCACATGATCTTTGGAGTGTGTGATCAAAATCCATCCAGTTTGTCCTTTGTACGTTGTTTTATAAAAACCGTTGTGTTTGTTAATTGATGAAAAGACTGCACCTCTAGGGACTTTTAATATCGACTTTTTAGAAAACGATACGTCAGAATATAAAGTCGTATTTTGATGAGCTTCAAATTGCTTTGCTTTAAAAGACTCAACTAAAGGAGCCGGGCCCGGTACATGATCTTTTGTATGGGACACAATTACCCATCCGCTCTTTCCACCATAGAACGCTTTATAAAATCCGTTGTGCTTTGTATCAGTTGTTATAAACTCTCCTTTTGGAATTCTGACAACATTCTTTTTTGAAGACATCACAGATGAATACAGCATTGTCTCCCGTGTTGTTTCAACTTTTTTAGTGCCAAATACTTCTGCTTTCGGTCCAGGAATATGATCCTTTGAATGAGAAATCAATATCCAACCCGTTTTTCCTCCATATGTCGTTTTATAGAATCCATTTAACTTTTCATCAGCAGTGAATATCTCTCCTTTAGGAATTTTCACAACAGACTTTTTAGATGACCATACGGATGAATACAGCGTCGTTATACGGGCAGTTTCAAATTCACTCCCTTTAAAACTTACAGATTTTGGATCAAACATTGATTGAACATTTTTTTCATTAGTTACGTATGCGAGATTTACGTAATCAACTTCAAAAGCCTCAGCAACCTTCATTTGAAGTGGAATCACCGTTATACTAAAACCTAAGAAAATAAACATGACTACAAAAATAATACTTTTTAATAATTTCATTTAATAAGCTCCTTTTAACTATATAATATTGTAAAATAAGTAATTCTTTTATCATTAAAAATCATACCTTTCGTTAAATATATAGTCAATTAGTATTATTATATTCTTCTTTAAAGTCAATAACAGGCACTTTTTTCTTAGGTATATGTCTTTTAACAAATTTATAATATTTCAATGGAGTTGTTTCTAAATAGTAAGGTGAAATCAATTGACCGATAACCAAGATAAACTGCGATTATCTAATACCTTTATTTGAAAGCTTATTTTAATAGATAATCATAATATTACTTAAAGACGAATATTTAAAAATGCACTTGGATCCAAGTGTACAGTGGTATTATATAAAGTTGGATATTATCAACATAATACATTAGCCTTCGCCCCTCTGTGCCTCCCCCTATTACCCCTTTACATCATCTTAAAAATCCGCTATCCTTTAAATCGTAATAATTACGTTTTAATAGAGGGTTACATTTATGAAAATACCAGTTACGGTTTTGAGTGGTTATTTAGGTGCGGGTAAGACGACTTTGTTGAATCATATTTTACATAGTACGCAGGATTTAAGAGCGGCTGTGATTGTGAATGATATGAGTGAAGTGAATATTGATGGCGGTCAGCTGAAGAAGGGTTATTTTTCGCGAACGGATGAGACGCTGGTTGAGATGCAGAACGGCTGTATTTGCTGTACGTTGCGTGAGGACTTGATGATTGAAGTGAAGCGGCTGGCTGAGATTGGGGAAATTGACTATATTGTAATTGAATCAACGGGAATTTCTGAGCCAATCCCTGTTGCACAGACATTTGTGTAGGAAGATGAAGAAACCGGGATTGATTTAAGCCAATTGACTCGGCTGGATACGATGGTGACGGTTGTTGATGCGCTAAGATTTGCAGATGATCTTGAGAGCGGTGAGACATTGCTTGACCGCAAACAGACAGAGGATGAGCAGGATGAGCGTGACGTGTCTGATCTGCTGATTGATCAGGTTGAATTTGCTGATGTCATTATTCTAAATAAAATAGATCTCGTTTCTGCTGAGGCTGCGGATGCGATCAAGGTGCTGCTGAAGACATTGAATCCTGAAGCAAAGATCCTGACAGCTTCTTACGGTCAGATAGATCCGCTGGATATTTTAAATACTAAGGCTTTTGATTTTGAGAAAGCGAGTCAGGGTGCGGGATGGATTAAAGAGTTGAATGAAGAGCATATTCCTGAAACAGAAGAATATGGCATCACATCTTTCCTTTATAAAAGGCAGCATCCATTTCATCCGAAAAGGTTTTATGAATTCCTGAGTGAACTTCCTGAGGAAATTGTGCGTTCTAAAGGATTTTTCTGGCTTGCAACGAAAGAACAGTCTGCAGGTCTGGTTTCTCAGGCGGGAAAATCCATTCAGCTGCAGTCTGCGGGAACATGGGTGGCTGCTTTAACGGAAGAAGAACAACAGCAAACGCTAAAAGATGAGCCTGAGCTAAGCAGTCGCTGGCATCCTGAATGGGGCGACAGATTGAATGAACTTGTGTTTATTGGCATAGGACTTGATCAGGAAGCCATCACTAGAGAGCTTGATCAATGTCTGTTAACTGAAGAAGAGTTGAAATCTGATTGGCGTAAATTAGAGGATCCGTTTCCAGATTTTTCGGGGAGGTAGTGAATGAGGTACGACGGGGACGGAGTTGTGTGATCCACTTTTAGAATCATTCTAAAAATGAACCACTTAACTCCGTCCCCGCTGTGCCGCTATTCACCTAGACCCCAAGCAACGTCCGATCCGACAACTCCGTCCCTTTCATCTTTCCAAACTCATTCAACAGATCTGTCACAGTCAGATGCTTCTTCCGTGCACCTTCCTCTTCAAAAATGATTTTCCCTTTATCCATCATCAAAATGCGATTCCCAAGGTCGACGGCTTGCTGCATGTTGTGGGTGATCATGATGGTCGTGAGCTGTTCGCGTTCGACGATTTCCTTCGTTAGCCGCGTGATGAGTGCTGCTCTTGAAGGATCGAGTGCTGCTGTGTGCTCATCAAGTAAAAGAAGGTCAGGTTTTGTAAATGTGGCCATTAGCAGTGACAGTGCCTGTCGTTCTCCACCTGAGAGTAATCCGACTTTTGCACGCAGGCGGTCTTCAAGTCCAAGGCCGAGTGTTTCAAGCTGCTCTTTAAAAAATGTTCTGCGCTTCGCCGTTACACCAAGACGTAACGTGCGCGGCTTCACTCGGCTGTATGCAATTGAAAGGTTCTCTTCGATCGTCAGGGTCGGTGAAGTTCCTGCCATTGGGTCCTGGAAGACGCGGCCGATGCGGCGGGCACGCTTGTATTCTGGGAGCCCGGTTACGTTTTGATCACCAATTAGTACCTCACCCAGGTCAGGATACATTTTACCCGCAATGATGTTAAATAGAGTGGATTTCCCGGCCCCGTTACTGCCGATAATCGTAATGAAGTCACCCTTTTTCACATCAAGTGTAATATCATCAATCGCCACTTTTTCATCCGGCGTTCCTTCATTAAACACTTTGTAAATGTCATTTAGCTGAAGCATGGGTCAGGCTCCTTTCTGCGCGCTGAGTCGTAGGCGGCGCTGGCGTTTTCGCATCGTTTCTTTTTGTTTGGCAATCGCTTTTGGCAGGACGAGTGCGAGAATCACGATGATGGCTGTGATCAGCTTCAGGTCGCCTGTCTCAAGGAATTCTACACGCAGTGCCAGCGCGACAATGATTCTGTAAATAATGGCGCCGACAATCACAGCTAATGTTGTGCGGATAATCGTCTTTTTACCGAAAATCGCTTCACCAATAATCACTGATGCAAGGCCAATGACGATCATTCCGATCCCCGCATTTACGTCAGCAAATCCGCTGTACTGCGCAACCAGTGCGCCTGCAATTGCGACTAATCCGTTTGAAAGCCCAAGTCCGAACACTTTATAAAAGTGAATATTGCCAGAGAATGAAGTAATCATTAGGTGATTATCACCAACCGCTCTCAGCGCAAGACCAAACTCTGTTTTTAAAAAGAAATCAAGCAGGATTTTCACTAAAAGTACGAATGCAACCATGACAATCATGATGGACCACGTGCCGCCGATGCCCTGACGGATCCAGGTAAACAGGTGATCCTGGGCAAGCAGTGAAACGTTTGGGGCGCCCATGATGCGCAGGTTGATTGAATAGAGCGCAATCATCATCAGGATTCCTGATAAAAGCGGATTGATGCCTCCGACTGTATGAAGCAGTCCTGTAATCGTACCGGCAATAAAGCCTGCTGCAAATGCTGCTGCGACCGCCATCAGAGGATTCACACCACTTACAAGCATGATCGCCGCGACCGCTGCGCCGGTGACGAAACTCCCGTCCACTGTCAGATCGGGAAAGTCGAGAATTCTAAAAGATAAATAGACGCCAAGCGCCATCAGTGCAAACATCAGCCCAACTTCAACTGATGTGAAAATAGACATCCACATACAACTCTTCCTCTCTCCATTTAGTGAAAAAGAGCGAAGCAGCGCGCTCCGCTCATAACGATTACTCTGTAAATTCAGCCATCTCTTCCCACTCAGGCTTCACTTCAATGCCCATCTCCTCAGCCGCATCACGATTAATCATGAGCTTCAGATTGCCAGGGTATTGAACCGCCATTTCACCAGGGTCAGCGCCTTCAGTCAAAATCTCAACCGCCATCTGACCCGCTTCATAGCCAATATCTCCATATTCAAATCCGTACGCTGCAAACCCGCCGCGCGCAACTGAATCAAGCTCCCCAACGAAAAGTGGAATATCCTGATCATTTGCAACGCCAATCACAGATTCAAGTGCAGAAACAACGGTGTTATCAGTAATGATGTAAAATGCATCTACTTTTCCAACAAGCGATTCAGCCGCCTGCTTCACATCAGCTGAAGTTGAAACCGCCGCTTCCTCAACCGTCACGTCAGATCCAACAGCCTCTTTCACAGCATCCACCTGCACAACCGAGTTCGGCTCACCGGCGTTATAGACCATGCCAATTGACTTCACGTCAAGTTCATTTGTCATAAACTCAACTGTATTCGAAATCGCATCCGGATGCATATCCGTCGTTCCCGTCACATTGCCACCCGGCGCTTCCATATCAGCTACTAAATTTGCAGAAAGCGGATCCGTCACCGACGTAAATACAATCGGAATATCAGCCGTCGCATTCAGCGAGCTAAGCGCACTCGGTGTTGAGTTTGCGAAAATCAGATCCACACCATCCGCCACAAACTTCTGCGAAATCGACTGACTGTTATTTTGGTCCCCCTGTGCCACCTGATCATCAAATGTCACTTCAAGTCCAGCTTCCTCAAATGCACGCTTAAATCCTTCAGTCGCAGCATCCAAAGACGGGTGCTCAACAATCTGCGTCACCCCAATCGTATATGAATCCTCCCCGCCGCCCTCAGCCGACGTCTCAGAAATCTCCTCACCACAAGCCGCTAATACCATTGCTGCAGACAATGCTGCACCCGACAACCATAACTTTTTCATCTGAACTACCCCCTGTTATACTTTTACACTTCGACGCTTTTATGCTTTTATGCGTTAAAGTTATTATACATGATTGTGGGAGGAATTCAATAGGTTTTTGAGATTTTAGAACAGTTACTGTTATGAAGTTAGTTGAGTCTAATGGGATGTAAAATCTTAATCAATAAACGATCTCGTCTGAATCCTGTTTAGAAAATAATGATAGTTTCATTAAAAAACAATGAGACTCACCGTTTTGCTCGTAGACTATAGTAAAATATTTGGTAATTGAAAAATTCAAAAGGTGATGTGGTGAACTATGAAAAAATTTTTTGCAGGATTTGGACCTTTTATCATTCTCGCTACTGTTACTGGATGTTCATTGTTAACAAGTTCAGATTATCCGAATAACAACGAAAGTGAATTGAATATTCCTGTACCTCAGCCTGTTCAGGTCAGAGTTGCAAATATTACTGATAAAACAGCGGATAAAAATGTTCAATTAATCAAGAGTGTTAGAGGTGAATTCCCGTTACGTATCATCCATTCAAATGATACTCACTCTGAGTTTTCTAAATTCCCTCAACATGCGAAAGCGATCCAGAACTTAAGGCAAAACAGTGAGCACAGTTTGTTGCTTGATGCAGGAGATTTCACCTCCGCTAATGTAACTCAAAAAGAGATTGACTCACTTGCAAATGCAATAACAATGAATTTTCTTAACTATGATGTTGTGACTTTAGGGAATCATGAATTTGATCAGGGAGAAGGAATCTGGGACCATTCAGCTTTAGCTGGATTTATTGAAAAAACTAATTTCCCAGTGCTTTCTGCAAACGTCGACCTCTCGCCAAATGAGCATTTATCTTCATTAGCTACATACAATTTTACTGAAAACACAGGTCGTGGATTGATCTTTAATGGACTGATTACCGAATTTGATCATGAGAAAGTCGGAATTTTTGGTATTACTATATATGAAGATTTTTTTGATGACCCCGGTAATGTAAACTTTAATGATTATACAACCGCGGCAAAAGAAGCTGTTGCTTATTTCGAAGAAGCAGGCATAAATAAAATAATCGGACTTACGCACATCGGGGTGGGAAATGATAGAAGGCTTGCAGCAGCAGTTCCTGAAATAGATATTATTATCGGGGGGCACTCTCACGTACCAGCACTACCCTCAGATCGTGCTAATCGAATTGGAGATACCCTTGTGCTTCAAACGGGCTCTTACTATGAAAGTTTGGGTCAGTTGGATGTTGTTTTTAATAAAGAAGGCAAGCTGATTGAGTTCAATGGACAACTTCATCCCTTAGAGTATTTTGAAACAGATACTGAAGCAGAAGAGCTACTAAATCATTTGAATAAATCCTCAGAAGTGGTAGGTATTATCCCCAAAGAAACTTTTGAGAGTATCACTATCAGCCAACATGTATTAAATAGCTTATTACTAAAAGCAAACCATGTATCTGGACAGACAGACTTTTCAATTTTACCTGAATCAAGCATAAATGGCACACTTACTTCAGGCGAAATGACTTATGGAGATATTTTAAACCTGCTTCCATTCTATGAAAAAATGATTATCATTGATGTTACAGGAAAGCAAATCAAGCAAACAGTTACAGCATTTGAACAGGAGACGAATCAACAGATTTACTCCTCTACTAATGTTGATCTCACAAGTATTACTGATGATCGTATTTATCAAATTGTAACTACTGAAGAAGCACTCAACTCACACACAAGTCTGGCAAAACTCTTAATAAACAGTAAAATCACAAAGACTGAGGAAATTGGATTTGAGATTTTTATTGAGTATGTCCAGAGTTTCGGCATGTGATTTATAAGGAGGGGGAATGATATCGTTCCTCTCTCCTCAGAATCATCACAAAAATAGCTCAGACAACCAAAAGGTCACCTGAGCCACTATGCAAATTCTTACTCCCAGCCTAAAAGTGATTCAATTGTTTCTTCAGGTAAGGATACTTCTCCACCAACTACAGTATATACATCTACTGTCGAGCTTAAATAATTATCTACAAGATCAACTGTTGATGCTCTTGGCGTTGTTGGGTTTGTCAAAACGACTGAGCTGTCATAATATGCAGCTGCAGCAGCTGCTGTCAGTGCATCCGGGAATGACTGTCCTGTTGCAATGTATGGGAACGTATTTCCTGTAAAGTCATTATCCCCATAGTATTCGATAACTTCCTGGTTCGTTTCATAACGATCCAGACCCGCAAGTCTTACTACATCGCCAAGGCCTTCGATTGAATCGTCAGAAATAGCGTTTTCTCCACCTACCACAACTGGAAGATCTGAGAATTCATTTGCATCAATGTATTCCTGAACCGCTGCAGGAATTTCGTTATTTTTTGTTAACAGAATCGGTGTTAGCGCTAGTGCTGCATTTGGGGCAATTGAAAGTGCATCAGGATAATTCTGACCAGAAGCCAATACATAGCCGTAATCAAGTCCAATTTCTTCTGCAACTTTTACTGATGTTTCATAACGAGTTTCCCCAGCAATTCTTTCGCTCGTAATGCTAAGTGCGTCAAGGTCTTCAATAACTTCGTTTGAAATTGCTACTTCTCCACCAACAACAAATACATTGGTAACACCAAGACGTTCCAGTTCATTAATAACGTCCTGTGACAGTCCAGTTGATTTAGTTAAAAGTACTGGAGCTCCGTACTGGTGAGCTAATGGGACAGCGCTAAGTGCATCTGGATAAGTTGTGCCCGATGCGATGACTGCAACCTCAGACGATCCTTCTTCCCAACCATCCTTAGAAACTTCGACAGCAGTTTTGTAACGATCGTCACCCTGCACTCTATAATAATCATAAGAGTCTGCTGCGCTTACAAAAGATGCTGAAAATCCACTTACGCCAAGGGCTAAAGCTGATGCAACCAACAATTTACTTTTCATATGTATCCTCCTTAAGGTGTAGTCAAGTTCAATTCTATTAGACTACCAATATAGAAGAATGTGCCAAAAGTCCCGATTTACAGTATTTTAATAGAATATTTAAAAATGTAGTACTTTTCTAAATACCTGATCTCCAATATGAAATCCTTATAGTTAATTTAATACCGCCATTATGATGGTTTAAAAAGATGATTTATTTACCAGACTTGTATCTTCTATAATAGAATATGTTGCTTTAACTAATTTATTGGAGGGTTTAATATTTTTAAATCAAAACTTTTAGTCGTTTTATGCTCAATTATTACTTCAATTATTGTATTAACTCTGTTGACTCCTAGCGGAATGGTTTTTGAACATTCAATAGAAGAATACATAAGAACTTATTCTGAATCATTTTATTTACATCTGTATTAGGGTACATTCTTTATGCTTATTATAGGAGTTCCCGTGACTCTTCTCGCCGGAGTAGTCACAAGGAAACTGTCAAACAGTAAACATCTGGTGAATTTCCTTATATTTCTTGATATCACATTATTTGATTCACTGATTGAGACTCTCCCCTTTACAGCACGTCCAATCATTGCAGCATCTATTTTTTATATGTTTGATGAAATTATTTTTCATCGTATCAACTTAAAGAATCATAAAGCCAAATTGGTTTTTGTGGTACCTGTTTTGACATCAATTCTACTTATTGGACCTGCTATGTTTCAGTCAATCGACAATGAACTTACTCAATCAACTATTGATAAAAAGGGGAGCCCTTCAGTTATTATTAAAATTGATAATGAACAAAGATCTATTCAATCGCAGTCTTGCTGGGTCAGTACAGATGAAATCTGTGTAAACAATCTTGAGCCTACTATTATACCTGCTCACCTGGGCACAGAAGGGCTTGAGAGTATTCCTTTTCCGGAACCAGGACAGAATTTGTCTCTTGATTTTCAAAACTCGATAGGACCTCCCGATGTAACGCTACATTTTTATCAGCATAACAATATGAATAGTGTAAATGAAATGACGATCGACCCTGATAATTTCACAATACCTGAAGATACGCCTATGCAGATTATGAAAGTTTTTGTCCGTTGGAGTAATAATGAGCAAATGTCATTCAACCTTGGTTCAGCCGGCTCTGAATAATCATTTATATAGAATCTATTAATATTTTATTAAGTTTTTTATAAATATTTTGAAAGTTTATTGTTTACGATTTCATAAATGTATATGATTAGTAGGTAAGACTACATACATTTCGGGAGGTTACTATGCAAAAACAGAAGAATAAGATTCTTGTTACAGCATTGGCAGCTGGTTTAACTTTTTCTGCCTACGCCGGCACTGCAGACGCAAACGGAAAGAAAGTAGTAAAGTCACCGGTTACTACTGAGCAGTTTATCATTGAGCTTGTTGATGAACTTGGGATTGATCTTCAAACTTCAACAGATCTATTCCCTGGCGTTTCAGAAGACGCATCAGTTTACTTTGAAGCAGCACTTAGAACGGGGATTTTGGAAGAGGAAGATGCTGATGGCATAAACCCTGACCGACGTATCACTAAAGAACAGGCTTATACATACCTTGTTAAAAGCCTCAATTTAAAAGACGAGTATCCTGACAAGTATTATAAAACCTTCAGAGACTATCGCGTAATCTCTGACGAAGCAGAACCTTATATTGCTGCTGCTGCTGGACTTGGTCTAGTTGATACAAGCGATGTAACATTTAAGCCTCGTAAATTTATTACTACTGAAGATGTTAATGAAATGTTTGAGTTAATGGATGAAAATATTACAGTTATGCCGATTCTTCATACAAATGACATGCATGGTAGAATTACATTTGATGAAGATGAAGGTCACATGGGACTAGCAAAAGTTTCTACAATTGTTAATGAAGTAAGAGCTGAAAACCCTGATACACTTTTGTTTGACCTTGGGGATACACTGCACGGTACAGCGTTAGTTAATAACTTCGAAGGTGTTCCAGCAATTAATGCGTTAACTGAAATGTCATACGATGCAATGGTTCCTGGTAATCACGACTTTAACTTTGGTCATGAATATCTTGAAGAAGTTGCTGAGAGTGCAGCCTTCCCGATTATTTCAGCAAATATCTTAGAAGATGATCAAAACTTCCTTGATGACTATACAATTATTGAGCGTGGTGGTCAGACATTCGGAGTAGTTGGTGTAACTGCAACTGATACAGCTGTTAAGACAAGTCCTAAAAACATTGAAGGTATTGTGTTTGAAGACGAAGTTGAGCGTACTCAGGATATCGTTGACGAAATCGAAGCAGAAGTAGATCACATTATCCTACTTTCTCACGCTGGTCTGGAAACTGATGTTAACATTGCTAATGAAGTTGAAGGTGTAGACCTGATTCTTGGCGGCCACAGTCACGATACAATTGAAACACCTGTTAAATATGAACATGCTTATGTAACACAGGCATATGAATACACTAAAGCTGCCGGTCATACAAATCTTCTATTTGCTGGAGACGAACTGATCGGAGTAAATGGATTCCTTTATCGCGATAGTGAAGATAAAGAAGAAGACGCAGCAATCTCTGATATCTTTGTACCATACGAAGAAGAGCTTGCAGAACTTTTAGAAGTTGTAGTAGGTAACACACCTGTAGTACTTGATGGCGAAAGAGCAGACGTAAGAACACAGGAAACAAACCTTGGTAACCTGATTACTGATGCAATGAGATCAACCCTTGATACTGATATCGCCCTTACAAATGGTGGTGGAATCAGAGCTTCAATTGACGAAGGTGACGTTACGCGTGGTGAGGTTGAGGAAGTACTTCCATTCGTCAATACTCTTGTAAAAATGAACGTTACAGGGGAACAGATTATGGCAGCTCTTGAACATTCTGTTCGTCTATCACCAGAACCAAACGGTGGTTTCCTTCACATTTCTGGATTCTCATTCGAATATGATTCGTCTAAAGCTCCTGGAAGCCGAGTGACAGAAGTACTAGTTGGCGGAGAACCCCTTGACCTTGAAGCAGAATACACAGTGGCAACAAACGACTTCACAGCTTCAGGTGGAGACGGCTATGACATGTTCAGCTTAAATGATGTGGTATTTGACAGTGGCGAACTGCTTAGCGCAGTACTGACAGAAGCACTAGCTTCAGGCCAGCCAATCCCTGGCGTTGAAGGTAGAATTGTAGATGTCAATGTAAGTGAATAAATGATTCATATTAAGACCGCTGTATCCTATCAAAGGATACAGCGGTTTTTTGTCTTTTATAGAAAAAGACCGGTTAAGCCCTCTTTTTTCAACAAATCTCATTATTTTGTAAAACTCTGTTGACTTTACATCTTAACACCAATATCATAGGCATAAAGAAATAGTTATAAGTTCACTATTTCTTGCTAAAAAATTGTTAAGGAGTGGTTAAATGAGTTGCATTAAATGCGGTCATGAGCAATCAGCAGGAAAATTCTGTGGAAATTGCGGGTCAGAAATGGTAGTTAAGGAGGATTTCGTATCACAAAATCAGCACCAGGCTTCAGCACCGCCTCCACCTTTGCAGGAACAGGTTCAACAACAGCATCAGGCAGCTGTTGCCAGTGCACCAAATCCCACGATAGAAAAAGCAAAGGCAACCTCAAAAAATTACTGGAATTATTTTAAACAATACATAAAAAGTCCTTCTCATTCCCTGATTACGGGTGAAGCTGAATTCAAAAATGGAGTAATATCAATTATTTTGTTTTCAATTTTACTGGGATCTCTACCATACCTGGTTGCCAGAAGAGCAATGGAATCAACATTCGGTGGCTTTGGTATGAGTGATTATGGCCCTTCATTTTTCGAAATGTTTTTCCAGAGCTTTATGATTACAGCAGCAATTGTATTTCTTATTATTACTTGTCTATTTTTAATTAATAAAGTGTTTGGACGAGAAGATACTTACAAATCAGTTATGACGATTTACGGTTCACACATCTTACTTCCCCTCATTTTTCTTGTAACAGCAGTAGTTACTTTATTAATGAGTATGTACACTCTTTCATCCATCTTAATAATTTTATCTTTGGCTACAGCTGTTGGTTCAATACCCCTTTATATCATCAGTTCATTGCTGTCTACTAAATCGAAAACTGCGGATCCACTATATGGCTACATTGCTTATATTGTACTTGTTTCAATCGCAACTGTTTTATTAGGTACATCCATCGCTGAATCCTCATTTTGGGAAATGATGGATAGCGACTTGTTTTATTTCTAATTATATTTTTTAAGGAGTGAATCAATATTGAGTAAATTCTGTACAGACTGCGGTCACCCGCAGCAGGCTGATGAGCGATTCTGTCAGCATTGTGGAACACCGGTCAATCAAAAGGCGCAAAAACCGGTTAATCAGCCGATGCAAGAACAACCAGTGCATGCCGAGCAGCCGGTTCAAATGCAGCAGACACCGCCGCCAGCCCCTCGGAAACCACGGACAAAGAAGCAAAAAGCAGCACTTGCAGCAGGAGCGGTTGTACTCGTTGCTGTTGTCGGCAGTTCTTACTTTGCTTCAAATTATTATTCCGCTGCCAGTACGATGGACCGTTTCAAAGAAGCTGTGCAAAACAAGGATGCCGAAGCTCTTACTTCTATGATGGTGCTTGAAAATGGTGTCGAGGTGGATGAATACCAGGCGGAAGCATTTCTAAGATTACCGCCAGAAAAACTTGCGGAGATTATGACGTTTGAGGAAACGAACGGGTTTTTGTGGTCTACAAATGAGCCGCTCCTGTCAATTCAGCCGCATGGAAAGGTTGCAGGTGTGATCAACCGACATGCAGTCATTGGGGTTCCGCAGTATGTTGAGCTTTATTTACCGACTGAGTCCGAAGTAGAGTATGCATTTTCACTGAATGGCGCTTCTCTTGGGACATCCGGAGCCACTGAATCTGTCAGTGCCGGTCCGTTTTTGGCGGGGAATTACCTGTTGGATTCTACGTTCAGCAGCGATTATGGTGAGTTGACTGCTTCTGAGGAGCTGACGCTGACTAGTGCTTCACGTGAGTATCAGTCGCATTACATAGAGCCTGATATGGATTATGTAATTTTCAGTCTGCCTTATGACGATCCGAACGCAACAAATGTTGTGATTAACGGGCATGAGATCCCTTTTAACGAGCGCAGCAGTGAAACAGTTAAGGTTGGTCCTCTACCGCTAAATGGATCAGTCAGTGTAAAAGCAGTTGCCACTTATCCATGGGGAACGCTTGAGTCTGAAGAAATTGCTGTTTCTGAAAGTCTGCAGCCGGTGACGATCTCACATTTAACAGAAGATCAGAGAAGTGAAGTCGGCGAGCTCGCACTTGCTTACGCAGAGCAGACTGTGGAAGCGAATGCGAATCAGGATGCCTCTTTTATTAAGGATGGAACTGAAGCATTGAAAACAAAGTGGCAGGATAACATTACGGATATGATTGAGCGAAACCGTATGTATTCCGGTCAGCTGAATGAAATTCAATTAATGACAAGTGCTTCAAGGGTCACTGGCGACGGTGATACCTCAAAGCTTGTGATCCCTGCTTCCCTCCATTTTTATGAAGCATCTCACCTTGCAGCAGAGCCGAAAGATCCTGAAGAATTTGTGTCTGAAGGGTATTTGACTTTTGCCTACAATGCGGATGAAGGTACATTTTCTGTAGATGACTATTCTTATAGAGACGAGACGTTTGAAACAGAGCCTGATCTTATACTTGCCGGATCTGAGACTTATCACGAAAGTATTCCGGTACAAGTTGTGGAAAAAGTTGAAGAGGAAAAAGAGGTTTCTTCAACTGCAACTGACCAGGATATCGAAACGTTTATCGAAAACTTCCGTCAGGATTACGAGTATGCATTGAACGAAAAGGATTTCTCATTTGTCCAGAGCTACTTCGAATCAGGAAGCGCTATTTACCGTGAGTATGATGAATATATTCATAGTTTTGATGATACGTATTATTTCTTTGAATTCCTTGAAGACCGTGTGACTTCTGTCGAACAAACAGGTGAAAATACGTACAAAGTGAACACAGCAGAACTATTCGATTTTCATAATCACGTAAATGAAACGTGGCGTTATACAAGAACAAAGAGCTACATTTTAAAAATAAAAGATCAGCAGTTGTATATCGACCGGATTGATATGATGACTGATGATATTACAGAAGTCTAGGAGGGAAACTATGCAAAAATTTTGCCAGGAATGTGGAGCTAAGGCCGCTTCCGATCAGAAGTTCTGTCTGTCATGTGGCAAGCCGCTTCAGCAGGATGAACCTGCGACGGCCCCTCCACCACCTCCTCCACCCGCTCCTAAAAGGAAACGGACGAAAAAGGAAAAAGCAGTGATTGCGTCTGTCCTGACCGTTTTAGTACTTTTGGGCGGAGGCATTTACGGAACAAGCCTGTATTTTTCAGCAGATCAGACAGCTGAACGCTTTACCAAGGCTTTTAAAGACGGTGATACAGAAGCTATACAGAAATATGTCCTGCATGAAGACGGCACGGGCATTAATGAGTTTGAAGCAGAAGCTTTAACAGCGTTAGATGAAGAAACGGTGCTGAGCTCATTTCATGAAGCGACACCTGAAGAAACAAAGCTTTTTACAATCACTGAGCAAAAGCCGCTTTTAGGCGTGATCAAAAAATATGCGGTTACAGGGGCTGATCAGTATATTGAACTGCCGCTCCCTGCTGAATCGGTTCAGGCAGAGGTTAAGTTAAATGGAAAAGTATTATCAAAAACAGCTGACAGCGATGTTCTGACTGCCGGTCCGCTGACGCCAGGTGTCTACACAATGACGACCGATTTTTCAAATGACTTTGGCGAACTTTCTGATGAACAGAAGCTTACATTGGTAAGTCTCTCAAGAACTGTTCAGGCAGTCGGAACAAAGATTGAGTTTGCAGAAGTGTCATTTAACCTAAAAAATGGCTCCCCTGCTCATACAAAGTTGTACATTGATGAAAATGAAGTTGCTTTTGGGGAAAACGGGAAAACTGATACAGTCGGTCCGATTCCAATCGGCGGCAGTCTGATGGCGACTGCTTCAGCAACGTATCCATGGGGTGAATTTTCGTCTGATGAGATGGAGATTTCAGCTGGAGAGAATGAGACTAGTGTTCCTGTAATGTCTGATGAACAAGCTAATCAGATACTTGAAACATACCTTCAGTACGGTGATGACTTGCTAAAAGCAATGGCATACCTTGAATCAGACCATTTTACAAATGTGACCGCGGAGCATCAGAGTGAATTAGATGCAAGGATTTCTGAAATGAAAGAGCAACAAATGATTTATAGTGGTCAAATATTCTCAGCATTGATCTATCCAGATGAAGCAACAGTAGTTGATGATGCAGGGAAAGTGATGCTTAGTGTACCCACTACACTGATGACGAGCTCAAGTTATGATGATATCAGGTCAGATCCTGTAAATTTCACCTGTGATTTGATTCTTGAGTATATAGACGAGAGCTTCAAAGTTCAGGAGTGCAGTATGGAAAGAAGCTCTAACTGGCAGGTTCAGCCTTCTGGTTTTGAAATAGCCGGCACTGAAACGCACTACGAGACAGTGGTCGAATCGCAGCCTGAAGTAGAAGCTACAGATAATACAGGTGGTCTAAGTTTTAACAACGATATTCAAAATGAAGTCGAATCATTTATGAAAACTTATAACGAACTTTCAGTAGAAGCTATTAATCAGCAGGACTTTTCAATCATTGCACCATTCACAGATTCATCAGGTGCGCGCTATAACGAGCAAAGAGATTATATTGATTATCTTGCTTCTAAAGGAATCACAGAAGAAGTAGAACAAACCAGCCTGATTGACCTTAGCGTCGTATCAGCGACCGAAGCCATTGTTACTACTGAAGAATGGTTCTATATCTACCAGGATGGGGAAACGAGATTTAACGGATACATAACTGAATCCGTACTGAAGATCATTGACGGTCAGTTCAAATTACATGAACTGTTGAAAACAGAATTAATTAGTGAATAACTGTTCTGAAGGCAGATGACTCTATATCTGCCTTCAGAACAATTCTGATTGAAAAGACAAAATTATTCAGGGAGTGATTATATGACGTGCACACAGTGCGGACATCAACAGGCACAAGGTAAATTCTGCGGTAAATGTGGAGCAGTACTACAAACAACAGAAACAGCATCTACAACAGCTGCAGTAACTCAAACAGCTACAACACAAGCTGCTCCTATACAGACAGCTGCAGTTGAATCACCATATGTTAATAAAGCAAAAGAAACATCGAAAGGCTTTGTGGAATATATAAAAAAATACATTAAATCTCCCGCTTCTGTGTTACATACAAGTGCAACTGAATTTAAAAATGGACTCATTCTATTAATCCTTACAACGGTCATTTTAGCATTATCGCTTGCAAGCCTGGTTCATAGCTTTGTTTCTACTTTATTCGAAGGGCTTAATGAATTCTCAGGATTTTTTGGTGCTGCTGAAACAGGTATATCCAGTCCGTCATTTACGAGCTTTTTATTCCCGGGAATTCTCTATCTCGCTATACCAGTAGCTCTCATTACAGGACTTTTATTTGCTGCACAGAAAGTTTTCAGTACCGGACGTCCTATCCAGCAGATTGTAGCCTATTATGGAACACTCTTATTCCCTACCGTGTTTCTGAGCCTTATCAGTTTAGTCCTTGGCTTCCTTAATGCGAATACATACAGTATCGTAGCGCTTGCTGTAGCAATAATATTTGCTTTAGTCATTACACCAGTCTATCTCACAGCTACCCTGCTAAATAAAAACAGTATGAGAACCGATGGCTATTACGGGACTGCTATTTTTACCATTGTTGCATTCCTTGTACTTGGGGTTTATGCAAACTATCTAGTGGATTCAGCATTTGGCGGTGTGATGGATCAGATTAATGAGTTGAGGGATTTTGGCGGGTTATTTTAATAGGCGTTCAAAATCAAATTATCAATAAAAGAACTCATTGAAAAAGGCTATTCACCTGTATTGCAAGAGGATAAATCAATTTTAAAAGGAAACGATATTATATCTAAATCAGTGTAATATTTTGAACATAATATGATTTCAACCGAACTTTTCAAAATTGTATGAAAGTCATATGCCACCTTCAAAGATTCTTGAGGTGGCTTTTTTATGTTATCAAATTTGAAAGTGACTTTTATGTCCCATCTCTAAACCTCCAATTTTTTCTCTAAACATTCTGTGTCTAAACACTCTCTTCCGTTTCAAAAAGATCCAATTATACTATAATAGGGTATATAATTTAACTGGAGGAATGAAGATGAAATTAAAATCACTTATCAGTCTTTTAATAACTGCAATTTTCCTGGTTGCCTGTACTGGTGACAATGAAAATAATTCTCAGACTCAAGAAAGCTCAATTGATATCAAAGCTCTTATCAATGACCTCAGCACCCGTGAAGTACAGGCAGAGCAGGCATCTATTAATGGTAAACAGTTAACTGTAACTGAAGAAGATGGCAGCGAATCTGTATATGATGTATCGCATGAAGACTTCTTTGTATCGATTGCTCCTTACGTCAATCAGACTCATCCCTGCACCTACCATAGCCTGACCGGCTGCCAGGGTGAAATGATTGAAGAAACGTTTAAAGTTTATATTGAAGATTCTGAAGGAAATGTGGTTATTGATGAAAGTATGACAACATTTGAGAATGGCTTTATTGATCTCTGGCTGCCAAGAAACGACACTTATCAGGTCGAAATCCAGCATGGAGATAAAACAGTAGAATCTGAAATTTCCACTTATGAAGATGATGCTACATGTATTACTACAATGCAGTTAACATGATTTTAATGAAAACCATCAGCGTGAATCGTGCTGGTGGTTTTTGTACACCCAATAAGACGTTGCAATTGTCTCAAAATGGTATATATAGCGTATATATCAAACCCCTTCCCTCTCACCTCTCTAAAACTACTTAGCATACATTTTCATCCATAAGAAATAACATTCGTTCCATCTTTCCCACAATTTACATTCCTGTCATTGAATCTTTACAATTTGCTGGTAACCTTCTCACCGTAAGCTATTTTGAAGGGAGACAGGAAAATGTTGAAGAAGACAGCTTTACTTGCACTTTCAGGAGGATTAGTATTATCAGGAATTGCGATTGGCACGCAGGATAGCGAGACGACTGCATCGGGAAAACCGGATTGGGCCGGTCAGGGAAATGGAAAAGTACATAATGTGATTTATATGATTCCGGATGGTTACAATGCATCTTATGCGACGAACTATCGCTGGTTCAAAGGTGAGGAGTCTTCATTCGACCCTTATGTAAAAGGATTAATGCAGACGTATTCTGCGGATACTGAAGTGACGGACTCTGCAGCTGCGGGTACTGCGATGGCGACTGGCGTGAAGACGAATAACGGGATGGTTGGTGTGACGCCTGATGGTGAGCAGGTTGATTCGATTTTAGATGCGGCGGAGGAAGCTGGGAAGTCGACTGGCCTTGTGGCAACCTCTACTATTACGCATGCAACGCCGGCTGTATTTGGATCGAGCGTTGAGTCACGCGGAGACCAGGCGCTAATTGCCCCACAGTATTTTGATAATGGAGTAGATGTTATTCTTGGTGGCGGCCGTGATTACTTCCTGCCTGAATCTGAAGATGGCAAGCAGCCTGAATTGAATTTAGTGGAATCGGCTCAACAAGATGGGTATGAATATGTGACGGATCTGGACGAACTTACTTCTGCTAAAAGTGGCAAGCTGCTCGGACTTTTTGCAGACGATGCAATGGCGCCGGAGCTTGAGCGTGGGAAAACAGACCAGCCAAGCCTTGCAGACATGACAGGCGCAGCGCTTGATGCTCTTGAGCAGGATAAAGACGGATTTTTCCTGATGGTTGAAGGTTCACAAATCGACTGGGCAGGCCACGCACACGATGCAGCCTGGGCGATGAATGACACAAAAGCATTCGATGAAGCAGTAGCCGCTGCTATTGAATACGCGAAAAAAGATAAGAATACACTTGTCGTCGTAGCAGGTGACCACGAAACTGGCGGTATGTCAGTCGGATCAAATGGAGAATATGATCTGAATATTGACGTCCTTCACGATGTAAAAGCAACTGGCGATACAATGGCTGCAGAACTGAATGAAGACCGCTCGAACGCTGGTGAAGTGTTAAAAGAGTACGCGAATATTGAACTGACTGAAGAAGAAGCAGCTGTGATTACAGAAGCAGATGATGTAGCAAGTGCAATCAACGAAGTCATCAGCGACCGTGCACTTGTCGGCTGGACGACTTCTGCACATACAGGTACTGATGTGCCGGTGTATGCATATGGTGCAAAGTCTCATAAGTTTTCGGGTTTGCTAGACAATACGGACTTGCCGAAGTTGATGGGCGAGGCGATGAAGATTGAGTTTTAAGTACAACAAAAAGTCTGAGCGCAAAGAGCGCTCAGACTTTTCTATTTAATTAGATACTCAATATTAATTTCTTCTACAGCAATGATCACCGGTCGATCATCAATTTCCTGTAAAACCCATCCCAACGTTTCATCTTCACCTAACTTCACAGCAACCAAGCGCCATTCTGATCTATAGTATTCATTCATTTCCATGATAACCTCAGTTTTCATATAACCCTGCTCTATTTCAGTAATATTTAAATTATTCATCCCCCCAACCTCTTCTATCTGCCAGGACAATTCTTCAATCGCTTCATACGGGTCTTCATCATAACTTTCAAGATACATCAATAGCTGATTGACTGTCTCTGCATCATTATTAAAAACCGCTTCGTATAAAGTCTCAATCACTATTTCAGGCTGAGCATTCCTTGCAAAAACCTGATCCGTTATAGAACTGAGCCCACCACTACACCCTGCTAACATACTTGCCAATACCATAATCAATACAACCTTTTTCACTTAATCGACTCCCCTTTAAAATGCTTATAAAACTTATTAATCGCTTATTCAAAAGTGAGCGATAGTAAAATATAACCGTGTAAATATAACTATATTTTATTATACACAATTAAAAGAGAAATTGATTAATATTTTATATTTAATTCCATTTTAAGAGATAAGTTAGATACAGGTCGACGAAGGTTCTTATATTAATATGGAATATTATATATAAAAATTCACTTCCATGTAGCACAAAAAAATCTCCTCCAATCAAAATATGTACATTGGAGGAGTGAGTCTATTTAACTCGAAGGGGGTTATATTCATTTGGGTTTGAATACATAATATCTATACCACTAGAATGTTTTACTAAACGACTAAGCGGAAATATGTATGATTTCCAAGTGGTCATTTGTTTTATTGAATCGACTTAGTTTATATCGATATAGCATAAAAGGTTTTGAATTCAATTTTTCAGATCAGGTTACTTTTCAATTAATTCTTTTAGATATTGTTCAAGCTCTTCTCTGAGTTCCGGGTTTTGCATACCAAATTCTATGATTGTTTTTATGAATCCGATTTTTTCTCCGATATCGTATCTGATTCCATCAAATTCATAAGCGTATATCTGTTGATGGTCGCTCAGGCCCTGAATGGCATCTGTTAATTGAATCTCTCCACCTGCTCCAATTTGTTTTCGGTCAAGAAAAGAGAATATTTGCGGGGTTAGAATATAACGCCCCATAATTGCCAGGTTTGAAGGTTCAGTACCACGTTCAGGTTTTTCAACTAGCTGATTAACTTCATACAAATTTCCATACTTTTTGTAAAAATCCACGATCCCATAGCGATGCGTTTCATTTTCAGGTACCGGCTTTACACCAATGACTGTAGATTGAGTTTCTTCATATTGTTCTATTAACTGCTTTAAGCAAGGCTTCTCAGCTTGAACGATGTCGTCACCCAACAACACTGCAAACGGCTCGTTCCCGATAAATTTTCTTGCACACCAGACAGCGTGACCTAATCCCAGTGGTTCTTTTTGACGAATGTAGTGAATCTCCACTTTTGATGACTTTTTTACTTTTTCGAGTAAATCATACTTTTTCTTTTCAAGTAAATTTGCTTCAAGTTCAAAGGCATGGTCAAAGTGGTCTTCAATTGCCCTCTTTCCCTTACCGGTTACAATGATAATATCCTCGATTCCAGATTCTACAGCTTCCTCTACGATATATTGTATAGCCGGTTTATCTACAATGGGCAGCATTTCTTTCGGCATAGCTTTTGTAGCAGGTAAAAATCTAGTACCTAATCCTGCAGCCGGTATAATTGCTTTCTTCACTGTTTGATTCATAATTTGTATCCGCTCCTTTCTGAGTATAGACGTTTATTTGTCGTTCTCCTTAGTTATGCTCAACCTATAGATTTATTCTATATGACTATCTTATTGAAGGGAAATTCTATATTAATCAAACTTATTGTCATATGTTAGCACGCTAGCTCATATAGTGAATCTGAGTGCCTAATTGATTTAACTCTGTTTAATTCGACTTATCACATCCTACACATTTTGTCACCTGAAATAAATTTTTCCAGCTATCTATTTTATTTAAAAACTTTGTGATTTAATTAAATTGTAAATATATTGAATGGAGTTGGGTAGATGAATCAATTGTTGAAAGTGCTAATCAGTTTCGCACTTGTATTATCAGTTTTTGCTACTGTCCCAGTCAGTCAGATTTCATACGGAGCTCAGGAAATTGAAGCAGTTCCATTAGAGGAAAAAATAGAAGTAAACAGGACAATTGATGCTGATATGTATGAAGAATGGTTCAGAATCGATCTGGAGCCTGAACAGATACAACAGTTTTCTCATTTTGAGATCTCAGTGCAATCTGATCATGAAGTAAGTTTTTCGACATATTCGAGTGCTGAGCTGGCTATAAATGATCAGACCTTTGACTTTTATAGAAGCTATGCATTTCCAGATCAGAGTGGAAGTGTCCAGTTCCCGATTGCGTGGGAAGGTCCCTACTACATAAAAGTGGAGTCCTATTCAGAAGAATTTATTGAGGATTTTGAAGAGCAGGCTGAACATCAATATACAATCAGCTTTAAAGGAATTGATTTAAACTCTTCAAGAGTTGTATATGAAGAACAGTGTCCTGCAGAAATCGTTCTTGAAGATGATAGTGACCTTCTTGAAAATTTAAAAACGATTCGCGGTGATATGCTTTCACAAACCGAAAAAGGCAGAGAGTTAACAAAACTGTATTATAAAACTGCCCCATTTATCAGTTATAAAGTACTAACCGACGCAGAAGCTAAAAAAACGCTCACCCAAAGTCTTACACAGCTTAAAGGGCTGATCGGTAATATTGCCGGTAATGGCTTCTATAGTACACAAGTGATTTCAACTGATGACCAGAATGCCATCAATTCGATCTATGATCTGGCTCTTGATGCCGCTCCTGGCAAAGTTGAAGCAGAGATCAAGAAGACTGGAGAGGCAATCGGTATTCGTTCAATTAAAAACAGATCAGTCTTTGATGTCATGTTAAAGGGTGGTTACATTAAAAATGACACCAGCTCAAACCGTGTCATTGTTAAACTTAAGAGCGGACAATCGCTTGATAAAGTTAAAAGCGCAACAACAACAATTGATTCAGTAACTACTTTTGATGCAACATCACCAGAATTCAAACAATTTGTCATTGTGGACCTCACACCAGGTCTATCATCTGCAAAGTTTAATCAAACTGTAAAAACGCTTGAGGGATTACCAGAGATTGAATTTATTGAACCCGTTCAGGAATACACGCTCCATTCACAGGACATTTATTATGATGAACAGTGGTCTCTTAATAATACTGGCGAAGGACGCGGCGTAAAAGATGCGGATATTAAGTATGAACAAATGATTGAACTCCTTGATAAGAAAGAAATGACTGAAACGGTGACAGCTGTTCTTGATACAGGAGTAGATTACACACTTGCTGACTTGAAAAATCAGGTCATCAGTACAGGATATGATTTTATTAATAATGATTCAGATGCTATGGATGATGAAGGCCATGGTACGCATGTATCAGGCATCATTGCAGCAGAATCAGATAACGGCTATTCGATGACTGGGATTAATCAGCACACAGGAATCCTCCCCGTAAAAGTCCTTGATGCAAGCGGAAGCGGTGATACTGAAAAAATCGCTTACGGTATTATTTATGCTGCTGATCAGGGTGCTGATATGATTAATATGAGTCTCGGCGGACCCTATAGTCGCGTTCTTGAATATGCGATGAAATATGCGTCGGAAAAAGGCGTGACGATCGTCGCAGCTTCAGGAAATGAAGGCTATGGAGAAGTTTCATACCCGGCTTCTTCAAAATATACGATCGCTGTAGGCGCAACTAATCGTCTGGATATCGTGTCCGATTACTCGAGCTATGGTAAAGGTCTTGACCTAGTCGCACCGGGGTCAGATATTCCTAGCCTTGTGCCAAATGGAAATACGATATTAATGTCAGGAACTTCAATGGCTACACCGCACGTCACAGCAGTTGCAGGACTCGTCAAATCAATCAAACCTGACATTACAGCAGAACAAATTAGAAAAGTTCTAACCATTTCAGCAAGTGATATTGCATTTACAGAAGAAGATCCTCCTGTGTACTATGATGAAGATCCTTTCTACGACGATTTTCCATATTATCCTGAAGAATTGGCTCCAGGATATGACCTGGTTTCAGGATGGGGGCGCCTGAATGCACCTGCAGCATTAACTGCACTCGATAACAAATGGAACCTGTCAGAAAGAATCAGCGGTAATGACCGTTATAATACGGCTGTAAAAGTTTCACAAGAAGGTTGGGAAACGTCAAATACTGTTGTTCTTGCAACCGGACAAAACTATCCCGATGCATTAAGCGCAACACCACTTGCTTCTTATTATAATGCCCCGTTGCTTTTAGTAAGAGAAGTGGCTCTCCCTGAAAGTGTAAGAGAAGAAATTAAAAGACTGAAAGCGAAGGAAGTCATTATTATCGGCGGAGAGTCAGTCCTCAGTTCTTATATTGAATTAGAATTGCAGATGCTGGGTATTTCAGAAGCCAACGTTAGAAGAATCAGTGGAGAAAACAGATACTCTACTTCTGCAAAAATCGCAAATGAAATTAAGGGTGCTAATAAAGCTGTGCTTGCTACAGGACAGACTTTTGCAGATGCCTTATCCATTGCACCTATAGCAGGGAGCGAAAAAATGCCAATTCTTTTAACGAAAGCCAATTCACTTCCAGCTGAAACAAAATCTCATCTAAGTCAAGCAAAATATACTGAAACGTTTATTATCGGCGGAAATACTGCTATTTCGGACTCAGTATATAATGAAGTTAAAAATCCAGTCAGAATTTCCGGCCAATCGAGATATGAAACAAATACAGCCATTATCACGCATTTTGCTGACTCTATTTCACCGGCAAAAATGTATCTGGCAACCGGTCTTAACTATCCTGATGCGCTTTCAGGTTCCGTACTTGCAGCCAAATACCAGGCACCCTTAATCCTGACCGCACCTGAAGCACCAAGAGCAACAACAAAACAAACGGTCAGCATATTAACTCCTGATTCAAAAGAAATATTTATCCTTGGCGGAGAAAATGCACTTCCATCTGAGAGTGTGCAAACATTATTCGAATAATTTAAACATACAAAACTCCGGAACCATAAATGGTTTCGGAGTTTTTGACGTTAAAAAGCTTAAATTAAGTGTCTATGTATAACTTACAAGAAATCATAAAATCTATTAAGAACTTATATCATTTTTAGTGCAAATAAATTTTATTACCCTAAAAGAACTATCCATAAACTATTTTGTAATACTTTGTAACACTTTTTAATATTTCTGTAATACCCCTACACCCTAAAGTAAAGTAATATAAATGTTAGAAATATAAATAAAACATCAAGAAATGGTGTTAATTGCATATAGGGAGTGTACAGATTTTGAAAAAGTGGGCACGTACAGCTGTAGCAACTACAGCGATTGCAGCGACAATTAGTGGACTTGGATCTCAGGCATTGGCGAGCACGTATAAAGTATCAAGTGGCGATTCACTTTGGAAGATTGCGATCGAACACCAAACTTCCGTTAATCATATTAAACAGCTTAATAGCTTAACATCAGATATGATTTTCCCAAATCAGGTACTAAAAGTTTCGGGAAGCTCATCATCTTCTTCTAATACAGGCAGCACAACTTCTGTTAGCGCATCATCGTATGTAGTTAAATCTGGTGATACATTATCCGGAATTGCAGCTAAAACAGGTACTTCACTATCAAGTATCAGATCTTTAAACAATATTACATCTCATCTGATTTATCCTGGACAAACACTTAAGCTTGAAGGCACAGTACATACTGGCAGTTCAAATGTTAGCAGTTCATCAAGTTCAAGCGCGTCTGTATCTACATCAACTTACACTGTTAAGTCTGGTGATTCATTATCAAGAATTGCAGCTAATCACGGAATCAGCCTTTCTCAGTTAATGAACTTAAACGGATTAAGCGGGCATCTGATTTTCCCTGGGCAAACACTTAAAGTGACAGGTACAGCTTCAAACGTATCTTCAGGTCCAGTTCAAACATCAACTCAAGCAACTAGTACTAGTACTTCTAGTTCATCTGGTGTTATTCAAAGAGCTAAAGCACAAATCGGAAAACCTTATGTATGGGGCGGAGCATCACCATCAGGCTTCGACTGCAGCGGCTTCATCAGCTATGTTTTTAATACTTCAAGAACAAGCGCAGCAGGCTACTACTCACGCTCTTCGCATGTGAGCAGCCCGCAGGTTGGGGATCTAGTATTCTTCAAAAACACATACAAAGCAGGAATCTCACACGTAGGAATCTACGTTGGCGGTAACCAGTTCATCCATGCTGGAAACAACGGAGTAGAAGTTACAAGCTTAAGTAATCCTTACTGGAGTTCTAAATTTGATAGTTATAGAAGTTTCTAATTCAAAAAAAGCTGCTTTTGGCAGCTTTTTTTGATATACATGAACACTCGTTTTTTCTTAAGATTCCCCAAATACCTTGACCCCATATGCTTCCAGCACATACCTCGGCACATGGAACTTCGCTGTCTTCAGCGGATCAACAATCTGACCGACCTGCACCTGACCTGTAGCACTCATCAGCATGGTCAGTTCAGATAACGTCAGACCGGCCTGTTCATGAATAAAGTCGATCATCAACTCCACTGCTGTATCAGCCGCTTCATCCAACGTTTCTTTTGATACAAGCGCTGTCAGACCTGCTTCATTTTCTAAAAATGGATAAGAAATGCTCTGCCCTTTCACTACTTCAACCGTAATTTTCACAGTGGCAGGAATCTCAATACCAGAAACACTGACTTCACCGTCACCCATTGCAGCATGAAGATCGCCAAGAGACAACAATGCACCTTCATGAAAGACAGGGAAGTATAACGTTGCCCCGGTCGTGACTTCTTTTGTATCCATATTGCCACCATGAGCACCTGGTGTTCCACATGAAATGCCCTCATTCTCCGGTGCAACGCCAATGACACCAATCATAGGGTTGAGCGGAATACTCAGCTTTTTATCAAAAACTGCTTTCCCGTCTTGCACTGGGATCATTTTAACGTTAAAGTTCTCCATTCTGTGCCCCATTACCCCAAGACCAGGACCTGTCACCATCACCCCACGCTCACCAATCTCAATGTCATCAATGCGAACTTTTAGAATGTCCCCTTTTTCAGCATCCTCAACAAATATCGGTCCTGTCGCGGGATTCACCCTATTCCAGTCGATTGAATCAAAATTAGTCTTCTCAGACGTAATCTGATTTTCAAAGCAATCATATGTATCTACTACTATCTGATCGCCTGATTTCACTCTGATTGCCGGATTGTTTGACTGATCCATTGTGTAGACAAAGTTTTCACGTGCTAAGTGTTTCATGGGTTATCACTCCTTTTTATTAGTTTACAATAAACTTAATGACACGACATTTTACAACGGGTACATAAAAATAATACAAGCCTGCCATCTTCTTAGTTGAAGATGACAGGCTCATTTTTATCTAACGACAGCAAGTACTTATCCTGCTGTCTTCTTAACCACTTCACCCCGTCGTAAAAACGCAGGTGCATGCGCCTTTTTGAAGACATAGTTCCTGACCTGACCTGTTTTTGCTTCTGTAAACAATGAGAATGCGTAGGCAATCACACAGATGACGGCCACTAACAGCATTTCAATCATAAATGAAATACCGCCAGGCTGTATTCCTTCATAACCTAGTGATGCAGCCCAGTAATAAGCAAGATTGATAATTGGGTAATGAATGAGATAAAGAGTAAATGAAAAACTCGCAATCAGTTTTGAGAACGTGGCAAATGATTTTAATTGAATATTTCTGATGAAGCCCCAGGAGTTATGTAGCAGCTGATAGATAAAGAACCCAAATGTCACACTGATAAATAGATCCGGTAAAAAGAGAAATTCTGTCCATTCTGTTGTAAATAGTCTTCCTGTCATCATCAGGGGACGAACCACTACTGCAATACCTAGCAATACAATTGATACGAGCAGCATGACTTTCTTATTCAGTACTTTAACAGCAGGACTCATTAGCACTAAAACACCTACACTCCATATCATAAAATACAGGCTCATTTTCGTACCGATCATCACCAGAATAGACAGGAATAACAGCAGACTCATCGCTCTGATTATTTTACTCCCTTTTATTGCAGCGATTAAAAGGAGTGGAAACATCATGTAGTACCAGAACTCATAGCTCAGACTCCATAAAGGACTATTAGATCCATATGTCCCAACAAAGACATTCTGCATAAAAAACAGGTTCCCGAAAAATGATGCAATGTGTTCTCCAAGTTGATCATAACGATCATAACCAAAATAAACTGTTGCAAACCGGTCAAGAATGAATGTCAGCAGCAAGGCAGGAATAAGTACAATCATCAGCCTCGTCAATCTGCTGATTAAATAGGATTTCCAGGACCATTTGTTTTTGTAAAAGGATTTAAAAATTGACCGTGAGATCAGTAACCCGCTCAATACAAAAAATACAATGACTGAGGGTCCTCCCATCATATTCAATAAATATTGTACCTGCTGCAGTATACCAATTGAATCTGCATTACCGTAACCTACCAGCAGTCTTGATCCAAGATGCTCCATCACTACTAAGATAGCCGCGACCCCTCTTATAAAATCCAGATAAATTGATACGTTACCATCTAATAACTTATCTACACGTTCAAAGTTTTTATAAAGCCTTTGCAAAACAATCCCTCCCTTTTGTTCTTTATATGATTATATAATATTCTTAATAAAGAACAATTAGAGCTTATGATACAGCATGATGAAGGTTAATATATTGTTTATGTAAAATATCCTATAACGATACATTAACCTCCGTCCCCCTGTATCACTCCCACCGATAAACCTCATACCCCTCCTCATCCAATCTCCCTGTCCACCTGAACCCTGAAACCTCAGGCAGCAAGTCGCGATGGTGGCCCCAGTTAAGAACATGAACATATTGAAGTTGTTGATTGACTAAAGATGCGATGCTTTTTGAATTGTGTGCTGGTTTGTGTACGTAGAGTAATAACCTCTCTGCAAGGTCAATCTCTGATGACCAGGCGCTTCCGGAAGATGGTTGGTTTCCGTGGAGTCTTCCGATATAGATTTTCAGGTTGTTTGCATCATTTTGGTAGAGCCAGCCTTCCTGTGAGATCCTGATACCAAATGTTTGTCGATCTGCTTTTCCTATATATAAGAGAACGTTGCTACCATATACAGGGTGTTTACCGTAGATTTGATAGACGCCATAATCAGTTTCTGTATTTGTCAGTTGATTTAGTTCGGGTAATTTATAGGGACCGTTCCAATCGATCTGGATCATGTGCTGTGTTTGAATCAAAATTTCCACCCTTTTTTATTCATTCTTTTTCCATTTATCCAATACGTGTTCTCTGTGATATGACATATATGATTTATGTCTATTATGAAGCTCAATTTTAATCTCATTATTTAGTTGAAGTTTACTAAACTCCTCCTCATCTAAATGTGAAGAAATAATGATTCCACCGTCATCATGAAAAGAAATATATCCACTATCAAATAATTTGTCATAATGCGCACTTAGCAGTAAGCCATTGTAGAGATCCAGCCTTTCTTTATGATTGGATACATTCCACGGTTTGATATGTGAAGCAACTAAAAGGTTAGTGTGGCTTATTCCTGAGATTGGGCAATGACAGTTCCATAGATCCATCAGGTTTTCTCTGAACTTCCCCTGCCCAAGTCTTGCATTTATCAATGTAAGCCTATCTGTCCCCCGCTCCTCTGTAGCAGTCACTTCTAAGATATCTTCTACAATCTCCGCATTGCTATCTGAGATCACCCAGTATTTACGGACCTTTATATGAGGACTAATACCATGACGATTACAGTATTCCTGAAATAGTTTTTCTGCTTCTTCATTCACAAGACATGGCTGGTTTAATATTTTGGTGATTTTTTTATTTGTAACTCGTCCATCAATTTCATAAGCTGACTCATGCTTTTCAATTGAATTATCTAAATAACCAATAAAACGACTTGGTCCTATATACATTTCTCCATTCTTTTTATAAATGAGGAAACAAGAGCCTCTAGCGATGTAACCTCTGTACGTATTTTGATAAACTTCCTCATCGCGATATTTATTTAATGTATGAATGTTTTGCAGAACGTCTGAAAAATGATTAACCAGTTGCATATCAGCCTCTCCCTTTTGTCTAACTTTTCCTCATAACCTGGAGTACGATCAACATAAAAGTATCTATTCCCTTCCTGATATTTACAGCACCCGCATCACCATGTGCTTTCTCGGAAAATGCAGTTCCTGCAGCATTAACGCAGACACTCTTTGATGCTGTTTTAGGATTGTTTTCAGAGAGCACATGACTGTAATCCGCTCTCCGTTGATAAATTCAACTGTCGACTTCGCCCTATCCTCATGGTCGTATGCCTTGTGAAAATGCTCAAGCGAGATCCATGTGTTGTTTATATGTGTCGGCGAGTGTGTTGGAAACATAATAGTTTCTTCATTTTGATTGACCAGAATTGGAATTTTGCTGTGAATGCCGAATTTGAATCTGACTGATTCCTGTCGGCCTTTGTAGGTGCTGCCACCCATTTTGCAGGCGTATTCCAGCAATTTTAGTGGAGGCTGCATTGAATAACAGCTTTTATTGGTTTCGATGATGTGGGTTTGGAACTCGAGGTGTCTTGCGCATCTGATCGCCATTGTTGAAGTATTAATCTTGTAATCTATACAGTTTTCTTTCATCCATTTCTCCCCTGTTCGGCCTCTGCCAAAACGTTTATTAACGCGTCGTTGAAGTGTACCTAAGAAGTGTCGTCTCCTGTTAATTCGACATGTTTTGAGAATCTCCTTTATTTATTTTTATTTTTTAAATATTTAGTAAAATATAAGAAATTAATTATGCTAAATGTATGTGTTTTGTTTATTTAAAATACAAAATTAAATTATTGTATGAAATAACGATACCGAATTAACCTTTTCAGCTTCGAAAGTAAAAAACGCTCAATCGCAAGCCGGTGCCTTTTTTTATAAGCTTCAATTAACCCAGGGAATAACCGGTAGACGCGTCTCCATTACGGAGAAAATAAAATGACTTTTGAAGAACGATATGAACAGTTTGAGCCGATGATTTTTCATATGATGAAGAAGCTTCACGTAACCCGTGATCATGACCTGTACCTTCAGGAGGGCCGGATTGCGTTATGGAAAGCTTCAGAGAAATTCCAGGAGGAAAATGGTGAGTTTGCTCCTTTTGCCTATCAATATATTCGTGGCGGCATACTTGATCTTATGAGAAAGCAGAATAAGTTACTTGAGCGGGAAACTGTAAAATCTGACGAGTACTGTCAGATGAATATGAATATCACAGAAGACAAGCTGCTGGAAATTGATATGCTCACGCCTTACACAGAAGGCCTGACTGCACATCAGAAAAAGTGGTTCTGGCATACGTTTGTGGATGATATGAAGGTGACTGAGATTGCACAAAGGCATCAAGTGAGCGTGAGTGCGGTGAAGAAATGGAAGAAGGGTGCAGTTGAGCGGTTGCGGGAAGGGAGGTAGTAGAGGCAGGGTCCCTTCCCACACTCACTCAGCCTCAAAAATTTGATATGTTTTATCAGTAGGTGTCCCTACATCTGAATCTACGAATACATCAATAAAAATTGCATTTAATGCTTCTTCCACTTTTTGATTGTTTAATCCTTTGCTGTTAAATATGATCTCCCGGTGATAGAGTACAACATTTTCATTGGGATCATTTTGCTCATCTCCGGTTTCGATTAGATGTCTTTCCTGGTTATCGATTGAATCGAGTGTATTTTGCCAGCTGTCAGGGTCTGGAAATCGGATTTCACGCTTGATAACGTCATCTCCGTGTTCAAGCTTGAAATCGTATATAACTTTACGGAAATCGTTCTTTTGAGGATTGCCTGATACAAATTTTAAGACTTCCTGATATTCCTCATCGCTGATATAGTCAATGACTGCTAATGAAGACGTATTAATAGGGTCACCCACTTTTAGACAAGCAGATAGACTCAAAGCTGTAAGAAAAGTGGTAATCATTAAGATTATTTTTTTCAAATCCTGAACCTCCTTGCTAAAAAAGCGATTGATTTTTTAGTATGTAATTTCCTATAAAAATGTTCTGATATATATGTTATCAAATCTTAACGCTTGTAACTTTAATTCTTCTCATGTTTTCTCATAAAGAGGGTAATATTTCGTTAAGGACGATCAAATAGGATATTCAGGGAGGTTTTATTATGAACACAGCAACGAAATCGATTTTAGTTGGTTCAATTGCATCGATTGGTACATTTACTGCCATTAAAGGGTACCAGAAAAGAATGAATGGTAAGAACCCAGATGTAAATTTTGAAACGCTTGAAGATACTGATATGAGAAATAGTGTAAAGGTGGATCAAGAGGAAAGTGTTAACGCTGATTTTGATCAGGAAGAGAAAGATCTTACTCAGTTGGATGCTGCTTACAGAGCAGATTGGCAGGCGAATGGATTTCCTCAGACACATGAGGAGATGGAGCGGTTAAAGAAGGAAGAAGAGTAAAAATAATTGCAAGACTTATTTAAAATTGGAGACCGGGGTAAGTTCGGTCTTCTTTTTTGTATGGAAGATAATGAAATGATGATTGAGGAATCTCTTTGCCCGGAAACTTTTACAACTCCTGGAACAATGAGATGAGACCCTTAATTAGATAAAGAAAATGTCAGCATAGAATGATCTGCTGACATTTTTATGATCTATTTCTTTTGCAAAATCAGGCCTGCCACTTCCTTTATTGTTCCCTGACTTTAAAAAAGATAATCTCCAAATAGTTAAAGGAATAATAAAAGCTAGTACAAATACGTAGATGCCATACGAGGCATTTTCAGTTGTCGTTATATAGGGAGCAGTTACTAATGCAATAAAAGTGAGTGGCAACATCAAATAAAGCAGTTTTTTAAATGAGCCTTCTGTTACTTTTTTACGAGCCAATTATGAATCACCCCCCATATAGTTCTCCACTAGCTATACATGTAAGTGGTCGTTCTATTACCTAAAGTATTCAATAGTGCCAGATTAACGTATTTATACTTTTAATTATTTTCTTCTTTAACACTATTTCCTTTAATTTTCGTAATAATCTTATCCATAAATATCGCGATAAATAATCCGAAGACCCCAAAAAATGAAATACCAAGATTACCAAAAGAGGTATGTCCTGTGACTAATACATAAATCGCAGTTAATACCATGGCCATGACTATACCAAACAAAATCCTGGGTATCTTTTTCATTTTTTCACGCTCCATCTTTTTATTTTTGAAAATTGACCTTGTCCTATGAATTTCTGTTAAGAACCTTATGACTTACTAAAGAAATTAGAACTATAATAATGAAGATGAGAAGCAAACTACTAAAACTTCCTCGTGATGTCTGACCAATTACAAGATAATAAATTACAGAAAGGATGATTAAAACTACAGAATACAGTGCTAATTTAGTTTTCTTCATAATCCCTCTACTTTCAATATAAGACGAATCGATATTAAATTATGATCTTTAACCTTAATTTATTGTCATTGCTTTTCTGTGTACCCTCATATTACTTATTTAACCTTAATATTACATTTAATGTATGGTGCACTTTATTTAAATGGTATTTCCTGCATAAATGATACAATAACCTCCGTCCCTCTGTATCACCACAAAAAAGCCAGCCCCCATTCCCCGGGAGCCGGCTCTTTACTTCGTTCTATTAAGTCAACATATACTTACATGGAATGCTATGTCCATTGTAATCGATGTAGACAATATAATATGAATTATTTCTTGAAATGCCAAAGCCAAAGTCGAATCCTATGGACCATCTGTTGTTGGAGTAGATGGTTGTTGGAACTCCATTTGATTCCAGATTTTCTTTTGTACGGGTACTATATAGCTGGCCATTACTATATATTTCTACTTTTTCTACTTTTAAGTCTTGTGGTGTGTAATTTGATAGTGTGATCGTATAACTTTTAATAAGTGAGTTAATGATGACAGAACTTTTTCCTGTTAATAAAAGATCGTCCTGTAAATGCTTCACTTCCAGATGTAGCTTAGCGCTTTCATCATAATTTTCAATGCTTCCTTCAAATGTGATACTTCCAATAGTTGAAGTATCAACTTCTGTAGTATTCCATGTAACAGCTTTTTCTTCTAAAGTCCCGTTATTCATTTGTACTGTAACTTGTGTTGGCAAAGTAAAATCATCCCATTGATAAACTTCCTGGTAAATGTCATCGACGAATTCAATCATGACGGGAACAACTGTTAAATCAAATGTTGCTGTGTAACCGCCGTCTGTTGCTGTTGCAATAATTTTGGCATTACCGGCTGAAAGGGCTGTGATGTTACCATTAGCATCTACTTCAGCAATTGCTGGTTCAGATGATGACCAAGTCACTTCTTTATTTGTTGCATTATCAGGAGATACAGTTGCCTGTAATGTTGTAGATTCACCTTCAATAAGCGTACCTGATGTTTGATCCAGTTTAATAGAAGTAACATTGATTGGCTTAACTGTCAGGGTGTAAACATCTGTGAATTCTCCATCTTCTGATTTTACTGTGATAATTGCCGTGCCTACTGATTTAGCTTCAACAATACCTTCTCCAGTGACTGTTGCAATTGCATTGTCTGAACTTGTCCAGGACACAGTTTTATTTGTTGCATTTGAAGGTGAGATTGTTGCCGTTAGTGTATCTGTTTCACCAATCTTTAATGTGTTTGTTGATTTATCAAGTTTTACTGATGTGACATTAATCGGCTTTACTTGTACTTCAGTAGTAGCTTTAAAACCACCATTTTCTGATGTAGCTGTAATTACAGCTGTCCCGATTGAATGACCTGTTACCTTACCATCTTGATCAACTGTTGCAGTCTCAGCATTTGATGATGACCATTGAACAGTTGGATTAGTTGCATCGGCTGGTGTAATAACTGCACTTAATAAAGTGCTTTCGCCAATTTTGATTCCAACAGCTGATGGATTAAGTGTAACTTTTGAGACAGAAATAAAAAGCTCTTTGTTCAACTCACTTTCAAGCTGTTCACTTACTGCGCCTGCTCCTCCAAGAATGACTGCATTTTTAACCCTTTTATCTTTCATAAACTTAATTGTAGAAGCGTCCATCGATTCTTTTTTCGTTAAAAAGATAGCAGTATCATTTTTTGAAGCAATAGCTGACCCGCTCAGTGCATCAGGAAAACTGCTTCCTGTGGCAACATAAGTTTTTTCAAAAGATAAATCCTTTTGAAAATGCTTCATAATAGAAAGGTTTGTTTCGTATCTCGTATCCCCACTTAGTCTCTTACTGTTTGGGACACTCTTATCTAATGAACTGTCCAGCACCCCGGTTCCACCAATAATATATGAAACAGGAATATTCTTATTTTTGATAAATGATTTTATGTTTTCATCCAATCCTGTTTTTCTGGAAAGTAAAATCGGCATCTGCTTTGAAGAAGCAATTGGAGCAATTGATAAAGCATCTGGGAAATTGCTTCCCATCGCCACTGTGATTCCATTTTCCACACCAATTTCCTGGGCAATCTTTAAAGATGTTTCATATCTGTCCTTACCGGCAATTCTAGTTGTTTCAATGCTCATCTTTTTTAATTCTTCTTCTATTGAAGTACTAATCACATTAGTTCCTCCAATGATATAAACTGTTTTTGTGCTTAAAGCTTTTAATTCTGAAATGGCCGCAGCACTTAGTTTACCAGCCTTTGTAAGAATAATAGGCGCATCTTTAGATTTCGAGAGTGCAGATGCTGATAAAGCGTCAGGGAAATTGCTCCCAGTCACAAGTATCACATTAGGTGCAGCATTCCATCCCTCTCTTGCAATTTCTAAAGAAGTTTCATATCGATCTTCACCAGATAATCTGGATACAAGTTCTGTGTCAGTTTGAGCTGAAGCCTGACCTGGTTGGAATGTAGAGATGAGTAGTCCTAAACTCAATAGTGTTACAAATAGTATTTTTTTCATTAATGTGTTCCTCTTTTCAGTCATAATTATTTTAGCTATATCAATTTAAAATTACTCTTAGACTAATTTTGATGGTCACCATCCCTTATTTGCACTTATAACTCTGAAAATATGTATTACATGCATATGAAACCATTTCATAACAGTAATATCTTATCATCTTTAGGTGAATTTAGAACTATTATTTTTAATTATTTTGTAATTTATTTTTCGACAAATTTGATCTACCTGCATTTAATTACAATCTCTGTTTCCTAATGATGTACGTAACTACTTAGATTCATAAAGATTAAAGGCATCATGGGGTACAAGAACATAAATCTGAGGTCGAAGTCACTAATTCACTATTAAACTGTTAGTCAAAGGCTGTAAATGAAATCAGCAAAGTAAATATTAAAGGAAGAGGAGTTTAATAAAATGACAATAAAATTGCGAAGTGTGATAGGGGTTTATATATGAGATATGAATTGAAATCGCCGGACCTAGATATATTTGATTAAATTAGGGAGACGGAATTATAGATTCTGCTTTGCTATTTCCAGTTACTCTAGTGCATCAAGGGAGAGAACGTTCAAATAAGGATATTATTGAACCAATTACGAGAGGCGGCGACTCAATTAATTCTATCCATGATGCATAAAACTCTATCTCTATAAGCCCTGATTCAATTAATCCAAGTGATGAGCCAATTATATTGAGTGCTGAACCGTATACTTTGTGAGGTGGTACAATTAGTAGAATCGCCCCACACAAACTCACTTTTCCCACAACATAAATATTGAGCTGAGAGAGGCTCTATTCCTCTCTCAGCTCATATCAATCTGATGATTAAGCTCCAGCTTTAACCGTCTGCTTCCACACGCCATTTTCATCCTGCCATTTGATGATCATTGTGCCACTAGTTTCAGTAAGATAGAATGTCTGGGAAGGATTCGCAACAAGCTCTCCGCTTTCAGTGCCTTTTACGTATTCTACGTAAACTGCAAAGTTATTTGAGTTTGTTACTCTCCAGACTCTGTCTCCATCCTGAATACCAAGATCCGGGTGGGCAGCTTTAAATGCATCTGATTGACCATCCTGAATATATGTTAAATTAAGGTTTTGCACAACTAGCTCTGCATCATATACATCCGGTGAAGTCTCTGTCACAATTTCATCTAACTCCGCTTGTGTCATTGGTTGTTTATCTTCAGTTTCAGCCTCAACTGTTTCAGAAACTGCAGCGAGTTCTGCTACTTTGGCATTGGCTTCCTGAATCTCAGCGTGAGCACGCTACATTCGCAGGCATTAAACGAAACACGTATTACTTTTTGTCAAGAAGATCAATCTACCAGGGATGCCGAGCTAAAAGCTGAAATTCAAGCGATTTACAACGAACATAAAGACCGTAATGGGTATCGTCGTATTCGTTATGAACTGACGAATCGTGGACAAAAAGTGAATCACATGAAGGTTCAACGCATTATGAGGGAACTTGGTTTAAAGTGCTTAATATGAATGAAAAAATATAAATCCTATAAAGGGACGGTTGGCAAAATTGCGCCAAATATTTTAGACCTTCACTTTACCGCGGAAGCACCGAATGAAAAGTGGGTAACGGATATTACAGAGTTTAAATTGTTTGGCGAAAAGCTGTATTTCTCACCTGTTTTAGATTTATTCATATGCGAAATTATTACGTATACAATTTGCTCAAGACCGACATATTCATTGGTTTCAGAGATGTGAGAAAATGCTTTAAAGCATTTGTAAGAGGAACACCAGCTACTCATTCATTCCGCGGTCAAGGTTGGCATGATTCAAATGAAACAATATCGCCACGTTCTTGATTCGAGAGGGATTGTACAAAGTATGTCGCTCAAGGGAAACTGTTATGACAACTCCGTTATGGAGAATTTTTTCGGCATCATGAAATCTGAATTCCTCTAATTAAAGGAATTTGAAAGTGTCGAACATTTTAAAAAAGAACTTAAAAACTATATGAACTATGACAACACGAAACGTATCAAGGCAAAATTAAAAATGAGTCCAGCGCAGTACCGAACTCATTTTACTCAAACTGCCTAAATGAAATAATTGTGTCTAACTTTTAGGGGTCTCTTCAATTTATTCCAACCTTCGTTTTTACTGTCAAATAGTTATTACACTTATAAATTACTAAACCCCGGTCTGAGCCACACTTTGTCCCCGGGCTTCACTAACAACCCGGACAAACCGTTCCGCGTTAGCAGTAATCTGCTCACTGATCTCCTGCGTAATGACTTCAGCAGCAGGGACCAGTGTACTACCCGCTCCAATTCCAATTGCGCCTGCTTTAATATAGGCACCGGCGTTCTCTATGCTGATACCGCCTGTTGACATGACGGGAATATGCGGGAGCGGTCCCTTAATGCCTTTAATGTACCCCGGTCCGAGTACATTGGCCGGGAAAACTTTGATGACGTCTGCTCCGTGTTCGTATGCACTCAAAATTTCTGTGGGTGTCATAGCTCCAGGAATGCTTAAGGCGCCATATCGCTTTGTCATTTTAATGGTTTCAATATTAAATGTTGGAGAGAATACAAATTTTGCGCCTGAGAGTATAGCCGCTCTTGCTGTTTCAGGGTCAAGCACTGTTCCTGCTCCAACGATGATACCTTCACCTTCGAGTGCTTCTGCCGCTTTTTCGATGATTGACATTGCTTTAGGTGTCTCTACTGTGATTTCAAGTGAGTACACGCCACCTTTTTTCAGTGCTTTGCCAATTTCAATAATATTTTCGGGCTTAGAGCCTCTGATGACAGCTACGACTCCGCTATCAGTCATTTTTTCTAGCAGCTTCATTTTTTGTCACCTTTCTCTTTTTTAGGATTTCAACACCAGTCGACCTGCCTGCAACTACAATGTCTGCCATATGAATAAACAGACCTGTTTCTACAACACCTATCAGGGATTTAAGCTGATCATGAAGCTTCTGGGGATCTTTGATTTCTAAAAAACTGCAGTCTAAAATGACATTTTGATTATCCGTGATAAAAGGCTGATCACCTTTCATTCGCAATACAGGCTCGCATCCTAAGCCTGCAATCTGCTCCTTAACCACTTCATAGCCAAACGGTACGACTTCAACAGGCAGCGGAAATTGTCCGAGTACGGATACGAGCTTGCTGTCATCAGCTACTACAATGAACTGATCGGCTGCAGCGTCAACGATCTTTTCTCTAAGCAAGGAGCCGCCTCCGCCTTTTATACATCCGAATGCAGGGTCGATTTCATCTGCTCCATCGATAGCGAGATCAATACGCTGTACTTCAGAGAAATCTGTTAATGGTACACCGAATTCTTTTGCCCAGTCAGCTGTCCGGACGGAAGAGGGAATTCCTTTGATGGATATACCCTCTTTTACTAAGTCGCCTAGCTTTTTAATCGCCCAGTACATAGTGGAACCGGAGCCGAGCCCGACCACCATACCGTCTTTTACAAATTCAGCAGCTTTTTCTCCTGCCGCTTTCTTCTTCATGTCCTGATTGTCCATAGAGGTCCTCTCCTTTAGCGGAGTTTTTCTAATAGATCCGCTCGTAACGGGGTGAATACATCTAAAATCGTACACTGGTCAAGCACCTTTACTCTGTGCGGTTCATTTGAAGGGATGAATTGTACCTCTCCTTCTTCGAGTAAGGTCTTTTGACCATTCACTTCAAATTCTACTTTCCCTTTTAAAATGTAGCTGAGCTGTTCTTCTACGTGCTGATCTACATCAGAATGGAAATCTTTTTCAAGCTCTACTTCTACAAGCATTAAAGATCCATCTACGTTTAACAGTGTTCGGTTTGACATTTTCCATCTCTCCTGACTTAAGCTAAGTTAAAACATGTCCGGACTGAATAATTGTGGAAGGTAGAAAGCCACATCCGGGAAAAATGCAACGAATAACAGAACAAGTAAGATAACCCCGATAAACGGAATCACCGATTTAAAAGATTTCTCGATCGATAAGTCACCGATTTTTGCTGCAAGGAGCAGACATAGTCCATATGGTGGCGTAACAAGGCCAACTGCAAGTGTCATGATGGTAATGATACCGAGCAGTACAGGGCTGATTTCAAAGGCAAGTGCAACTGGAAGCAGAACCGGAATAAATAGAATCATAGCCGGGATTGCATCCATAAATGTACCAATAAATAAGAAGAACAGGATAACAATTAAGATAAACACTGCTTTACTTGATATATTGTCTGTAAAGAATTCCTGTGCCCATACAGACAGCTGGTAGTAGCTCAACAGTTCTCCAAGCGCACTTGCTGCTGCAAGGGCAAAGAGTGAAAGTGAGCTTAGTGTTAATGTATCTACAAGGATTTTAGGTAAATCCTTTATCTTCAGCGTTTTGTAATAGAACATACACACCGCAATTGTATAGAGAGATGCAAAAGCAGCTGCTTCTGTTGCTGTAAAGATACCAGTGACAATTCCGCCGATTAAAATAACCGGTGTAAGCAGTGCTGGAAATGACTCTAAAAACAGCTTTGTAAACTTTTTAACTGAGGTCCGTTCAAAGCGCGGATATCCTCGCTTAATTGAATAAATATAAATGAGTAACATCATGCCGAGTCCGACTAATACGCCCGGAACAATACCTGCTAAAAATAATGCGCCGACTGATGCATTGGTAAGGCCTGCAAAGATAATCATTGGAATACTTGGCGGAATAATAACGCCGATCGTTGAAGATGCAGCAGTTACACTTACTGCGGTTTCCGTATCATATCCCTGTTTTTTCATACTTGGAATTAGAATTTTACCGACTCCTGCAGTATCCGCCTGTGAAGCACCTGACACTCCGGCAAATATCATCGAAACGAGTATATTTGCGTGCGCCAGTCCTCCGCGGATATGACCGACAATAGAGAGTGAAAAGTCTATCAGCTTTTGAGAAATTTGCCCGTGATTCATCAGGTTGGCTGCAAGAATAAATAATGGTACAGACAGCAGGACAAATGAATCAAGTCCGTTCAGCATTCTCACCGGAACCGTTACTTCAGGAACATAAGGAATGTTAAAGATCCCAAGCATGGCAACAATGACGATTACAAAGGCAATTGGAACCCCTATAAACATTAAAAGAATAAAGAGGCCTACTAATAATAATCCCATTATTCAGCTCCCTCCCCTACTCTCATATTTTTCACGCTTCCTCCAACATGTGAAAGAAGGTAAATAATCATTGTTGCTGACATCACTGGAAGTGAAAGCCAGACATAACCCATTTTCATCGCAGGTAGTGCATTCCATGTATAATTCCAGAATGTAGTCATCGCTGTATAACTGTAAATGAGCAGCGCAATACAAAATAACAGCAAGATTGTATCTGTTACAATCGCAAGAATATGCTTCGGCTTTCCTTTTAACTTTTTTGATAAAAGGTCAAAGTTAAAGTGATCCTTCCTGTTTACCATCACTGCAGCGCCCATGAAGATTGCCCATATAAAGGAGTAATTGGCGACTTCTTCTGTCCAGATAACAGAGATGCCCATGTATCTGCTTAATACCTGAATGACGATAGCAATGAAAAAGATACTTAAGAAAATAACGCCTACCGTTAATTGAATATGTTCGAGTTTTTTGATCATAGTCTTCACCTTCTTATCTAGAAAGTAAGGGAGAGAAATGGTCTCTCCCTCTGTTTTGCACTTAAGCGTTCTCGTTACTGATTATTTCAAATCATTGATTTTCTGCAGCAGTTCTTCAACGCCCATGTCTTTTGCAGCTGCTTCATTCATTGGATCTGCGATATCAATAAAAGGCTGTCTGTCAATTTCATTGATTTCCGCACCATCATCAAGTGCAATCTGCTTATATTCTTCTTCCTGAGCGAATACTGCTTCGCGTTCTGTTTCTACAGACGCTTCAGCTGCCTGCATCAGAATTTCTTTTTGCTCATCTGTCATTGCATCATATTTATTTCCGTTTACTAACAACAGTCTTGTTGTGTAATCATGTGCTGTTTCCGTTGTATATTTTCCATTTGGCGTCTGGTGATGGTTCTGCTGTACAAAGTATGGATATGAGTTCTCGGAAGAATCCACTACATTTTGCTGAAGGGCCTGGTAAAGCTCGCCCCATGCAACTGAACTCGGTACCGCGCCAAGTGATTTCCAGTAGTCTGCCACTACTCCTGACGTCTGCGTACGGATCGACATACCGCTTAAATCATCAATAGACTCGATTGGCTTTTTACCGTAATAGTGTCTGACGCCTGCTGACCAGTAGCCGATAATTTTAAAATCATTATTTGATTTTTCGTTAATAATCGATGCGAGTTCTTCCCCTACCTCGCCATCAACAACACTTTCCCAATGCTCATAGCTGTCAAACAGGTATGGTAGGGCTAACAGATCCACTTCATCAATGCCTGTTGCAGTCATAAAACCTGGTGATACAAGCACGACATCCGCTCCGCCAAGCTTCAACTTTTCAACCAGTTCAGATTCCTCTGTTCCAATCGTTCCCGCATGTACTTCCACTTCAATTGCACCGTCAGATTCTTCTTCAGCTACTTCTTTGAACTTCAGCAATCCATCCTGATACGGATTTTCCGGCGATGTCTGGTTATGTGCCGCAACAATTTTAATACCATCTCCACTGCTCGCTTCATCACCACAACCTGCAAGTACCATTGACGCTGTAACCATAACTCCCATAAATGCTGCCAGACTCTTTTTCATCCCAATTCCTCCTTATGTTCGTAAAAGTTAATTTAGTAGAGTGATTGTTCCTATTCCATATTCGCGTGGCGCTTTGTCATCGTTTGGTATTCCTCTTCGTCCCCTTGAATGGTGCCGATAATGATTGCATCAAGTACGAGGTGTACAGCCTGATCGAATTGATTGCCAAGTGGCTGAATCGTATTAGGCTCTTCTTTACGGCGGTATTTCGTAGCCGCCGGAATCACGAGCGTTACATCACTGAGTTTTCCTATTTTTGAATCCTTGCTGGTTGTAACGAGCAGTACTTTTGCTCCAGTTTCTTTTGCTTTAGAAGCAAACTGAAGGATTGCTCCTGTTGATCCTGATCCTGAGATAGCGACTAGCAGATCCCCTTTTTCAATGCTTGGGGTAATCGTTTCACCAATGACATATACTGAAAAGCCGCCGTGCATTAATCTCATGGCAAAAGCTTTTCCCATTAACCCTGATCTGCCTTCTCCTGCGATAAAAATCCGACTGGCCTTTTTCAGTTCTTTGCTTACTGCGAGTGCCTCTTCTTCATTAACCGAAGACAAAACGTTGGTCATCTCAATTCCGACTGTTTCAATGATGGTTTTCATCAGATTCAATCACTCCTTTCAGCTCTTCAGCAGCCCTTTTACTATCAGGCGCCTTTGTGATAGCGCTTCCAACAATCACAATTGAAGGCGACTTATGTAACAGTGCGGGCAGGCTGTCAGCATTGATCCCGCCTGCTACAGCAACTTCAAGCGCTGAGTTCACACTTAACAGATCAAAAAGATTAACGTTCATCGCACCTTGGTGCTGCATATCCTTCCCATAGTGCAGGCTGACTAAATCAGCACCAAGCTGCTCGATTCTCCTCACCCGGTCAGGATCTTCCACGCCCAGCAGATCGATCATCATTCTTTTTCCATACTTACCCGCGATTGAAAGCGTATCTGAGATGGTGTTATCTGCTGAAAAAGCCATCACAGTAGAAATGTCTGCCCCTGCTTCAAACGCCTGAGCAGCTTCAGCAGCGCCTGCATCACAGGTCTTCATATCAGCTACGAGTGTTGTATCCGGATAACGCTGCTTTACTTCTCTGATGATTGACATCCCGTATTCCTTAATGACACCGGTGCCAATTTCAATCCAGTCAATGTATTCTTCAGTTTCTTCTATTAATCTGAAACACTCTTCTTTTGATAAACGGTCAAGTGCAAGCTGTATCTTCATATCAACACCACCTTTTAACGTTCAATAGATTCTTTTTCTCCCATCCTCACTAACAGATCATCTAAATAAGGAAGCCCTTCATTATCCCCTGACACACTGACAACCATAGAACCTACAGTATTAGCGAAATGCAGCGTCTTTTCTAAAGACCATCCATGTAACACACCATAGATAAAGCCTGAATCAAATCCATCTCCTGCACCAACTGTATCCACAACTTTCCCGGGTACTACAGCCGGCGAGACAACCTTCTCTCCGTTATAGAAACCGATTGACCCTTCAGCCCCCTGCTTAATCGCAATATAGGAGATGCCTTCATCTAAGCTTTTGGCAATAATCATGTCCGGATCATCTGTTCCATACAAAATCTCAGCCTCTTCTATCCCGATCAGCAAAATATCAACGTAAGGTAAAAACTCTTTCAATGCAGCTTTTGCCTCTTCTTTACTCCAGAGTCTCAATCGGATATTCGGATCAAGAGAGATGAGCATATTCTGCTTTTTTGCGAGTTTCATCGCTTCTTTAATCAGCTCTACGTTTTTATTCGGGTCCACTGCCGGAAAAACGCCTGTCACGTGAAGCAGCTTCGCACCAGATAAAACGGTTTCATTTATATCGTCTTTAGTAAGATCGGTTGTTGGTGAATTGGAACGGTAGTAAAAGGTTCTCCCTGTTCCGTCCTCTAGAATCTCCTTGAAATGTACGGAAGTCGGATAACCGTCAACCAACTTCACTTCTGAAGTGTCAATACCTTCTCCTCTTGTAAAGTTCAGTATGACCTTGCCGAATTCATCATTACCAAGTCTGCTAACCCACTTTGTTTTCAGTCCGAGCCTCGAGCAGCCAATCGCTACATTCAACTCAGCTCCTCCAACTTTTCGTTCAAACGTATTTACATATCTCATCGGCCCCCGTGTTACCGGGTTAAGTGAGATCATCGCATCACCGATCGTGATTACATCCATTGCTATCTCCCCCCTCTTTCCTGCTGCTTAACAGGAGTCTCTGCTTATTAAAGTTGGTTCGTAACGATAAACTGGATCAATTTTTGATTCCTTATTTTGAAGCTTCTCAATCAGCAGCTCAGCAGCCTGCGTACCCATTACAAATGTGGGCTGTGCAATTGTTGTGAGTGCCGGATTATATACAGAAGCAAACGATACATCATCAATGCCGATAATAGCTAACTCCTCAGGCACTTTAATAGAATGTGCTTTTACATATTTCAGAACTTCCATCAAAATCAGATCATTTGATGCAAGAATTGCTTCCGGCGGTTCATCCATTGAAAGCATCTTTTTAAGTCCATCCTGCACTTCTTCAACCTTGAGACCTTTTACGTACTCATCTCTGATCACCAGAGAATGCTCCTTTATCGCTTCTTTAAACCCATTGATCCGTTCTATCCTTGGTGCTACACCTAGCTCCAGTGAAGTTGTCATAATTGCAATCCGCTGATAGCCCTTTTCTACAAAATGTTGTACGGCAAGCTTAGAAGCTTTTACATTATCAAGCTGGATGACCGGTACATCTACGTTCTCAACATTTCGATCGAGAAAAACGAGCGGATAATCGGAATCTACTAACTTCTGATAAAGTTCAACATTCCCGGTTGTCGGGAAGATAATTAAGCCATCTACCTGCTTCGCAAGCAGCATCTCTATATACTTTCTCTCTTTTACAGGGTCATCATCTGCATTACAGACAATGATGTGAAAATCATATTCATTACAATAATCCTCAATTGCTCTGATCACCTGGGTTGAAAAGGCGTGGAGAATATTGGCAACAATGACACCAATTGTCGAAGTAGACTTCTGCTTCAGGCTTCTCGCCACTGCATTCGGCTGATAGCCAAGCTCCTTAATCGCCTCTTCAATACGATTCTTCGTACTCTCTCCCATATAATCAAATCGCTTATTTAAATATTGGGAAACGGTGCTTTTCGATACATTTGCATGATTAGCAACATCCGAAATTGTGATTCGTGTCTTCATCTGCATAACTCCCAATTCAGTTTATTTTTCTAAAATCAAGTTACTAAACCGATTTAGTAAATCGGTTTAGTGAAAGTATAAAGTAAATGAAAGCGTTTTACAACACTAAATCTGAATTTTTTTTGATGCTAAATTATGATTCTATTGAACGAGTAACTTGGGATAATCGTTCAGGGAGCGAAGTCTGGGTCTGGCCCAGACTTCACTTCACTCCACCCTCATCACCATCCGCTTCCTCGGATAATGCAATTCCTGCAACATCAATGCCGAAGCGCGCTGATGCTGCTTGTTGATCGTTTTCACAGAGCAACTAACCGTTATCCGCTCACCATTAATAAACTCAACAATCGCTTTCCCCCTCTCCGTATGCTCATAAGCTTTATGAAAATGCTCAAGTGAGATCCAGGTGTTATCAATGTGTGTTGGTGAATGGGTTGGAAACATGATGATTTCTTCGTTCTGATTGACCAGTATTGGAATTTTACTATAGAAGCTGAATTTGTATCTGACTGAATCCTGGCGCCCTTTGTAGGTGCTGCCGCCCATGATGCAGGCGTAATCCATCAGTTGAAGTGGAGTCATTGGTGAGTAGCAGCTTTGGCCGCTTTCAATAATGTGAGTTTGATACTCGAGGTGTCTTGCGCATCTGATTGCCATCGTTTTCTGATTGATCTTGTAATCCGCGTGATTTTCTTTCATCCATTTCTCCTCTGTTCGGCCTCTGCCAAAACGTTTATTAACGCGTCCATGAAGTGTCACTAAGAAGTATCGTCTCCTGTGTATTCGACACATACTGAGGATCTCCTTCATTTATTTTAAATATTTTTACTTATTAGTAAAATATAAGAAATTATTTATGCTAAATGGTTTGTTTTTACACGTTTCAAGGCGAATGAACACTCTTTTAAGTGGAAAATGGGTGAATTATTGTGTTTCCGGCCTCCAAACGAACAAAACGCTCAATCGTCAGCCGGTGTCTTTTCTTATAATCTTCAATTAACCCAGGGAATAAACGGCAGACGCGTCTCCATTACGGAGAAAATGAAGTGACATTTGAAGAACGCTATGAACAGTTTGAGCCAATGATTTTTCACATGATGAAAAAGCTTCACGTAACGCGGGACCATGACCTCTATCTGCAGGAAGGCCGGATTGCGCTATGGAAAGCTTCGGAGAAATTCGAGGAGGCAAATGGCGAGTTTGCCCCTTTTGCCTATCAATACATACGCGGCGGGATGCTGGATCTGATGCGGAAGCAGAACAAGCTACTGGAACGTGAAACCGTAAAATCTGATGAGTACTGGCAAATGAATATGGATATTACGGAAGATCAGTTACTTGAAATCGACATGCTCGCTCCTTACGCAGAAGGGCTGACTGCGCATCAGAAAAAGTGGTTTTGGCATACGTTTGTGGATGATATGAAAATTAGTGAAATTGCAGAGCGACATCAGGTGAGTGTGAGCGCGGTGAAAAAATGGAAGAAAGGCGGTGTGGAGCGGTTGCGGGAAGGGCGGTAGAGCAAAGGAAGGGGCCAGACCGACAAGGCCCCTTCCTTCTCCACTCTTTCATTCTGTTCCAAAAACCTCATATACTTTATCAGTAGGAGTGCCTACTCCTGAATCCACATATACATCAATATAAATAGCGTTTAATGCTTCTTCAACTTCTCGGTTGTCCAATCCTTTGCTGTAAAAAATAATCTCGCGATGATAGGTCACAACATTTTTATAGTTCTCGTTTTGCTCATCACCATATTCAAGCAAATATCTTTTTTGGTCATCAATTGAATCAAGTGTATCTTTCCAGCTCTCAGGGTGAGGAAATTGAATTTCCCGCTTGACGATATCATCTGAATGTTCCAGTTCAAAATCGTATGTAATTTTACGGAAATCATTGATTGCAGGAGTCCCTGTTACGATATTTAGCACTTCATCATATTCTTTCTCACTAATGTAGTTTAATGTAGTCCATGAAGACGTAATGATAGGATCACCTACTTTTAAACAAGCAGATAGACTCAGAGCCGAAAGTAAAGTTGTAGTCATTAATATTAGTTTTTTCAATAAGTGAACCTCCCAATAAAAAGAAAACCGATTTTTTATACATGCAGTTCCTATAATTTTTCTATTATATATTATCAAACATCAACACTTGTAACTTTAATTATTCGAATATTCTCCATAAAAGAGTGTAATGTCTCATTAAGAGCAATTAATTAGAATGCTGAAGCAAGTTATATCATGAACCATGCAAGCAAATCGATTTTCGTTGCATCTATCATCAACGAATTCAAATACTCCTAAATCCAAAGTTGCCACGGCAGTTACTTTGCCCATACTTTTAGCCCTCTTTTTCATCACTTTGAGTGTCTTTCCTTGATCAACTTCTCCTGCACTGACAGCAGTATACTGAATCGTTTCAAGACTTCCTGGTCTGAATACGTTTATGAATATTTCTGCTCACACAAAACGATTAAATATAATAATCAGATGCTTTCATTGCTTTCTTGTGACTTTCACTTATGTAATGGGTTTGGATTATCAAAAATCATGTTTGAGATAGTGGATTTTTGCCAAACCTGTCGTGGACTCTCTCAAATCGGTTTCCTTCAACAGGTTTTAGGGAAATGTCCCTCCACAAGGTATTTTCAGCTTTGATACGTAAGCCTAATCAGTTTTATTGCAGGATTTCAGGATACTGTATCTCAGTCGCTGTTCAATTACTATTACAAAAATAAGGGAGGAAAAACAATGACAAAAGGTTCATGGTCAAGATTATTGTTCTTTGCAATGCTGATCTTTGTATTAGCTTTGTCAGCATGTAGCAGTGATGAGTCTTCAGAGGAAGCATCAACTGATGATTCGGATGCTGGAACAGAGGAAAGTGCCGAGGACGAAAATGAAAGCTCAGATGAAGGTACAAACGAAAGTGCAGAAACTGAGCCAAAGGTTACTGAGTTTGAGCCGGCATTTCCGGAACAGACAAGAGCACCTGAAGTAGAAACTGAAACAGAGCTTAATGTGGAGGTTATTGCCGAGGGGCTTGGCGTGTCGTGGGGGATGGAAGAGTTTGAACCAAACCGCTTCCTTGTGACGCAAAGAGATTCAGCAGAACTGCTGATTGTAAACCTTGAAGATGGCTCTGTATCAGATCCGATCGAAGGTACACCAGAAGTAAATAACGAATCTCAAGGTGGTTTGCTGGATGTAACGGTTGCACCTGATTTTGATGAATCAAGATATGTATTTATGACGTTTTCTCAGGATATTGAAGGTGGTACGGTAACTTCTGTCGGTAAAGGTGTATTATCAGAAGATGAAGCCTCGCTTGAAGATTTTGAAGTCATTTTCCAGGCAACACCTGCCTATGATGGTGACTTACACTATGGTGGACGTATTATCTTTGATGAGGAAGGCAATCTATTTTTAACAACTGGAGAACGTTCAGATGATCCGATTCGTGAGCGTGCACAGGACCTGGATGCTTACTTAGGTAAAGTCATTCACATCACACAAGACGGAGAACCAGTAGAGTCGAATCCATTTGTTGAAGATGAAGATGCACTGGATGGCATTTACAGCTACGGTCACCGTAATATTCAGGGTATAGACTTCAACCCTCAAACAGGAGACCTGTGGATTGTTGAATTCGGTCCGCAAGCCGGAGATGAACTCAATATTATCGAACCAGGTTCTAACTATGGATGGCCAATTGTTTCTTATGGGATTGAATACTCTGGTGAACTAATCAATGAGGGTATTGCAGAACACGAGGCACAGGGCTTTGTTGAACCAGTGTATTACTGGGATCCAACGAGTGCACCAAGCGGGATGTCATTCTATGACAACGACGCCATTCCTGAGTGGGAAAACAACCTGTTCATCGGTGGCCTACTCCCGAACTATATTGTACGTGTCGTGATTGAAGATGACATCATCGTTGGAGAAGAACGTCTGCTAACTGACGAAGGAGAACGTTTCCGTGACATTCTTGTAACTGAGGATGGTGCGTTGATTGCATCTACTGATGGCGGTAAAATTTATCAGATTACTGCAGCGGGAGAAGGTAACTAAGTTGACTCTGCCATTAATTTAAGTTGCTTGATAACATCAAAAAAGCAGGTAATCATGGATTTTCGTGATTGCCTGCTTTTTTATTGGGAAGTGTGGGGTCAGACCCTCGCCTGCGGTGCACCGCAGGCGAGGGTCTGACCCCACACTTCTACAACACTTCATTTCCCTTCTCCACCCCTATTGAATATAATATGAATAAGATGATTACATTATTAAAACAAGGGGTGATTTTATGCGAACCATTTCATTAAGTGAGATCGATCAAAACATTGAGAAAAACCGTAAACAAGCAAATGCTGTGATCAGATCTACTTCAAATGGTCGCAGAAAAAAATCACGCACAAGAACACCTGGAGAAGTAAAGGCTCTGAATGAAATTTCAATTGCACGCTGGCAAAAGGCTGTGGAAGAAAAGAAGATTATCAAAACCAGTAAAAGGTCGATGTATTATGACTACCGTTAATGATCTGAAGCAGGCGCTTGTCATTCTCGCTGATAAACCAAAGTTCGAACGGCAGCTTGAATTTGCTGCTCTATTGACTGATTATTTCATGCAACAGGGTATTAAACCAATTGTTGTGGGCGGACTGGCAGTAGAGATCTATACACGTAACGATTACCACACCCATGATATTGACTTTGTCAGTGAAGGGTGGCATCTATTTAATGACTTGCTCATGAATCAGCTGGGGTTTGAGCGCAGTGAGAGAGAGTGGTATCACACAGGTGCTGAAATTGCGATCGAGGTTCCTTCTAACCATCTTGAAGGAGATCCAGACAAAGTATATGAAATCACACTGCCGAACCAGAAAAAGCTATATGTGATCAGTATTGAAGATATCATCATCCATCGCCTTGAAGGCATTGCGTTTACATTGGTTTATCCGAAAGATGATGAGGACTATGAATGGGCTTATCGGATGTTTCTAATCCATAAAGATGATCTGGATTTGGATTATCTCACTTCAAAAGCGAAAGAAGTGAAGGTCTATTCGTTAATTGAAGAATGGGTATAAATAAGCGAAGCCCTCAAGTATGATTGGGCTTCGCTTCCCTTATGCATCCATACAACACTTCTTATACTTCTTCCCGCTTCCGCACGGACAAGGATCGTTTCTACCCAGTGATTTCTCTGCTTTAACCGGTTGACCTTTCAAACCTCCCTGAACACATTTATGAATATTTACACTCGTAAATAACCATATAAAATAGACACTCTTAGATGCTTTAATCACTCGCTTCTGACTTTCACTTATGCAATTGACTTGAATTGTCAGAATCGTGTTTAGGATGGGGAGATTTTTTGAGTACAAAACTTAGAGATAGTATGAGATTACTTAATTAAAGATTCCACCCGACTATCTAATAAAAAAGATAGTCGGGTGGAGTTTTTGCTAGCAAAATTTAAAGTGTAGTTGTGTATTAGTCAATCAAGGTGTAAAAACTTAAATATTATGCGTAGTTCTGCTTCCACTTCTACACCAGTTAACAAAATGTTCGCAGTTGTTAAAAATTAAATTATACTGTGATTCGTTAATTCTAGAGTTAGCTCTAGTTATAATAATATCTTCCGAATATGTGCAAACACTTTCTTTTACTCTTAATATCCCACCTCTTTTGAAATCCTCTAAACTATCAATCCTTACTTCACCTTTTTGATAATGGATTACTTGTTCATTACCAAGATAAATAGCATGATGGGAGTAACCCGGAAACCTTTCTACGCTTAGATGATCAGCTACTTTTAATTCTCCTTCCCACTTCGATTCCTTGATGTTTTTATTAAACGGTCTCATATCAGGAATTGTTGTGGGGTGTTTAGGAGCAGATGTAATTACGTTACCAATTGTTTGAGCAAATTTGTCAGTACCTTCGACCGCTTTCCCCATAGCAGGATTTTGTTCTATTATTAAATCTTTCATATCCGTTCGGAATTCTTTCCCAACCTCTTTTACCCCTGAAGCTAATTCTTTGTTGGCTTCGTGCATTTCTTCAATAAACCATTTTAAATTTTTAAAGAATTCCATTTAAATTCTCCTTTCAGAATGCCCTTGCAAAAATTTATAAGTATCAATTCTGAAAAGTTCGCAATAAGAATTACCTTCGGATTACTTTAAACTGATTTCTCCAGTTTCTGTTCCAAAAAAGCCTGTTTGAACTTGAATTCTGCCATTAGTCAGATCTAATTCAGGAGCCACATCAAATGGAATGTATCCAGACAGGGTCAGTCCAGGGTTTACTGATTCTAAGAGAAATTCAGCATCTTCATTAGCCCATATAGCTGCAGATCCATCAGCTTTATATTCCACATCATTAATTAAAAGTTTAAAAAATGATGAATCGACTGTAATCGCTTCATTTCGATTATTTGTAACAGAGACATTGACCACTATAAACTCTCCCTTTGCATCTTGGCCCCATTCCCCTCCAAAATTTGAAGCAGTTGATAAATCATTAACAGTAAACACTACATCATTTACATCCAGCGGTTCACCAATCACCACTTCTTCATTAACCAATACTTCCTCTTCTCCTCTTACTTCTTCTTCAATAATTTCTTCCTCATTTACATCACTACTTGCTGATATAATTGATTCTTCCTCAGCAGGAGTATCTCCATCGAACACCACTACAGCCAAGACTATTAAAAAAACAAATATTAATGATACTCCACCGCACCCCATTAAAGTAAACTTTAGTACATTTTTCATTTCCCCATCCCCTTAATAGTGACTTTATAACTATTATATACTATTAAGTTATTATTTTTACAAATTTATTTAAAAAACCAATTAATATGACACTATACATTTATTTGGTTCATCACCACAACCTGCGGGAACCGACCATATTTAGCACAAATTAACAGCTATAAATAGAAAGAAAACGAAAACTCCTTTATCGTAATTGTTGTCAAGACAAACCACGAGAGGAGCTTTCGTTTTGTGTACTCATCTAAACAAATCTCATGATTTTTTATCAATTCATTTTTCTGTTTTTCCTATTGTTCAACCAAATGTGGTGCGGGTAGAGACGTCTCCACAAAGTATTTTATGCCTGGAATGTCATGGTCCGACTCATCGTCACGGGCTAATCCCACGACTGGTTCGCCATAGCTATGCCTAACATACAGAGATGTGATCTGGCTTTCGATTAATGTATTGCGTCTGCGCTGTCCGTATTGTGAGCTTACATTCACCTATGATTTTGAACTGGGATTACAAAGAAAGAGCACTTTTTTCTTCCGAAAAAGTATCGTGTTATGTAATTGACTTAAATTGTCAGAACCGTGTTAGGACAGGGAGGTTGTTTTTGAAAACAAGGACCCGAAAACGACGATATTGGGGAGATTTTTTATAAGCAACAAATTAATATTCTTTATAAAGAATAATTATATATCTAATTCGTTCTCAATAAAGTATAATTGAGTTACATATTTTGTATCGTTTAATTACTTAAGACAGAACAGGTAATCAAAGGAGGGATTATATGTTTAAAAAAACTTTTTTGTTAACTGCAGGGGTTTTACTGGTCTCAGGATGCTCTTCTACAAATTCTACTTCTAATGATACTAATGTAAAAGAAGAAACACAGTCATCTGGTAATGGTATTGAAACCTTAAGTGATTATCACACGAAGGTAGAGGATCTGCAGGCAGCCATGATGGAAGCCGTATAAAAGCTGAGGAGATGACAGATCAGTATTATTCAGTCTGGTATGATGCAATTTATGAAGATATGGTTCACATTGGTGAGAACGTAGCTTTTGATTTTGAAGATGCTCTTTATTATCAGTATATAGAGTTTAGCGATAATGGAAGTATTGAAGAATTTGAAGAATTAATGGCTTCAGTGGAAACACAAATTTCAGATCTGAAAACCCCGCCGGATGAGTACCAGCAAACCTACGATACTCAGTTAGAAATGTACCTGTCTTTAAAAGCGTTATCTTCACTTGCCATCGAACCTTCGGGATCTCTTGATTCGTTTACTGATGACATCAATAAATTAGTTGATGAAATGTTAGATGCTAATAATAAATATAGCGTGCAGCTACCAGACTCAGAATGAAAAAGTTACAGGTGGTATGGAGGTTATCACTGTATCATTATGATAGAATTACATAGTTGATACACTAACTGTTTTACTCCTTTAGACAGGTTCTGTCCTCCTACCTCCATTTTTTAAATCCTTATAGTCTAGCCCCCAAATAATAGAGATAACATAATTATGCTAAATTCTGATTCAGAAACGCTTGGTAGTACAAAGCTGGAGACAAGTAACCAAGACGTTTCTGACCTCTTTTTTCATTGTAGTACTTAATAAATAGTTGAATGTTTTGCTGAATCTTAGATACTGACGTCATATCTGAATGATAAGGGAACTCTGTTTTTAAATGTGAGAAAAAGCTTTCTATAACAGCGTTATCCCAACAGTTGGCTTTACGAGACATACTAGGCTGGAAACCTAATTTCCTCGACAGGATCCTATACTCAGTCGCCTTAAATACTGAACCTTGATCTGTGTGAATCACAATACCATCTAACGATGGCAGCTTCCTTTCATTCATCGCTTCCAATACTGCCTCTTTTACTAAAAGTCCATTTGGACTACCGCTTAATCGGAATGAAATGGCTTAGCGATCAAACAGATCTACAATCGCACACCCATAAAACTTCACATTGTAGTAGGAAAACTCTGTTATGTCTGCGACCCACTTTGTGTTAGGTAATAGAGCGTCAAAATTTCTTTGTAGAAGATTCGGATAAACGTGCTTCGGATCATTGAACCTTGAAGTTCGGACATATTTCTTTTTTCTAATGACTGATTTCAAGTTCATTTCATCCATTAACCTCTTCACCCGTTTATGATTGATTACATGATTAAATTGGCTTTTTAAAGTTCCTGAAATCGCTTTAATACCTATCGTGCCTCCAGAGCGCATATATAGCTTTTTAATCATCTGACAGTCCTCTTTATCTCGATCACTTGGACCTTTTTGAGGTCTACTTAAATAAGCATAGAACCCAGATTCAGATACACCAAAAGCTCTACACAAACTTTTCACAGTATATTCCTCTCTCATTTTTTTGATCGCTTCGAAGCACTTTGTTTTCCTTTCGCCTTGAGAGAGGCCTGGAACTTTTTTAAGATTTCAATGTCCTCCTGTGCCTCATAATATTTTTTCTCAATGAGCTGGAGTCGGATCAGTTCTTGTTTCTCATTTTCTATGACCTTGGTGTCTCGTTTGGGATGAAGACCTTCAACACCTTCTTGAGTATAACGACGTAACCAATTATCGATTGTCCCAACTGTCACACCCATTTCAATCGCTACTTCTGTACGAAACCGATTTTGATAAATAACTTATTTGACAGCATATAGCTTTTCTTCAACCGATAGTTGTCGTTTACGTTTTGATTGATCCCCCAAAGAGCCCACCCCTTAATATTCATTTTTTATACAATTAATTTTACACTATAACTCTATTTTAAGGGGGACGAGCACTGTCCTGAACATATTTATGAATATTTACACTCACAAATAACTATCCAACATAACCACACTAAGGTGCTTTCACCACTCACATCTGACTTTCACTTATGCAATTGACTTGAATTGTCAGAATAGTGTTTAGGACAGGGAGATTTTTTTAATCCCACCTTCACCGTGTCCAGGCAAAGAAGTTAGGGTTTACTCCCAGTATGTCACGAAAAGCAAACTGTTCAGACAACGCAGTCATAGAAAGTATCTTTTCGCACTTTAAAACAGAGTTTGACTTTCATTTTCCGTTGAATAATTATACACATGCAAAAATCGATTTACTCACCTTCAGAACATATTTTAACGAGGAGCGAAGTCAAAAAAGGTTAGGTTATAAGACACCAAAAGCCTTTTTGGAAGCGCATTTGATGTCTTTAAACTAACAATGTAATTTTGTCCGAAAATAAGGGGTCAAACCACAGGGAGCTATTTTTATTATCTTAAAAGCAGCCTTAGTTAATGATAAATTTCAGTTCTAATTGAAACGCTAAAGCTCCAACACATCCGCAATCCTCTTACTAGCAAAACCATCCCCATACGGATTACTTGCTTTACTCATTTTCTCATACTCATCACTATCTTCTAGGAGCAACTTAAAGTTTTTATAAATATTTTCTTCTTCAGTTCCTACAAGTTTCAGTGTTCCTGCTTCTACGCCTTCTGGCCGTTCTGTAGTATCTCTCATGACTAGAACTGGCTTTCCTAAGCTTGGGGCTTCTTCTTGAATACCACCGCTGTCTGTCAATATTAAATAAGAATTCGCTAAAAAATTGTGAAAATCTAACACTTCTAATGGTTCAATGATCCTAACTCTATCATTATTACCAAGTATTTCATTAGCAGCTTCCCGGACAACAGGATTCATATGTATAGGATAGATCACTTTGATGTCTTGATATTCATCAACAATTCTTTTTATTGCTCTAAACATGTTTCTCATTGGTTCTCCAAGGTTTTCTCTTCGATGAGCAGTGATCATAATAAGTCGACTATCTGATGCCCACTGAATCTGTTCGTGCGAATAATCACCTCTAACAGTTGTATTAAGAGCGTCTATAGCAGTGTTACCAGTCACATGAATTGAAGAGGAATCTTTTCCTTCTTTGAATAGATTATCTTTAGACATTTCTGTGGGAGCAAAGTTATATTTAGCAACAATCCCCACAGCCTGGCGATTGAATTCTTCTGGATATGGCGAATAGATGTTATAAGTTCTAAGCCCAGCTTCAACGTGTCCAACAGGTATTTGTAAGTAAAAACATGCTAGAGACGTTACGAACGTAGTAGATGTATCACCATGGACTAACACAGTATCTGGTTTTTCTTTTTCTAATATATTTTTCATTTTCTCTAATATACTTATCGAAACATCAAATAAAGTTTGTTTTTCTTTCATAATAGAAAGATCATAATCCGGTGTTACATTAAATGTATTTAATACCTGATCTAACATTTCTCTATGTTGTCCCGTAACGCATACAATGGTATCTACAGATACCCGTGTCTTTAGCTCTTTAACTAAAGGGCACATTTTTATAGCTTCTGGACGTGTACCAAATACAACCATAATTTTTTTCTTCATGTTCTTAAACAACTCCAAAAATTTATTAGTAAACACTTATATAACTAACTATAAAATTCAATTTCATAATAACAAAAAATGAATTCCACCCAACTACTGATGTAAACAAGTAGAATGGATGAGAATTCTAATAGATTGTATGAGGTTTATATATTTTGCCGTTAATTTTATTTAAGAAATTTTAATTCGTCTATAATTTATAACTTCCCTCCAATAATGAGAGGTTTTTAGTATCAAGAATTAACTTATTTTCTAGTAGAGCAGCATTCTCTTTTATGTGTTCATGGCCTACCATTAAAACAACAATTTCAACTTCATTTAGGAAATCTTCAAAGTTCATAAATTGATGATCCACTTTTCTTTCTTTTACTAATGGATCAAACACTTTTACTCCAAAAGCAAGATGTTCATCCATCTGTTCGAGCAATTGTAGCGTCGGACTTTCTCTTGTATCATCAACGTTCTCTTTATATGCTAACCCATAAAGTCCGACTTTAGAAATGTCTCTAATATCATGTTCTCTCATTATATCTCTAATCCGACTTAATACATGTTTTGGCATAGAATCGTTAGTTTTACGAGCAGTTAGTATTAAATTTGTTAAATCGGGATAATCCCCTACAAGGAACCACGGATCTACAGAAATACAATGTCCTCCAACACCTGGTCCAGGCTGTAAAATGTTTACCCTTGGGTGCATATTTGCAATCTTAATTATTTCATATACATTCATATTATCTATCCGACATATCTTAGCTAATTCATTTGCAAATGCAATATTAATGTCTCTATATGTGTTCTCTACAACTTTTGACATTTCTGCAGACCTAATATCTGTGACTATTATTTCTGATTTACAAAAACTTGCATATAATTCTTTAACTTTATTTCCTATATCAAGACTATCTGCACCTATAGTTCTTGAATTATTTTCAAGTTCAAAAATCATATTTCCTGGTATGATTCTCTCAGGCGCATGAATCAAATGGATATCTTCTCCAATAATATATCCTTTTTTATCAATTTCCGGTCTAATATACTTATCTATGGTGCCTGGAGATATGGTTGATTCAATAATTATGGTTGCACCTTTTTCACAGATTTCAAGGACACTATTTACCGCAGAAATTACATATTTAGGATCAAGTTTTTTACTTTCTTCCACATATGGTGTTGGCACTGCTAGTATGTATATATTTGTTTTTTGATATTCATTTGTAAATTCAATACCATTTGATAAAGCATCATGAAATAATTGATCTAAGCCATTTTCATTAAAAGGTAACTTACCATTAGACAAAAAATTTACTAATTCCAGGTTGTTATCTGTACCTACAACTTTTATACCGCTCTTTGCAAACATTAGTGCTGTGGGCAAGCCAATATAACCAAGGCCTATTACATTCACTATAGACACACTGACCACTCCTTTTTTTAATATCATAAAAACATATACTAAATTATTTTGAAAATATAAAAATACCCTTATACTTTTAAATCAATTTTTATTAACATTATTATAAAATTATCTACTTCTAATTTTTTTTGCAGGAGTACCTGCATATATAGAATAGGGTTCTACATCTTTTGTAACAGTCGCCCCAGCTGCAATAACAGCTCCTTCACCTATAGTAACCCCTGGAAGTACAGTTACGTTGGCAGCTATCCAAACCTCCTTTTTTATATGCACGGCATCAAATTTATGCCCTGAAAATCTAATAGACTCTGAAATATTATGAGGAATTATATGGTTTTGCGTTAATATATTACAGTTATATCCAATCATTACATTGTCTTCGATTTTTAGACCTCCGCCAGCTGTAATTACTGTGTAGCAACTAATTACAACATTTGATCCTACCTCCATTTTATTAGGACTACGAATTATTACACCAATATCTAAGAATAAATTTTCCCCTATGCGAGAGCCTCTTAAAGTCAGCAACTTTTTCTTTACCCTACAATTTAATTTACCGGGGTGTAAATTCCTTATAAAACCATCACTTAAAATTGTAAATATTTTCTTCATCTATACTCACTCTCATTCATAATAAAATTTTTCGATTTCCCATCTTAATTCCATATAAGACTTATCTTGATACAACTTTAATGGTTCGAAATCATATCTAGTTATATTGTAGGGATCAATATATGCAATAGCTAAATAGAATATCAAAAACACTGCAATTACTAAGCTTTTAATAAATTTATAAGAGTTTAAATAAAGATTATTAATATAGTATACAATAAATGTTATTTCAAATATTTTAAAATAATAAGATATTCTTAAAACTGGTGCATAATTAAAGCTAAGTCCGTAAAATAAAATATAAAAAAGCATACCATAAATCATCATTTGATCTGTCTTAGAAGTTATGCTCCCTCTTAATTTATAAACAAATAGAATAGCAATTGATAATATCAAATAATACCTAAAATAATGAAATATACTTAATCCTGTGTCATAAACACTTTCAATATAATTTGAATACATGTCTATTCCAATTATATTAATAAAAAATTTTATATTAATTAACGGCAATAATACAAAGGTTAACAGAGTATAGAATACAAATTTTTTAGATAACTTAAATTTAATGAATAGTAATGGGATAACAAGTAAAACTGAAAAATGAAAAGTTATACTTATCAATATATAGATAACACCTTTTATCATATTTTTATGATAAAAATAAAAATAAGCGTTAATAAAAAAACTCACTGCTATAAATTGTCTAATTTGAGACATTTGCATAAAATATAATTCAACGAACATATATAAATAAATCAATAAAGTAGTATTAGCAGTTGTCTTACTTATAAACTTGTAATTATTAAATAACGTTATGAAATATATCAAAAAGATTAACAATCCAAAATAAAGGTTGCGGTCAGCAAAGAAATCTTGGAGACTAAAATAACCAAACTCTGGTCCTTTGAATCCGATGATATAATATAACAAATAGCCTGGAAAGTCTTCACCTGTCATCCATCTTTGACCAAAAGTGAATAATGAATAAATAAAAGTAGATACAATAAAAAACTTTTTATTCTTTATATTTATTGAAATTAACAAAAGTATATGGACTACTATAAAATGAATGACCCAAATCATCGTAATACCTCTTTCAAGTAATTCTTAATTTTTATTAAGCTAAATATAAAATAAATAAAAATTATAATAAGTGAATCTCTAATAAGTATAAAAGCTACCTCAAATTTATCTTTATACATATCAGGATAACTAACAATAAATAATAGTATGATGGGCACCATTATTATAAATACATTTGGAAGACTGATAATATGATCTTTTATGGATCTATATATACTTAAATAAGTTAAAATCACCAATATAATGAAACAAATAAGAGTGGTGACAGCAGCTGCAATGTATCCATATAAAGGTATAAAAATCAGATTAAGTGCAACATTTAGTACTGCGATTATAATTAATAATATTGATGTTATTTTTTGTTTGTTTATTACTAAATAATAGTTTGAAATAATTCTATAAATGCCAAAGTAATATTGTCCAACAAGGACATAAATTGCCAGCTTGGTATTTGTAAGATAAGAATTATCTAAAATCAAAAAATTTATTTTATCATAATTAAACATAAATAATGCTACAGCAAGTGTACTCAAATAAATATACTTATCTAAAACACTTTTTAAACCAATAATATAATCATCAAGACCATTATTTTCATATTTGGAATACAAATAAAAAGGAATATAAAGATAAAATATAGCTACTATTAAATCTATTACCTGCGCATATAAAGTATAATTAACTGAATAAATTCCTACATAAAAATCTCCATTGATTAATAAATTTTTTATTAAAATCCTATCACCTGTAGATAAGATAACTCCTGCAAAAGCTATAACCATACTTGGGATGACAAATTTAAATATTTTGCTATAGTTTTTTTTATTTACATTAAAGTTAAATTTAAATAATGAACCTTTAGATTTGATTATTTGAAATATAAGTATAAAAAAGCTGAGTAAAAGATTCCCCAATAATAAGTGATATACGTTTAATGAAAAAAAATAAAACATAATAAAGACAAAAGAATATTGAACTAGAGTGGTAGATAATAAAATCAAGGAAAATTTAATTTTATATCCATTGACATTTAAAAAGCTTTTAAAAAAATTCATTAGAAAGATAAAATAGAAAGTTACAGATATATAAATAAACAAAATATCTTGATAATAAAAATAAATAATTGTTGAAATTAATCCATACGTTAAAGTGCTTAAAAAGATTAAGTTTGTTATCACGAGTTTATCTTTAGTATAAGATTCGAATTTAGTATTCATAAATCTTAAAATTCCACTATTCAAAGATGGAAAAAGTGTTATTAATAATACAATGTTTATAATAGAAATATAGTAGTTATATAAACCAAAGCTATTTGGATTAATAGAACTTGTAATGAAAGGTAACGCAGCTAAATTGAGTAACGGAGATATTGCAAAAGCAATTATAGGAAGGAACCTTACAAATAATGACTTATTCTTATTCATCAATATACCTTTCTATACCGTAATACTTATATTTCTCGTTGAAGCTTTCTCTATTAATTTTGCTTATATACTTAGCAGGTATTCCCCCCACAACTGAGCAAGGTTCAATACTTTTTGTAACTACAGCGTTTGGAGCTATAATTGTATTGTTACCAATTACTACGTTTCCAATTATTTTAGCACCTGCACCAATATAAACATTATTCTCAATAACAGGAACGCCATTTTGCTTACCATGGACACCACCGATGGTTACACATTGACCAATCATACATTTTTGTCCGATTTTTGCATGTTTATGAATTACTACAGATATACCTCCATAAGCAAAACGCGTATCTTCTCCAATTTGAGTAGATCCGTATACTATTGATTTATTAACTATCTTATTTATTATATCTACCAATTTTGAAAGCTTAAAAAGATTTTTCTTATATAAGAAATTACTCAATTTATACAACCTTAATAAGTTCATAAAAGACTCCCCTCTTAAACATCTTCGACAAAATTAATTAATCGAATTTGATTACTTTCCCAAAATATTTCTTCTTTTTTTGTATGTTCAAGTATATTAAATCTTATTTGACTTATTAATTTATCATCTTTTAATTTATTTATACATTTAGTGATAGAGTTAATGTCATAAGGATCAATTACTAAACCTAAATTATTGTTTTCAACAAACTCTCCTAATTTGGTGTTTTTTGAAAATAACCCTATTTTATTATAAGCCATTACCTCAAAAAACTTATTAGATATCGCATGTTTAACGTTAAATGATTCATTTGGATATGCAGCCCACACATAATCAACTCGTTCGTAAATACAAGAGATATCAGCAAAATTATATGAACCATTAAATTTTACATTTGTAATATTATTCTTCTCGCAATAATATTTTAGTTTTTTTTCTGAGGGCCCTCCTCCATAAAGAGAAATGACAATTTGTGATTCTTGGCTTGCTTTAATTAGATTAATTAAAACCTCATAATGTCTTATATTCCCTATGAAGGCTATCTCTTTTAAATTATTACGTATACTATAATTTGAATCTAAATGACTTTGAGGTTTGAGAGGATAGTTTTCATAAATTAAATATTTATCTTTTTTATAAAATGGCTTGAAAAATCTTGATGCTAAAATAACTGCATCCGTATTTCTTAAGGCATAAAGTTCAATGTTATTAATTACCCATTTTACTATTTCAGACTTACTGTCAGGCATGTCTAAATTTTCATAAATCAATTTATAATTATTTTTGCTTTTTGCTATACTTGCTATTAAAAGCATTTCCCAGTGTGATGCAATTACTACATCTGGGTTTAATTCTTTTATATTTTTTAATAAAAACCTGTAATATCCCATTAAATATAAGGCCTTCTTAATTCTGTTACCATATGTTGATTTTTTAATATATACTTTAGACTTATAAGTTTCATCTAATAATTCTTTACCATCTCTTTTCCAAGTGATGTATCCCACATTAAAATTCTTTTTAAGGGAATCTAATATCCTCACATTTCTACTATTTATTGGATAAGAGGAATCTAGTAAGATCACTTTTTTCATAATGTTCTCCTCTCAATCATTTAGGATTCATAATTAATTAATTTTTTAGCTAATGACTTTCCTGAATAATCCTTCATAACTGATTCTTTTTTTAAATTGTTTAAGAAATTAAAGTCTATATTATCAATCGAATTTTTATTGACTACACATCTTTTTGTTGAAAGTATAAATTGTGTTACTGGATTATTATAATTTTCTACTAAGGCATAAATGGGTCTATCCGTACCAAAGTAATCATACAATTTCCCAGGAATTTGAGTTGTATTGTCTCCGTTATCTATAAATAACAAAACATCTGAATCTTTGTATATTTCTAAAATGTTTTTATACCCTACAATGCCTTTAAGGGATACAAAATCATAATTATCTAAAAGTTCCTTCACTTCTTTTGAACAAGCACCATAAATATTAAGATGAATTTTTCTATCATTAGATATATTATGGTCTTCAATTTTCGATATTAAATTTGTTATGTTTCTATTCTTATTAATAGACCCTGTATAAGTAAAGATTAAATCCTTATCTATATTAATTTCTCTTCCTTTACATTCATTTAAGAAAGATCTTCCTAAATAAAAAATCTTATTACTATATTGTTTATATTTTTCACTCATTGCTTTAGTAGTGGGTAACGAAACATAGAAAATTTTTGAAGCTTTTCTTAACATATGTTTTTCATAAAATCTCACACGCAACTTATCAAGTTTATTAAGATTAATGTCATCCTTCCAAGGATCCCCCCAAATTTGATACCATTCAACACCCTTTAATTTTTTTAACACTTTCTTTGCAACAAAATGAGAGGTTTTAGTATCAGAAGAAGATATGATAATATTATAGTCATTTTTCAGGTTATCAATATTATATTTATTGATCCATCCTTTATCAGTATCCGGAAAAAAGTATAAAGATTTGATTATTCTTTTAAAAAAATTTAAAAAGGAATGTCTTCTTTTATAGCTTGACGAACTAATATTGTTGTTTTTTCTATTAAGATATTTATTTATTATTGATACTTCACTTCTATAAATATTTACTTCATCAGAAATAATTTGCTGTAGATATTCATCTTCAAAATTCTTTGGATATTTAATAGTTATTAAATCCACCTTATACCCTTCCTCAATTAAACCATTGATTAAACTAACATTTCTGATTGAGGCAGAACTTGCAGTCCTAAATGTAAGTGACGTAATATATAAAATTTTAATTTGTTTCCGCTCCTTCATTTTCATGTAGAAAAAAAGTAATTTTAGAAATATTATTTGCAGCAATTAATATTTTTCTGGTTTTAATTCTATTCCCATAGCCTCTTGATATATATGTATCTTTGATAATACAATCTGCTTTATTTATATTGGTAAAAACTTCGATTTCATCAACCCTAAAAAATAGTTTATCATTAATATATTCACTCGAAACTTTTGGATCTAATATTAAAACTTGATAACATTTTAAGTTTTTATTTAAATAGGATAATTCATCTTCAATTGTAAGTTTTAAATCATCAAGTGTAACTTTTCTAGAATGAACAGTATTAGCTTTTCTAATAAACCCATAATGTTCCCCTGCAAAGTATCTTTGATTAAAGTCTATTCTTTTTGAGAATGTCTCTTCATTCATTGTGAAAATATCATCATTAAAAGTATTTTGCTCTATTCCTTCTATTATCAATGTATTATGGTTACACGTAGATCGATCAATATTACGTAATTTAACTGATCCTGTGTATGTATACGACCCTGGATCTATAATAATATCTTTACCTTTAATATTTAGTTCAATACTTAATTGATCATTATGACTGTGTCCTCCTTGCCCTCTCATGGACAATTCACCACATCGAATAAATACATAAAAACTATTATTTCGTAAAATATAATATCCACCCTCTGAAAAGCCTACAGAATCATGACATGGTTTGCTTTCAGTAAAAGCCGTATTATTTGTTAACCATAGTAATTCTTCTTCGTACTGACTAATATTATAATACAAATCATTTTTTCCTAAGAAATATCCTGCTACGTTTAACATTTGATTATAATTTCTCTTATCCCAATCGTAATAATCAGAAAATATTAACAGCCGACCATTATCAATATCTCCAATTAACGGCGTTAATCCATTAGGCTTTGTTATATGTTTCAAAAACACATTCATTTTATAAAGTTTTAGCTCAAATTCATTGTCTAATAAAAAATTGTTATTTTTAGATATCATATAGGCGTGCAAAAAGAGCTCTGCTACCACACGCTGGTAATTGGTTGATGTTTCATAGCTCGTTCCATCTACATTAATTTGTGTATTAATTTCTTTCATAAGCTCTTTTTGTGCAAAATAAATCCATTTTTCAGAGAATTTATTACCTCTAAAATATACTCCAATGTATAATAGTCCAACTAGATTTGCAACGTAATGGTTATTTCTTAAATGATTGTAATTTTCTAAGTTATTTCTAATAAACTTACCATGCAAATAAACCAGCTCATTTAGAAACATATGGAAACTCGAATCGTTTTTTATTTCTTCTTTGAAGTGATGGTATGCAAATATTATATTAATAGCTCTTACTCCTACTTCCATTGTATTAGTCCAGTTTACCGAATGATTATAGGGGTTTTGTTCATTCCAAGATATTAATTGATTTTTAAATTCATTGTAGTATTTTTTATCATTAGTTATCCAGAAAGCTTTTCCTAAGGTAAATAATTGATTGAATCTTGATAGCTCCCATGGTACTTTAACATCTGCAGAATTTTTAAAATCTATTATCTTAATATCTTTATAGAATTTATTTTCCCAAAAGTAATTTGTTTTGAAGTCTTTGTTCCATTGTATTTCTTTCCCTAAATCTCTAAGACCGGATCCTAAAAGATCAAATTTATGCTCTAAAATTAAATTTGCTTCATTTATAACCTTATCTTTTTTGTGAATATTTTGATCATAATAATCTAATATTTTGTTTTTATTATTATAATCAAAGTAAAAATTCATTTTGGAATTAAAATTTCTCAACTTTTTGCTATTATATAAATTTGGGTTTTTCGAAATAATATATTTATTAATATAATACTTTCTTTTTATAGATAATCTTTTTAACACTTTAATAAGTATTTGATTAATCGAATGAGTCTTCAATATTTTTAGTTGTTTTTTCACTATACTCAATCCTTAGTCATATCGTTTTTTATAATTAATAGTTATATTTTAAAGTCTCCAGTAACTATAGCCACTATCCTCAAAAGTTGTTTTATTAAAAATACTTTTAACATCTATAATTATTTTGGATTTGTTAAGATGGTCCTTTCTAAATAAACTATCAATTTGATCAATGTTCATGACTTTAAATTGAGTATGTGCTGTAGAGAAAATCAAACAATCTGCATTTTTTACATTTTCCATTGACTGTAATGTTAAATTGTATTCTTCTTTTACTTGTTTTGGATCAGCATATGGGTCTACTATTACAGGATCAATTCCATACTCTTTTAAATTCTCAATAATATCTAAAACTTTAGAATTCCGAGTGTCAGGACAATTTTCTTTGAATGTCAACCCCATAATAATCACTTTAGCCTTTTTAACAATTTTATTTGTATGAATTAATTTCTTAATCACGGCATCTGCTACAAATTTGCCCATTCCATTATTAATTTTCCTTCCAGATAGTATAATCTGCGAATGATAACCTAGTTTCTCTGCTTCATAAATAAAATAATAAGGGTCTACACCTATACAATGCCCTCCAACTAATCCTGGATAAAATTTTAGAGCATTCCACTTAGTGTTCATCGCTTCAATTACTTCTTGTGTATCAATTCCCATACGCTCAAACACCATTGCAAGTTCATTCATAAATGCAATATTTATATCCCTTTGACTATTCTCTACCACTTTAGCTGCTTCAGCTACTTTAATAGAATTAGCTCGGTGAACTCCAGCCTCAACAACTAATTCATATATTTTAGCAATTTCATCTAACGACTGTTGATCAATACCTGAAACAATTTTTATTATATTCTCTAATCTATGAATTTTATCTCCAGGATTAATACGTTCAGGAGAGTAACCAACTTTAAAATCTATCCCACATTTTAAGCCTGACTCTTTTTCTAAAATTGGAATACAAATATCTTCTGTTACTCCTGGATATACAGTAGATTCATATACCACGACAGATCCATTTGTAAGGTTCTTCCCAATCATACTACTAACTTTTTCAATAGGCGTTAAATCAGGTGTTTTATCCGCATTTATTGGAGTGGGCACAGCTACTACATGAAATTTGGCATCTCGAATTTTACTTGGATCTGAAGTAAATTCCACAGAGGTATTTTTAATAATTTCGTTGCCGATTTCGTTAGTCGGGTCTATACCATCTTTATACTGTTGGATTTTCTCTTTGTTTAAATCAAAACCAATTACATTTACTTTCTTTGCGAATGCAACTGCAATAGGCATACCTACATACCCCAAACCTATTACGGCTATTTTTTCTTCTTTATTAACTAGTTTTTCGTACAGACTCACTAGACTTTTCCTCACTTTCATCAATTTCTTCAATAATCTCAATTACTTTATCTGTTAATTTACTGAAATCAAATTTATGAGCAATTTTTCGAGCGTTTTCACCCATTTTTTTATTTTCAATTTCCTTGTTACTTGCAATTAATATAGCCTTAGCAATCTCTTGTGCATTTTGCTCCGGAGCACTAATTCCACAGTTATATTTTTCGCAAACACTGTATCCAGTAGAATATGTTTGTACAATACATTTTCCAGCGGCTAAATACTCAAAAAATTTGTTTTGACTTTGCCCGTATTTATCTAGTGAAGTACTTGAGTTGTGAAGAATATTAATATATGATTTTTTAAGTATAGATGGCACATATTTCTTTTCTACTCTTCCTTTAAAGATTACGTTATTAATACCTTCCTCTGCACAACGTCTTTTAAGAGCTTCACTTTCATCTCCAGAACCATATATTAAAAACCTAATTTCATTATGACCTTGTTTTTGAATTAAATTGGCAGCTTCGACTAGCATACCAAGGTTGTTAACTTTTCTTATTGAGCCGGCATAAACAATATTTTTATATTCTTTATTATCTAAATCTGAATCAATTATTTTAAATTCAGTACTGTTTTTATCAAACGAACTAATAACAACTCCATTACTAATATGATTCACTTTTTTTAAATCTATTTCTTTGTCCCATTTCTGATCTTGAATATACTCTTTACCTCCCTCCCATGTCATAATAATTGAGTGGGCGTTCTTATAGATCCACTTTTCTCCCTGATATAATATTTTTGTAACTAAACTCTTTCTTTTTAAAGCCCCATAAGCTACAATACTTTCCGGCCAGAGATCTCTAACTTCACAAATACAAGGTACTCCTAACTCTTTAGCCATTTTTATTCCTGCAACAAGAGTTAGAGGGTGAACACTTGAAGCTAGAATAACATCAGGTTTACCATTCTTATTTGCATACTCTCTAGCAACTTTTATAACATTTTTATAAAAATAAATCATATTTTTAATACGCTGTTTCCCATTATTGCGATAGCTGGGGGTTTTTACAAAAACAAAAGGAATTTTGTTCATATGATGTTCAACGAATATTTTTTTTCCTGTCTCTATATTTTCTTCCGAATTGTGTATTGTGGAAGCACAAAATATAGTAGGATTATATCCTCTTTTAATTAAATTTTCCGCAAACCAGTAATGTCTACCAGCCTGATCTTTAAACATATTTGAGGCATAATGATTCCATATCCAAATATTCTTTTTCATTATCTAACTCTCCTAACAGGAACACCTACATATATTCCAGAAGTAGCTATATTATCGATAACCACTGCACCGGCGCCAATTTTAACTTCATTACAAATAACCACAGAATTCTTAATTGAACTGCCAATACCTATCCAAGACCCTTCTCCAATAGTCACTGCCCCAGCCAAATGAACCCCCGGAGATATATGTACAAAATCACCTATACAATTATCATGATCAATCGTCGCACCAGTATTAACAATACAACCTCTACCAATTCTCGTTGAACAATTCACAATTGTACCAGCCATCAAAACTGTTCCATGTTTAATTGTTACTTCTTTCCCAACAATCGCACTGGGGTGTCTAAGTACTGGTATACTTGCACCTAAACTCTCTAACTTCTCATAAACTTTTTTTCTAATAGCATTGTCACCAATACCTACAAAAAAATCATGATCATTTATAAACCTTTCAATATCCTCAGAAGATCCTATTACATTCAGACCTAAAGAAGAAGTGACCGCAGGATTATCATCAAGAAAAGCAACTGATTCCCATTCGTTCATCTCAAGCGCTATATCTGCAACTACTTTTCCATGTCCACTGGCACCAATAATCAGTAATTTATTTTTCATAACTTACTGTTTCCTTTTTGGATCCTTTAAATGGCTCCATAGTCGCAGCCGTTTCAGAGTTGATCCCTTCCCTTACAAATACCTTTTTCAAAGTCAAAAAGATCAGTTTCCAATCTCCTGTCAAACTCACATTTTCAACATAGTTAACATCCAACTCAAATTTCTGTTCCCAGCTAATCGCGTTTCGTCCACTTACCTGAGCAAGCCCCGACAAGCCAGGCCTTACTTCATGACGTTTTCGTTGATGAATACTATATAAAGGAAGGTACTGAACAAGTAAAGGTCGTGGTCCAATAATAGACATGTCACCTTTAAGGATGTTAAAGAGCTCCGGTAACTCATCAAGTGAAGTAGATCTTAAAAACTGTCCAAACTTTGTCAGCCTCAGGTGATCAGGAAGCAAATCTCCGTTCTCATCCCGCTCATCCGTCATCGTCCGAAACTTATACATCTTAAAAATCTCTTCATTCATCCCGGGCCGCTCCTGCGTAAACAATACTGGACTCCCTAGCTTCTTTTTTACAAGAACAGCAGTTACAACAAATACAGGACTCAACACGATAATTGCTGCAGATGAACAAGTAACATCAATGACTCTTTTAAAATAACGCTCATACAAACCTTTTTTTCTCACTACTCTCACCACAACTCTTTAATTTTCTCCACTACATAAGCTAACTCTTCATCACTCATCTTCGTATCACTTGGTAAACATACACCATGCTCAAATAACCTTTCAGAAACATCCGTACCAATAAAATCATACCCTTCAAAATAAGGCTGCAAATGCATCGGTTTCCATACAGGTCTAGATTCAATGTTCCACTCATCCAAATGCTCAATTAAGCGCTCAGCAGTAATCACTGGATGATCTAATGTAATCGCGCTTAACCAATAATTCGGCTCATCCCACTCATTCTCAGGCATAAACGAAATGCCCTCGAGTCCGTTAAGCTCTCTCTTATATGTTTCATAGATCTTACGCTTCTTCTCTACACGCTGATCCAATACCATTAGCTGACCACGGCCAATGCCCGCAGAAATATTACTCATACGGTAGTTATAACCTAGCTCGCTATGCTGGTAGTGTCTTGCCTGATCACGGGACTGCATTGACCAGAATCTCGCTTTAGCGATTCGGCTGTCCTGGTTGGAAACCAGCATACCTCCACCTGAAGTCGTAATAATCTTATTGCCATTAAACGAATAAATACCAAAGTCTCCAAAAGTTCCTGTCATTTGTCCTTTATAATAGCTACCTAGCGATTCAGCAGCATCCTCAATCAAAGCTACGTTGTATTTGTCACAGAGCGCAGTAATTCGATCCATATCTGCTGAAAGCCCATATAGATGCACTAATACAACTGCCTTTACATCTGGATACTTTTTAAATGCGGCTTCTAATGCAGCAGGGCACATATTCCATGTCCTTTCATCACTATCAATAAAAACAGGTTTTGCATTTTGATAAATAATCGGATTAGCTGTTGCTGAGAACGTAAGCGTCGAACAAAACACAATGTCATTCACACCTACACCAGCAGCTTTCAATGCGAGATGAATAGCGGCTGTTCCAGATGACAATGCAGCTGCGGCTTTGATATTTACTTTTCTGGCAAGCTCTTTTTCAAACTCATCCACATTTTTCCCTAGAGGTGCAATCCAGTTTGTTTCAAACGCTTCCTGGACAAACTGCTGCTCATACCCCTCTTTACTCATATGTGGAGAAGAAAGCAATATCCTTTGAGCCACTTTACTTTTCGTTTTCTCCATTGTCATCATCCTTCCTGATGTAAGATCTGTCTGAATTAGTTGAACCTATATATCTTCAAGATTATTTTCTTCTATAATATAAATAGCTGACCAAAAGGAACGACACGTGAAAGCGCTACCGTTCCCTCTATCAGCTATTTAAAAACAAAATATGCGGGCATTCAACCCACCCTCACACCACCAGCCTGACAACCCACGTGTCTAAGGAACCAAATCCCACCTGGTGACCGAGTGCCTCCCCTGATACTGGAATAGGAGACATGTCCAAATTTCGCATTTAACTACTCTTAATCTTCAACCGCTCCACATTCTTCCGATTCGCAACCCCAATCAAAATCTCCTTCAGCTGCTCCTCATCCGAACGCTGAATCTCTCTCAGTAAAAGCTCCATTTCAACATTTGAAACCGGAACCGCTTTACCAATAAAGATCTTCTCAAATACCTGCTTATCCTGCACTTCATCTTCATTCAACAATTCTTCGTACAACTTTTCACCAGGACGCATCCCGGCGAACTTGATCGGAATCTCTTCTTCTGTATAACCGGATAACCGGATCAGGTTCTTCGCCAGATCCACAATCTTCACCGGTTCTCCCATATCAAGCACAAATACTTCTCCACCGCGTGCGAGTGTACCCGCCTGAATGACAAGTCGTGATGCTTCAGGTATTGTCATAAAATAACGCGTCATTCTTGGATCCGTTACTGTGACAGGACCACCTGCAGCAATTTGTCTCTTAAATAACGGAATCACACTGCCGCGTGAGCCTAATACATTTCCAAACCGAACCGCTGCAAAGACTGTATCACTCTCTTCAGCCAGGTTCTGAATAATCATTTCAGCAAAGCGCTTCGTTGCCCCCATCACGTTAGGAGGGTTCACTGCTTTATCAGTAGAGACAAGTACAAAGTGTCCCACTCCAGCTTCATGAGCAGCAGTTGCAACATTTTTAGTTCCAAAAATATTGTTTTTAACCGCTTCAAATGGATTTGCTTCCATTAATGGTACGTGCTTATGTGCCGCTGCATGATAGACAACGTCCGGCTTATGTTCCTTCATGACTTCAAGGATGCGGTCGCCGTCCTGGACATCTGCAATCGTTGGCACAATATCAATCTGATCAGCGAATTGACTGCGCAGTTCCATGTCTATCTTATAGATAGAATTTTCACCATGACCAAGTAAGATCAGCTTAGCTGGAGAGAATCTGCAAACCTGACGTGAGATTTCTGACCCGATCGAACCGCCTGCACCGGTTACTAAGATCGTTTTACCTGTCAGGTCTTCAGAGATCTTCTGCATATCCAGTTCAACTGGATCACGGCCGAGTAGGTCCTCTACCTGTACTTCACGGATGGCATTTACTTCGATTCGGCCTGATGCCAGATCACCAAATAGTGGCAAGATTTTTGTTTCTGCATTTGTTTTAGCACATTCTGCAAAGATCCGTTTAATACCGGCTCTGTCCAGTGAAGGGATTGCAATGATAATATGTTCAATCTGCTGCCCTTCTACTACCTCTTCAATTCGTTCAACCCCGCCGTATACAGGAACCCCATGGATTTCAAGATGATGCTTTGTTCTGTCATCATCAATAAACCCAACCGGTTGAAGTTCCGAATTCTGATTTTGATTCAGTTCTCTTAAAATTAACGAACCGGCAGCACCCGCTCCAACGATCAGCGTGCGCTTACGGTTCTTAACCGGACGGAAGTATGTATCCCGGTACATACGCCAGCTGAATCTGACTCCGCCTAGTAATAGGATATGTAGCATCCATGTGATTAAGAGTGTTCTTGTGTATAGTGAGCTTGAGAAAATCAGTTGATAAACTACAACAACTAGTACCGAAAGCGTAACAGCCTTCACAAGTCCCATTAGCTCATTCAAACTTGAGTACTGCCATACTCTTTTATATAAGCCAAATACATGAGCGAAGATATGGTGCGTGATTAATAAGAGAATTGAACTGGTCACCAGTACATTCACATTTTGATCGCTGCCGATTCCATATAGGTCACCAAAAGGTAAGAAGAAATAATAGCTGATAAAAATCGATAGAATTACAATGGATGAATCGATACCCATTAACCCCGCAAGTCTCTTCTGATAACTCATGCTGCCACCTCCGTAAAAAAACTGTTACACTCATGCAACAGATAAGGGATTTTCCCAATTAAAATATGAATATTGTTCTATTTAATGTGACCAATCATTGAATAAATACAACTTTTTACGTCATGATTTGTTGATTTAACGTTCATTTCTTGTAACATTCTATCATAATGTCTAGAAGTTGGATAGACAAACTTAAAAATTTTATGTATATTTTGGTTTTTATTTTGTAAATGTGGGAAAACAGTGTAATGATTAATTATTGTGAAAGCAAAACAAAAGACTTAGCTATTATCCACAATTGTAGGAATAAAGAAACTAAGTCTTAAACAGAGTAATGGTCATTTCATATAGAGAGCAGCTTTTGTAAAAATCCTTTACTTCTCATTTCGCTCGGCGGTGAAGCGACAATCGTATGACCTTTCAATAAAGACACCGCATTCTGAATAAAAGGCTCAGCCGTTCCAAATACCTTTTCCACCTTGTTATATGCTTTCGCCAGCGAAAAACCGCGATGATCTGTATTATGTGCATCCGATGCAATAAAATGAGCCATATTTGCCTCTATACAATCCAATGAAAAGCGCTGAACCTTTTTGTTAAACTCTCCAGCTACACTTGCAGCTGTCAGTTGCGTTAATGCCCCCTGATTAACTAGGCGATATAGTTTATCTGGATCCTCTGTAATCGCACTATTTCTCTCTGGATGCGCAATAATTGGTCGGTAACCTGCTACCTGAAGATCATAAATCGTACGCTCCGCAAATACCGGAACCTGACTTGAGGGGAACTCAACTAAAACGTAAGGGTTCAGCCTTGATTGAAGCGCCATATTCAGACCACTATCCAGCTCTTCTGTGATTTCCCCATAGATCCGGATTTCCTGCCCGGGGTGAATCGTCAAATTTCTGCCGTGACTCTGCAAGTAATGATTCAATTCCTGTACCGCAACCTCGACTGATGATGCTTCATTAAAAAAACGTCTCGTCTGATGATGTGGGGTTGCAATAATGTCCGTGATCCCATTGTCAATTGCCTGATCAGCCATTCTTAATGAATCCTCATAGTCCTGTGCCCCGTCATCCAGACCGGGAAGGATGTGACAGTGTATATCAATCATTTCTTTTTACCTCTCATTCATTACCGTAGTAATAATAGTAGTCATCACCAGTGTCCATCTTCTTATCGTTTAATACAGCACCGAGAATTCTTGCATTTGCAGATTCAAGCAGTTCTTTTGCTTTTAAAGCCTTTTCTTTATCTGCTACCTGTGAACGGACAACCAGAATCGCTCCGTCGCATCGGTTAGCCAGAATCTGAGCATCCGTTACCGCAAGTACAGGCGGTGTGTCAAAGATGATAATGTCGTAAGCTTCTTTCGCCTGCTCAAGGAAGTAATCCATCCCTCTTGAACCAAGCAATTCTGAAGGGTTTGGAGGAATCGGCCCTGACGTCAGCACATGTAGCTTATTTACGTCCACTTCCTGTATAGCTTCAGATAAATCGTTTTGCTTTGTCAGCACGTTTGTTAATCCTCTTGTATTCATTACATTAAATGTATAATGAGCAGTCGGCTTTCTCATATCTGCATCAATGAGTAATGTGCGTTTGCCGGACTGGGCAAAAACGATTGCCATATTTGAAGCTGTCGTTGACTTACCTTCTCCCGGGCCACTAGATGTAACGATCATTGTCTGGATCGCATTATCAACAGCTGAGAATTGAATGTTGGTTCGAATCGTTCTGTACTGTTCTGAAGCAACCGCTTTTGGATTTACTTTCGCAATCAGATTACGGCTATGGTTGTTTGATCCCTGTTTCTTCTTAGCTGCCATAACGTTCACTCCTAGCTCTGTTCTGCTGCACATTCACTTTTGATGTAGAGACTGTCTGCTTATTATCCATTGAGCCGATCACCCCGAGAATTGGAAGCTCAAGATGCTGTTCAATATCCTGCTCAGTTTTAATCGAGTTATCAAGATACTCAAGTAAGAAGGCAATACCAACACCAACCATTAAGCCAACTACAAGTGCAATGGCCATATTTAGGAACGGCTGCGGGCTGACCGGTGACTGGTTATCTGTTACAACTGCAGGAGATAAAATATTTACGTTATTTACATTCATTAGATCTACAATTTCATTTTGAAACACTTCAGCTGTCATATTAGCAATTTCAGCTGCTTTATAAGGATTCTCATCTTCAACTGTTAAATTAACAATTTGTGAGTTCTGTTCATTTTGTACAGTAATTTTACTGTTAAGTTGTCCTACTGATAGTTCATTGTTCAATTGCTCTGAGACCGGTTCTAAAATAGCCGGACTTTTAATGATCCCGCTATATGTATTAATCAGCTGAAGGTTCGCCTGAATATCTGATACCTGAACATTGGCAGGCTCAGTCTGCTCCTGGTTCACTAACAGCTGTGTCGTCGACTGATACATAGGTGTAATGACAAAGAATGAAATAATACTTGCTACAACAACTGCTAATAAAGCAATTGATAAAATCATCATCAGACGCTTTTTAAGCGTACCGAATAATTCTTTCAAACTAATCGTTTCTTCCATTTTTCTTGGTGCCTCCTATCAATAAGTGAAAATAACTACTCGATTATAGCATATGTTTTGTAGAAATCGGGAAAGTGTTACAAATTTTTTGCAATTATTTCGATCCATGGTGTTTTTCTCCTAATATATTTTATATAATGAGATATAAGTTTGATAAAAGTAGCCAAAGGAGTTTAGAATTTATGCAAAAGATTTTATTTATCTCTTCTATTGTATTAACTGCTGTTTTTTTATTTCTCGGGTATCAGGCCTGGCAGGATAAATTAGCAGATGCATTAAAAATACAGCCCGGTGTTGTAGCGAGCGAAGATGAGGAAGCTGAACCTGCTTCAGAGGAAGTGACTGAACAGACTGCGGAAGACACTGCATCTTTCCCATACGCTAACCTGCCTGAAAACGCTCAGTCAATAATTGATGAACATGCAGTATCAGGTGAACCGGTACAGGTCGTATTCGCAGCAACCGAGTCTGCTGTGATCGGTGAACCTAACTGGACAACGTTATTAGAATCAGCTTTGTCAGAAAATTATGCAGGCGTGACTTTCAATGTTGAAACTTTTAGCTATAATGAAACGTCAGAGTATTGGGCGGATAATCTTGCAGCTGAAGAACGCTTTAGTGGAGCTGACCTGATTCTTTTTGAAGCACCTACGATTTATGACAATGGATTATGGTCACAGGAAGATCAATTATTTTTCCTTGAACAGATGTTGTCAACTTTTTCATCAGAGTTCAGTAATGCTGTAGTGTTTATGCAGCCTTCACATCCAATTGCTAATGCTTCTATTTATACAGAACAGGTTAGTGCAGTTAAAGAAGTAATTGAAGCTTCTTCTGTTACTTATCTTGATCACTGGGGACAGTGGCCTGCTGGGGAAGAATTGAATGCACTGATGACAGAGGATAATGATCCTACTGAAGAAGGTCGCGTATTATGGGGCGAAGAATTAGTTGATATTTTTGTCAGCTCAGATCAATAACAACATGAAATGAGGAAACAGTATGGAAAGAAGAAAAAAGAAAAAGAAGAAAAAGCGCGTACTTAAATGGTCATTGGGGATTTTAGGCTTTGTTATATTGGCAGCCGGGGCTTATGTGTTTTTTATCTATCAATCTCTTACTAGTGCAACCAATCAGATGCACGAGCCAATTGAGAGAGAAGTTTCAGAGAAGAGAATGGAAGAAGTCAGATTTGAAGAACAAGATCCTTTTTCAGTTTTACTGCTTGGAGTAGATGAAAGAGAAGGCGATTCCGGGCGATCAGACACAATGATTGTTATGACAGTGAATCCACAGACGGAAGAAACAAAGCTTCTGAGTATACCACGTGATACTTATACAAATATTGAGGGCCGCGGCATGGATAAAATTAATCATGCATACGCATTCGGTGGAGTAGAACTTTCAATGGTTACTGTTGAGAATATGCTGGATATTCCGATTGACTATTATGTACGAGTTAATATGGAAGGCTTTAAAGACGTCGTTGATGCGGTTGATGGTGTAACTGTGAATAACGGTTTTGAATTCAATTCAGGTGGTTACAGCTATCCATTAGGTGAAATCACATTAAATGGTGATGAAGCACTTGCTTATGCAAGAATGCGTTACGAAGACCCTAATGGAGACTTTGGTAGACAAGAACGTCAGCGTCAAGTCATCCAGGGCATTATCCGTGAAGGTGCAAGCGTTAATTCTTTAGTGAACTTCAGAGATATCTTTAATGCGCTCGGTTCTAATGTCAAAACAAACTTGTCATTCGACCAATTGATGGAAATTCAATCTAAGTATCGTTCAGCTGCTGGGAATGTACAGCAAACTACACTTGATGGCGGAAGTGGTCAGTACATTAACGATATTTATTATTATGTTGTTCCAGATGAAAGAATAATCGAAGCACAAAATCAGCTAAAAAAAGAATTGGCATTAAATCCTTCTTAGAATAGTTTAAATAAAAAGATCCCACTTGCTTTAATTTGCAAGTGGGATTTTTTTATTTGCTAATACTTCGCACAAACCTCAATATCGGCTTATAATCCTTACCAAGCAATCCAATACTCTCTACAACAAATTCAATAAAGAGCAGTGTCAGCATAATGACGATAATTGCACCCCACAGCGTTGACTGTGAGAAAACGAATGCAGATAAGCTGAACATAATCGCAATACCGTAAATAATCAGTACCGTTTCTTTATGAGAGAAGCCTGAATTCAGCAGGCAGTGATGAAGATGCGACTTATCTGGCGCTGAGATCGGCTGCTTATTCAGTACGCGGCGTACAATCGCAAAGAATGTATCTGAGATTGGTACACCCAGGATCAGAATTGGAATAACAAGTGAAATCACAGTTACGTTTTTGAATCCTAAGAGTGCAAAAACTGAAATCATAAACCCAAGGAAGAGTGATCCAGTATCTCCCATGAATATTTTTGCCGGATGGAAATTATAATAAAGAAAACCAATTGCACTTGCTGCAAGAATGGACGCCATCAGCGTAACGTATAAGTCACCCATAATTGCAGCCATTCCGGCGATTGTAAGCAGTGCGATTGTTGATACACCCGCCGCAAGACCATCGAGTCCGTCAATCAGGTTCACAGCGTTTGTAATCCCGATAATCCAAAGGACTGTTAATGGAATCGCAAAGATCCCAAATTCAATTGTTCCGCCAAATGGCAGGTTAATGTAGTTTACCTGGATATCACCCGCAATAATAACTGCAAGTGCGGCACCAAACTGACCGAGTAACTTAAGCTTTGGTGAGATCTGAAACAGATCATCGACCATACCTGTAATAATAATAATGGTCCCGCCAAGGAAAATTGCCCAGTCATATACACCTTCAGGGCGGATGATCAGGACACTGATCACAAAGCCAAGATATATTGCAAGCCCGCCGAGGCGAGGCATAATTCTAGTATGAACTTTCCTGTGGTCAGGTTTGTCTGTGGCTCCGATTGCGATTGCAAATTTCTTTACAAATGGTGTCAACACAAACGAGGCAACAAACGCAATGACTAATCCTAACAATGCCATTAAAACAAACCTCCCTTACCTTCTGACAAATTTTGCTCTCCTTAATAAATAACACGTGTAGCATAATATGGCAATCTATTTTTTATTTCGTCAATCATCTGACGGATTGAGAGAGTCAAAAGTTTCATTTTCTTAATATTTTTTCGTAGCGGTTAAAAATGGATTGCTGAAGTGCATGAAGCGAGAAATTCTTCCGTGCATATTCATAAAGAAACTGGCCCTTTTCTTCAATCGTGCCTGCTTCTTTTTCGAGAAGTGCTTCGTTCAAAGCAACTGTCAGTGCATCCTGATCACCAATAGGAATCAGCCAGCCGCCTTTGTTTTCCGGAATGAGCTGTGCAACTCCGCCAACATCCGTTGAGATGATCGGCGTTTTCTCACGTGCGGATTCAAGCAACACCAGCGGGAAGCTTTCACTTTCAGATGTTAAAAGCGATACATCAGCATGGCGGAATAATACCGGCACATCACTGCGTGAGCCCAGGAATTGAACTTTTTCATTTAACTGCAGCTCTGCGGTTAATTGTTTTAGTTCCTGTTCAAGCTGTCCTTCACCAACCACCACAAGACTGACCGCCTTTTCAGGATGTTCCACTGAAAAAGCTTTAAATGCATTCAAAAGCATCTTGTGCTGTTTAACAGGATGCAGTCTTGCAACAATCATTGCAGTAAAATCAGCGTGATTTAACCCTGCCTCTTCTCTTGTTATGTCCTGAGATACAAAAGAAAAATCAATGCCGTTGTAAATGGTTGAAATTTTATCAGCTGGTATTCCATACCCGCTTATCATCTCTTTGAACCGCTTTGAGACAGCAAAAAAGTGATCCACTTTCGCATATGACCATTTATTTAATCCCGTAAATACCTTTTTCATCTTCGGATTATGAATATAATCCAGCTCAGGATCACTATGGACAGTTGTGACCCATTTTGCTTTCAGTGAGCCCTGAATCATACGGATCATGAAGTTCGCTCGGCCTCCGTGTGAGTGAACAATGTCAAAATCGTTCGTATTGACAAACTTTTTCAATCTGCTGAGCACTGACACATCATAACGGCTCTTCTGTTCCATCACCTTCACATTGATTCCCTGCTCTACCGCTTCTTCGTATAAAGCACCTTTAGTGAATACAAGCAGAAACATTTCATGCTTTGTATTGTGCTTAAATAACGAGAGAAGGTGGTTTTTTGATCCGCCTGACTCGCCCCCGCTGATCACATGAAGGATCTTCATTTGCTATCCTTCTTCCGCTGGCTGAATGCAGCTAACAGAAACTTCGGCAGAGCCATCTGGCGCTTAATGCGCGAAGGGTTAGTGATCAGACGGTAGAACCATTCCATGCCAATCTTCTGAAATGCTTCAGGTGCGCGCTTCACTGTACCGCTGAACACATCAAAGCTTCCGCCAACTCCCTGGTAGATCGACGCATTCAGCTTGTCCATATTGCGTTCGATGAACAGTTCCTGCCTCGGGCTGCCGAGTGCTACAAAGACAATATCTGCTCCCGATTCATTAATCTGATCAATAATCTTCTGCTCATCCTGCTCGTAGCCGTTGCAATAGCCAGCGATCGGCAGTAGTGGATATTGCTTTTGGATATTCTCCATTGCGCCTTTTACCACTTCTTCTTTTGCGCCATAGAAAAATACTTTGTGCTGCTCACGATCTGCAAGCTCAAGGAGTGACTCCATCATCCCAACGCCTGTTACTCTCCAGCGGATCTGACCGCCGCCAAGCTTTGAGGCGATCGATACACCGATGCCATCCGGAATTTTATAGGCAGATGAATTCAGTAGCTGCTTCAGACTCTCATCCTGCTGCGCCATCATGATTTTCTCAGGGTTGATCGCAACAATTCTGCCTTTTTGCTTTTGCTTAATTTTCGCATTAATATCCGCCAGAAGTTTATCTGGCGGAAGGGTTGTGACTTCTACATCTAAGATTGTTTCAATTGAAGACATTGTGTTCATCCTAACGTTTTCATCAGTTTTTTGAATCGCCTAAGCGGTATACGTTATAGCCTGCTGTTTCCCAGTCTGAACGTTCAATACAGTTCTTTGTATCAAAGATCATCGGAGAGCGCATATTACCTTTAAGGACTGCAGGATCCATTTCTTTAAAGCGGTTATGGTCTGTCAGAATCAGAATCAGGTCAGCATCCTTTACTGCTTCTTCAGCAGAATGTACCTGCTCCTGATAAGCAGACTCTTTAATATGTGGATCGAAAATCGACATTTCAATGCCTTTTGATTTCAGGTGCGCAATCACGTGATGTGACGGGCTCTCACGCAGGTCATCAATATTTGCTTTGAATGACAGACCGAATACTGCTACTTTGCCGTGCTGGATTGACTGATCAGCCAGAATCTTTTCTACACGGTCTGCTGTGTACTGTGGCATTGAATCATTTGTTGTACGTGACAGATGAATAATTTTTGACTGCTCAGGCTCCTGCTCAACAAGGAACCATGGATCAACTGCGATACAGTGACCGCCAACACCTGGACCTGGTGTATGGATGTTCACGCGCGGGTGGAAGTTCGCAAAGCGGATCGCTTCCCATACATCTACACCGATACGCTCACTGATTTTCGCAAGCTCGTTCGCAAAAGCAATATTCACATCACGGTAAGTGTTTTCCATTACTTTTACAAGCTCAGCTGTCGTTGCATCTGTCACGTGAATTTCACCTTTTACAAATGCACGGTATAGTTCAACAGTCTTATCAGAAGAAATCTGATTGATCCCGCCGACTACTCTGTCGTTATTAACAAGCTCTTCCGTTACTTTACCCGGGATCACGCGCTCAGGTGAGTGACTGATATACAGCTCTTCACCGAATACTAATCCGCTCTTTTCAAGTACAGGCATCATGACATCTTCAACTGTACGCGGTGGTACGGTTGATTCTAAGATTACAAGGTTGCCTTTACGGAGGAACGGTACAATGCTTTCAGTTGCTTTTTCTACATATGTTAAGTCAGCTGTCTTATTCTCACGGATCGGAGAAGGAACAGCCACGATAAAGATATCAGCTTCTTCAGGAGAAGTAGATACACTGAACGTACCTTTTTCAATTGCACTTTGTAGCAGATCCTGAATACCAGGCTCCTCTATATGCACTTCACCTTTCGCGAGGCTTTCTACTACGCGCTCACTTACATCCACACCATGTACATGATAGCCATGATTCGCAAACATAACAGACGTTGGCAGTCCGATATAGCCAAGGCCTACAACACAAATTTTTTTCATTATATAAAACTCCTTACCTTGTATACTTTTCAATTTATTATTTTTTATAAAAAAGAACTCTTTGTATTTTACACTCCGGGCAAAGTTTTAAACCCGTAGAATTTATCGTCACCCCTAGTATTATAAACGAAACGTATAAAAAAGCACGTTATATTTCAATGACAAAAATCCGAATGTTGTAACATCCGGATTTTTGTCATTTATTCAGTTTATTATCTGAGCGCAGATTGTTCAAGCGTATCTCTAGTGCTGCTGTTAATTACATCAGTCGATCCCAGGAAGTGAAGGACTGGCTTTGTTGCTGACTTGTTATACGTATTCAGCCAGTTTGTAATCGTCTGGGGTGCTGAATCGCTTCTTGTCAGTACAAGTGGTGTTCCATATCTTCCGGCAAGTGCTGAACCTGCAAGTGCATCCACAATGACATCTCCACGTGCAACAAATACATCATTGCGGTTCACGCTTTGCGGATAATACTTTTTCGCAATCGCTACACTTGTTTCGTAACGGTCTGCGCCGCTCACACGATCCACTGTTGATACATACTTTTTCAGTTCATTTTCAACAGCCGTTGAGATCGCTGTCGGACCACCGATGATCGTTACCTTCGAAACGCGCTTATCTTTCAGGAAGTTGACAACTTCAGGTCTTAATTCTGATGTGCTTGTAATCAGAATTGGCATGCGCTTAGAGCCTGCATAGGCAGCGATTGGTAATGCATCCGGGGAACTCTCATCGCCCGTTGTCAGGAATACTTCACCTACAGTTGTCCCTGCATACTGGTTCGCTACGTCTACTGCTGTTGAGTAACGTGTGTCTCCCGCTACACGGAACACTTTTACGTCTGTTCCATTAAAGCGCATTGCATCAATCTGTGAAGCGACAGCGCTTGAAATCGCTGATTCTCCACCAAGGATATAGACATTCTTCGGCTTCACACGGTTCAGTTCATCAATCACTGACTGATGAAGCACATCTGTACGGTTAAGCAACAGTGGCGCATTCTTCGCAGCTGCTAAGACAGATCCAGTCAGGGAGTCAATCGGAAGATCTCCACGGCCAATCACAACTGTATCTGTCGGCGTGTTCTGCCAGCCGTATGCTGAAATACTTGCTGCTGTTTCATAACGCGTCGTTCCTTCAAGCGAGACTGAAAGCGGCGTCAGGTATTGTGTAGCTACATACCCTTCCTGACCACTGTCAGTTACAACCGGAAGAAAGTAATAATGCTGTCCCTTACTGTAGCTTAAATAACCAAGAGGTTTATTTGTAACAGTCACTTTTTCATTAGGTGCCAGTGTACGGATCACCTGATTAATATCACCAATACTTCTGAAATTCACTGAGTCATTGATATAAGCACGATCACCAGCATTTAGGTGGCTTTTCGACTCTTTTAACGGTGCAGCAGTCGTAAAATGATATTTGTTAAAACGCATAAATGAACTGCCTGAGATCAGACTTGTTGAAAGCTGGTTCTTAGGAAAAGGTGAAATTCTTTCCTGGCTGAAGCTTTCAATGTGATTCATGATTCTTTCCTGGTAAGCGAGATCCCCGTAAAGATTCGGGTCATTTCTCATTAATACTCCATTATATGCAAGAATCGCAAAATACCAGTTATCAATCATTCGTCTATCCTGATCATTTACTTTTGGAATCTGTGGCTGTCCATCAAGGTAAAGTGTACGGTACTGATTTCCCCATTTAGTCTCAAGAATTTTTAATCCTTCAGCAATGTTAAAGCGGATATCCTTTTTCAGACGGTCTACATAAGCCATTCTTTCCTGCTCATTCGAAATCCCGCGCCAGTCTGATACCTGCATAATACCGATACCAATACAGTCATAACCCATCTTTACATTCGTGCCATCCCATGCTAGGATGTTCGGGTTTGCGGCCGCTTTTTCAGGCGTACAGTTTCTTGCATAAATATCCTGATATCCTGCTGGAATCTGCCCATTTGGCCAGAAGTGATCCATGCTAGCCTCCTGATAGACAATTGCCTTAACAATTTCAGGAGGGATATTCTGCTTGATTGCTTCTTCAGTCAGTATTCTGTTCAATTCACTAACACTTGGATTGTCGCCAACAATCTTAACAGGTGTTGTACTTTGGGTACTAAATGAACGCGACTGATCCTGATTCATCGCAGATTTTTCTTCATTGCGCTGAACTTCCTGATCTTTAATCTCGTATGTAACTGTATACGTCAGGTCATTCAATGCACCTTCTTCAAGGAGCTGATTCACGATAAAACCCGCTTCTGTAAAGTCATATGATGCATCTGTCCATTCACCGGTTGAGTGAATTTCAGTGATTGACTCATTGATTAAATATGTCGTTACTACAATTGCATTCGCTGATCCATTGTGTCTGACCACAATTGACGCATACTCTTCTCCGTCAATCACAAATACTTTTACTGCTTCAATCATGGCGTATTCATATGTATGCTCCACCTGATCGTTCGCTGTAGAAATGACTAGCTTGCCTGCTTCTTCAGCATTTTCAAGCTCGATTGTTCCGTTTTCTGTCTGCAGTGCTGTTTTTTCACCAGTTGAAAAGTACTTTGTGTCTGATGAAGCTGATGCCTGGTATGTGACGAAGGCAGACAAAAGCAGCACGAAAAAGCTTGATAAGCTAAGAATCTTTCTGTTTAACCCCATAAAAACACTCCTTATTCTCTAGATGCCCGTTGACTAGGTGTACACAAGTTAAGATAATTTTACAACTTTTGGACGATTTTGAATAGAGTAGTTATAAAATAAGGGGTTAAAATGGGTCTTTTTACTTAAATTAAAGTCAAAAAAGAAGCTAAGACATTTCGTCTTAACTTCTTTAATCGTTTCACTGCGCTTCAGGCGGACGCTTTCCTGACGGTTATTGCTGAGCCTCCTCGCCTTCGGCTGCGGGGTCTCAGCTTCCAACTAATCGTCCAGGAGTCGCCGCCTTACGCTTCGTTACACTAATGATATTTAAAGAACCAAATTCTATTTTTAAATAAAGTAGAATAATATTTCAATTCCACTTTATTTTAATGCTGCTTTTTCAAGTGTTGTTCTTGTTGATGCTGAGATGACGTCTGTTGTTCCAAGGAAATGCAGTACTGGCTTTGTTAGTTCTTTGTTGTAGCTGCTCAGCCATTTTTCAGTTACTGCAGGTGCTGAGGTGCTTCTTGTCAGGATCAGCGGTGTGCCGTAGCGTCCTGCAAGTGCTGAGCCTGAGAGTGCATCTACAATGATGTCTCCACGTGCAACAAACACATCGTTACGGTTTACAAGCTGCGGATAGTATTTGTCTGCTATCGCGATACTTGTCTCATAACGGTCATCCCCGCTTACTCGCTCTACCGTTGTTACAAGTTTTTTCAGATCATCTTCAACTTTTTTAGATACTGCTGTTGGTCCACCGATGATCGTTACCTTTGATACTTTTCTTTCTTTAATGTAATTAATGACTTCCTGACGAAGTTCTTCTGTTCTTGTGATCATAATCGGCTTGCCCTGCGATCCTGCATAGGCAGCGATTGAAAGTGCATCAGGTGATTTTTCGTTACCTGTTGTCAAGAATACTTCGTCTACTGTAGTACCCGCAAATTGTTCAGCAATGCTGACAGCTGTTGAGTATCTTGTCTCTCCAGCTACACGGAATACTTTTACATCCTGTTCACCGAATTTCATGGCATCAATCTGACTTTCAACTTCTTTTGAAATCGCAGGTTCTCCTCCAAGGATGAAAACGTTCTGCGGCTTCAAACGCTTCAATTCATCAATCACGGGCTGCATCAATTGATCTGTACGTGTTAGTAACAGTGGTGCATTTTTGCTAGCTGCAAACACACTTCCTGTCAGTGCATCAATCGGCAGGTCTCCACGGCCAATGACGACAGTATCAGTTTCTGTGTTATCCCACCCGTAATCTGAAATGCTCGCTGCTGTTTCATAACGTGTTAACCCTTCTAATGAAACAGATAATGGGGAAACATAGCTTGAAGCTACATAACCTTTTTGACCAGATTCAGTTTCTACCGGGACGTAGTGGAAATGATTCAGACGATTGGCAGTTGGGTATGCAATCGGCTGGTCAAGAATTTTTACTTTTGTTAATTCCGGTAATCGGTCTAAAATACTGTCCGGGTTAGTGAGTGAACGCAATGGTGTATTGGTGCCACCATTTCCGAAAATTAATGCTGACTGACCAGGCATAAGCTTAATTTTAGACTGAGAGATAGGTGCCGGCGTGTTAACCTGATATTGATTAAATCTAATGTAACCACCTGGTGAGTATGAAGTTGTCAGCTGATCTACAGGGAAATCACTGATTTCAATCAACCCGTTACTTTCAATCAGATTAAAAACTTTATCCTGGTAAGTGGCACCCGGATTTTGAGTTGGATCATTTCGTTGTGACACTCCATTGTACGCCATTACAGCAAAGTACCAGTTATCGATCATTCTTCTATCCTGGTCATTTACTTTTGGAAAGTGTGGTTCTCCATCATCAAAGTTTATGAATTGATTCTCCCACTTTTCATTTAGAATAATTAAACCTTCTTCGATATTAGTAACAATATCGCTTTTCAACTCAGCAACGTATTCCTCTCTAGCTGTTTCATTTTCAATATTTCTCCAATCAGAAACCTGCATAAAACCGATTCCGATACAATCAAACCCAAGCTTTACATTTGTACCATCCCAGGCAAGAATCAATTTATCTTTGTTCGCTTTTTCAACTGCTTCAGGTGTACAACTGCTTTGATACTGAGTCATGTATTGTTCGGGAATATTACCATCATCCCAGTATTGCCCCCAATTCGATTCGATATAAGCAATTGATTTAACAACTTCAGGTGGTACATCGTATGCTTTAGCGGCTTCAGTTAAAAGCTGATTAATTTCAGCTGCTGATGGATTTTCACCTACTACCTTTACATCAGTTTTACTCTGAAGAGAAAATGCTTCCTGTTTAACACGGGAATCATTAAAACCCTGATTTTGTGTTACTTTTTGGTTCTCGTAAGTGTAATACGCTTTGAAAACTAGTGGGTTTTCTTCTTCTTCTTCAATGAGCTGATTTACGCTGAATCCTCTATCAGTCAACTCATAAGTAGCATCACCCCACTCACCAGTATCATGGACTTCTTCTACTTTTCCGGCATCATTGATCAGGGTCTTTACTGAAAATGTGTTTCCATTCCCCGCGTAACGAATGACTGCAGTTATGTATTCGACGCCATCTTTTTCAATGACCTGTACGGCTTCAATATCTGCAAATGCAAAGGATTGATCGTACGAACCGATTGTCAGTGCAGCGGAATCTCCTTCGTTATTTGCAGTGACTGACCCGCTACTCAATGTAATTTCAGTTTGATCATCCAATGGAAGATAGTGATTGTTAGATGCAGCAGTGGTCTGCTCCGTGATAAAAACTGACAGCATCAGCAATAATGCAGCTGATAGTGAAACGTACATTCTTTTAACATTCAAAATAAAAACACTCCTTATTTAGTATTCAACCCTATTATGGTCCAAGTAGGTATATTTTACATCTTTTACCGACTTTTTAATAGGGTAGATTGATAAATAAGGAGTGTTTTATAGTTAAATCGTTTTATTTCTCAGGTATATCTAATTGCTTAACGGGCTGATGCATGTTTAATGCAAGCCCCATCGAAGCAAAGAAAATCAGTGCAAAAATATCATTTTCCCACAGATTGTAGACTAGCCCCATGAAGAATGAACCGATTAAGACGCCGGCCATATAAATATAGAATCTTGATTCTTTTCTGCGCGAGTATAATTCTTTTAACATTCCAAGAAGGAAGAGTGCAAAGAGTGCTACACCAATGATCCCGGTCTGTACGATCACCTGAATATACTGGTTATCTGAGTAGAAGTTATGTGTGACTTCATATTCCTCATAGATGACAGATCCTCTGCTCAGTGAGGCTGAATCTCCATATGTTGAAAATCCGGTACCGATCACAGGATGATCTAAGAAAACTTCAAAGCCTTTTTTGACGATATACATTCTCCCAGCTTCTTCACTGCTTCTGATTGTATCATCGCTGAATGTATTTCCAATACGGTCAGAGAAGTTCGACTGACCCCCTTCATCGTATTGCTGGATTGAGCCGACTTTTTGCTGTCCTGCTTCAGTTGATTCAATATAAGTTGTTAATAAGTTAAGGGGCAGGATGAACAGCAGTCCTGAAATTGCAAGGTATTTTGCTGTTTCAATTACGATTCGGTATCTCTTAGTCAGGAAAATATAGAGTACTAGGCCAAGTCCAAATCCAATCCATGTTCCACGTGAATATGTCAGGACGATTGTTCCCATTGCCATAACGGCAAGAATTGCAAAGAGCCATGCTGTCTTTCCTGTAAATCTGTTTTTCAGATAGATAAACAGAATAAATGCAAATGACATATAGATTGAGAGTACATTCGGGTTCCCGAGCATGCCGTATATTCTGATCCGGTTCACAGCGGATAGCGGCCAGGCCTGCCATGTGTCAGGCAGGAATAATCCGCGGACTGACAGTTTTTCTACAACCCCCTGAACGATCAGTAGCAGGAAGATTGAAACAGTTGACCAGATCACAAGACGCAGATCTTCTTTTGTAACTTTTAATCTTTTAACAAGATAAAAAATCAGATAGAACAGAATAAATGCTCTGATTTGAAAGATGATTGATACAGGTGGTACGCCATTTAATAAGGCAGCGATGACACCCGCTGCAATGAAACCAAGGTATCCATATTCAAACCAGTGAAAGTGAAATAGCGATTTAATATCTTTGCGATTTTGCCAGAACACCTTCAGCAGGGCTGAGAAAATCACGGCATCCGCAAAAGCCATCATGCCGGAATTGTATTCACTGACAAAAGGTTCTACCGGCATATATAGAAATAACAAAATCAATCCTTTTTTAGGATTAAAAAACGTAAACAGTGCAGCTGCGAGCGTGAAAATATAGCCCACTGCAGAGAAATTCATCACCGTACTGATTAAAATCATTAACAAACCTGCTGCGATGAACAGCACATCATTCCTTCGAATAGACAACTTATTTCACCTTCCTGTAACCCATTAACTTTTTCTCGCTAATTTACTAGTAAATACTTTAATAGATGATACCTTCAGCACAATCACTGCGATTCCATATACAATACTTCCTGCAAGCCCTGTTAAGATAATCGTCACAACCGGTCCCCATCCTGAAAGAACAGGATCGAGTAACAGCAGCGCACCCATCATTAAGATGACTGAAATGATAATCTTTAATAGATCAGGAAGCATTTCTTTCATTAATGATTCATTGATCAGCTTACGGAATATATACAGACTCACTGCAAAATATACAAATGCCATAACAGAAGATGCAAGCGGGATCCCATTGTAGCTTCCCATCAGCATCGTGAATATATAATTGAACAAAGCATTCAAGCCAATTGAAATCAGTCCGATTGTCAGGATCAGTCTCCCTTTGTTAAGCGCATAGAATCCTTTATTCAGCACCTGCTGCAGACTGAAGAAAATTACAGAGCCTACATAAAAGTATGCAACAACTGTTGTTGCTTCTGATGCCTGACTGTCAAAAGCACCGCGCTGGAATAATAACTCAACGATCGATGGCATCAGCCACATCATCCCTGCAATTGCCGGTAATAGAATGAGTGACATCACATTAATTCCCTGCTGGATGCCCTGCTTAAAAAGTTTATTATCCTGCTTTGCCTGAGCTTTTGAAATGATCGGAAAGATCACTGTACTGATTGTGACGCCGATTAGTGCCTGAGGAAAATGCACAAGGTTTTTTGCGTTATTCACATAAGTAATGACACTTTCACTGAATCGCCCTGCAAATATATAATCCACCATCAGATTGATCTGACCTACCATAATCGTCAGGCCAACCGGAATAAATATGATAAAAAACGTCTTAATTTCATCGTAATCCAGCTTCTGTCTGATGCTGAACGTTCCTTTTTGAATGAAGAACAGTAACTTTAATACGAGTGAAATGACCACTCCTGCTGCGTATCCAATTGCAAGCGAATACACACCCCATGAGTTTGCGAACAAAATCGCAAATAAAATAGATGAAAGCGTCACGATTGTTTGTGATGTTACTGAAATCGCAAACCGCTCGACTGCATCAAAATATCCCTCAAGCACTGCATTCATTCCAACGCCCACCATAGAAGAGAAGAATATGATTGTTACAATCGTCGCTATGTGAAGAGCCTCTCCTGAAAAGTCATACATGAGTGGTATGTAAAATGGCGCTAATGCAGCACCCGCAATCGAAATGATCAGACTGATCAGAATGGTCCCAAGCATGACCTGTGACAAGTGATGCTTTTCACCCTTTTTCTCCTGAGCTGCAATATACGTTGGTACAAGGGCATTTTTCATCCCATTATTTAAAAATAAAATAATGGTATTTGGAATGACAAAAGCAGCAAGATAAGCCCCTGCTTCAAGACTGTCTCCAAAAAAGTAAGCCAGTGTAATATCTCTGGCTAAACCGGAAACCTTTAGAAAAATCGTTGCAAGAATTAATAATAAACTCGCAATGCCTAATTTATTCTTCAACACCATTAACTCCATTTCTCACAATTTCCTGTCTTCCTTCATTATTTATAACAAAGGTGACTGGAAATGCCAAAGTCGATTTCAATAAAATTTCATGATAATTGTGTTACCTGTATGACAAAACATTGATGATTGACATGTAGATAACTAGCTGAATGTATCACAAATTCTGACAGAGCGTCAATGGAATTTTGAATAGATTACGATAATTGTCGGATAATAGGCTGATTAAAAAAACCGGCATACACACTCAGGTGCATGCCGGTTATTTCTTAGGTTATTTTACTTCTGATAGCTCACTCACTGTAGAATATCCATTTTCACCAGTTACTTCGATCACTTCTTTTACGAGACCAAGCCCTTTAGCGTAGTAGTTAGTAAATACTGTTTCCTGATCAGTTGTTTCTGATACTAAAGTCTGTGTAAATACAACTACTTCTTCAAGCTCACCATATGGCAGTGACAGTGTCTCAGATTCCGATGCTAATACCCATCCCGATTCTTCTGTGCCTGCAGATTGAATATCCTGTGGCGCATCTACAGCTTCAAATTCATCAAGGATGCTGCCTTCATCAGCAGGATTTTCTTCTGAATAAAGTGTGCTGATTTCTTGTGCTGTCCATTTGTATACTTTCAAAGATTTAATATCTCCAAAAGTAATCTTTTCCTGAACTAAGTCACCTTTTACATCAACAGTCTCACGTTCAATTTCAAAGTCATCCTGAACAAATACACGGATTGAACCTTTCTCAGGCTGATATGCACTCAGGTCAAGACCTGTCTGCTCTTCTGATGGTTCTTCAGCAGCTTCTTCTTCAGCTGCCTCATCTTTTGCTTCTCCGGCCTCTTCTTCAGATCCCGTTTCTTCAGGTGCTTCAGTTTCTTCTGATGCTTCCTCTGTTGTTTCTTCAGTCGCTTCTTCTGTTGTTTCTTCAACCTGCTCTGTAGCAGAGTCCTCTACTGAAGAATCTGTCGTTCCTGTTGTTTCTGATGAATTATCTGTCGTTCCGCAGGCTGCGAGTAGTAATACGAGCGCCAGGCTCAGACTTGTTTTCTTCATTAGATTCAACTCCTTTATTTCATATTATTAACGATCTGATCAATAACCTGTGAATTAACAGACCCACCAATTACTTTTACTTTTTCTACTGCTGCATTCTGACCTAATGACTGTGTATATTCATGTAATCCGTCAGTCATTTTATCTCCAGTCAGCAGTAGAGGTGCATTGTTAGCTTTTGATAAAGATGATGAAGCCAATGCATCCGGGAAATTACGACCTGTTGATACTAATACCTTTGGTGAAAGTACATCATTGTAATGATTTAATACAGCAATGTTAGTTTCGTATCTCGTTTCTCCACCAAGTCTTGTTACTAGATCAGCACCAATAAATGTTTTAATCTGATTTTCCTGGGAAGTGGATACTACTTGATCTCCACCAATGACTGAAACTTTTTTAGCATTCAGATAGTCCAGGGTTGGCTGGTCTACTTTGTTATCACTTAACAATACGATAGAAGCGTTTCTATTCACTGCAACTGAAGCTGCACTTAATGCATCGGGATAATTACGTCCCGAAACAACCATCGCTTCCTTCACGCCTGTTAGCCTCTGGTTTACTTTTTCGTTTGTTTCATAGCGTGTTGATCCACTGATTCTATCAGTCTTAAGCCCTTGACCTTTTAACTGGTTTACAACGGATTCAGAGATTGCATCCGGCCCACCAATTACAACAACTTCCTGAGCGCCAAGACGCTTCATTTCAGCTATTACTTCAGGTCTGATCGTGTCAGCTCCTGATAATAGAATTGGTGCATTAGAGTATTGTGCAGCCAGTGGTCCTGCTGATAGCGCATCTGCATATTCAAATGCTGTAGTCAGAATTACTTTCTTATGGGCTGATGATGAACTAAAACCATTTGGATACAACGTTTTTGATACTTCAATCGCTGTCAGTGTACGGTTCTCTGCAGAAATTTCTTCTTTATTGAACGTATACTTATGGTTCGGATCTGTATTATCAAACTCTACTTTGTTGTTTGTCTTATTTACGACTTTCGTATTGGCAAACTTTTTAGCATAATCTACTGCTTCATTTTTAGAGAAGAATGCAACCAGATTCCCTTTTTGCGGGTGTGTTACCTGATAGTTCTTCTTCATATAATTTGACCAGAGAATATAACTGTTTGATTTATCGATTACACGGGTATTAGCATAACCAGCAGCATAATCCACTGCTGACTTTTCATCGTACAGCTTCTTCAGCAGCCCTTGGGACGCATGATGAACCTCGTATTTAGGCGGCAGGTAGTTAGACCATAGCACCTTCCCGTTACGGTTATCTACAACACGGGTGTTTCTCCATCCTTCAGCAAATTTAATTGCTTCCTGCTGAGAAACAAAGTAATGCTTAAATGACAGCATTGAAGAATGGTAAACTGCAAAATCTCTTTTAATATTATTATAAACTTCCGTATTAGTACGGTCGTATACAACTCGTACGTTTGTTTGTTTAGCGGCAAAGTCAAGCGCCTGCTGCTTATTATTGTAAGTTGCAATTAATACACCATTGTGATCATATACGCTGTATGTATTAAAGAAATTATCTACTCCATTTGATACGCCAACCGCTACTTTCGATTGGAAAGAAGATTGCTTAATCAGTGCTTCTTCAGTCGGGTTAGACATATAACCTACTTCTAGTAATACTGATGGCATTTGTGCATTTCTTGTTACATATAATGCCTCAGATAAAATACCGCGCCCTTCAGGAATTGGTGCATTTTGAAGCACGTTGCCGTGAATTGCGTGCGCCAGCCTTTTGCTGTCAGGTGAATACTTGACCTGAAGCGGATCTGGAGGATAATTAGGATCTATCCCATCGTTTTTATCCCAGTAATATGTCTCATAACCTCTGAATCCTGGAGAACTTGATGCATTATGATGGACAGAAATAAAAATCGCACGATCATTTTTACCTTTTACATAATCATTCGATTTTTTTGTTCTCGCTTTGAGATCTTCACTGTTCGGTCTTGCGAAATATGTATCGCTCGTTCTCGTCATGAAGACTTCATAACCTCTTCTTTCAAGTTCAGCTTTCAACTTCATTGATACTTCCAGGTTAGCATGTTTTTCATAATAGCCTGTACGTGAGCCGGAGTATCCAGCTGTACCTCCGTAAATTCCTCCATGACCAGGGTCAATGACAACAATGTTCTTAGCTGTTTCAGCCGAAGCTGATGTGATAGGGACCAGGGTGAACAATAGCAAAAAAACAACTAATGACTTGAGATAACGCATAATTTCCTCCTTAAATTTACTCCAAATGCGATAAAAGACCTGAGAAATAAAAAAATTGCTTCATAACCTTAATTTAAATAGCTCTTTAAGATTATATAATATGTATCGGCTGATTTTTAAATAAATCAAATAATTTTATATCAAAATTGTAAATTCATTCAAACTGCCTACCCTCTAATGGTATTTTTTTAACTACAAACCTTTAGAAACTGTATAGTACGGATTAGTTTTCTCTTATATATTAAATAAGCAAAATGAATCAAAAATAAAAAGCTGACCGGTCAATCATGAGATGAATGACCAATCAGCTTCTATTCATTTTCAGATTTATTCTTCTTCCTTATTTTGAAGAAGATGATTCATATACTGATCTGATGCCTCCATCAATTGAAGTACCTTTTCCTGATGACCTTCAAAATCATTTTCCAGACTGTATTCAATTTCCTCAGCTGTGTATGCTTCTGAAGTATCAAGCCTCCACATTCTACGATCACGCTTCGCGGATTGTTCTGAGAACATGACGTCATCATTGATAAATGACCCATTCGGAAGATAATATCTCATCCCTAACAGATTATTGTCGTATTCATAAAGGTTATGACCGAAGATCGTCATATTCATTGGTTCTACACCGAGCAGATTAAGCAGCGTTGGCATCATATCAATCTGACCACCGACAGTTGATACCGTTTCCCCTTCCACTGCACCGGGCACAGTTACAATAAAGGGAATGTTAAAGCGGTCAACTAAAGAATAATTTCTTCCAAAATAACCTTTTAATGCTGCTACGTCTTCATCTTTAACAAGCTCTCCATGAACACCTGAATGGTCGCCAAAAATCGCAATCACAGAGTTGTCCCAGATGCCTCGATCCTTTAATCCCTGAACGAACTTCTCTAATTCTGTATCAACGTATTTGACGGATTGAAGATAATTGCCGATCAGTGTACCCTCAAATTCTTCCGGCAAATCCAGATAAGAGCGATCCTCCGGCATTTCAAAAGGAGAGTGACTTGTAATTGTCATCACATTTGCATAAAGCTTTTCTTCTGTCTCAAGCAGATCATCAAAGACGTCCAGTGTCTTCTCAAAGAACAGCCCGTCAGATGGACCGAAGCCAATTACATCCTCTTCACCGTAATAAGCGGTATCATAATACTCATCATAGCCAATTGCAGGATACAGGTTGTTACGATTCCAATACGTCACTTCATCTGCATGATAGGTAGAAGAATGATAACCGTAGACATCTAATAACCTTGGAAGTGAAGGTACTTTGTCACTCTTATCAATTGAATTAACTGTTGGTTCAAGTCCAGAAGGGTATACGGACATATTCATCAGCACTTCTGCATCAGAAGTATTACCTGACCCAATTTGCTGATATACTTCATCAAAATACAGACTGTCTTTCACCAGGTCATTCATAAATGGTGTAATCTCCTCACCATTTAACTCCATATCAATGACAAAATCCTGAAGCGACTCTACCTGTATCACAATTAAGTGACGGTCTTTCGCCACACCGAAAAGTTCATTCTCTTCGTATGGAACAAATTCATTTCCTTTCAAAGCCAAGATTTCTTCATAGCTTAATTGATTATTCAACGATTCAGCTGATGCCCGGTTATAGGCCTGAAGAAACTGGGCATTTATTAAACCATTTTCTTTAGCATATAATCCGGACTCAAAAAACGGTTCATCGCGATTCACATAAAACAGGGTTCCTGATAGTACAAGCATTACTGCGATCACACCAGCTGATAGTTTCCAGTTTAGTAACGTAATATTTTTTACTGATACTTTTTTCGAAACGATTAAATAGAGATAGACAATAAAATCTACGAAAAATAAAAGGTCAAATGGTGAAAACAATAGGCCTGCTGTCTCTGAAACAGATCCTGCCTGACCTAATTGGTTCAGATCATAATAAGATGGAATAATATCGAAGTATCTTTCGTATAAAATCATTCCTATAAATAATCCAGACAGCAATAGGTTCAATAAAACCAGACCATAGAATGTCCATTTTCTAAAGATAAAAGAAATCAGGACAAAAAGTATTGCTATAAAGGGTAATTCATATAGTAAAGTAGCAAATAGATTATAGTCGTCCAATAATATAGCACGTAAAATATATATTTTGATGACAATGGCCAGCGCGACATAGACATGTACTGAAGTAAACCAATTCTTGCATTTATTCATTATTCACACCTCAAGATGGATTTTCTCATAAAATTACACATCTGTCATTAGAATTTAACATTAGGTTTACAAATCGTCACATTCTAATGCGTGAGGATTTCTTTTAATGCTTCATCTAAAGAAGTATATTTAAATTCATAGTTATTTTTTAATAACTTATCCGGAACAACCCAGCGACTTTTAAGAACAAGTTCAGGTTCTGTCCGGAGAAAGAATGCACCGAGTTCGATCATTTTCTTCGTTGCCGGGAGACCGATTCTTCTCCTGCAACGGGTTCTGATTTTTTTCATAAATACCCGGTTCGTCACTGCTTCAGGTGAAGAGCAGTTCACAGTTCCATCAATTTGTGGAGAGAGATAGGTGAATTCGATCATTTCATATAAATCTTCAATATGAATCCAGCTGATCATTTGATTGCCGTCTCCTTGCTTTCCACCTAAGCCGATTTTTGCAAGGTTGAGATATGGCTTAAGGACTCCACCGGTCTTTCCAAGAACGAATGAAATCCTCATTGCCACTTTTCTTGTCTGATCCATCTGGTCCATGAAAAATGCCCGCTCCCATTCTCTAACCACATCTACCGAAAAACCGCTTCCCGGCTGTCCATCTTTTTCAGTCATCGGTTCGTCTTCGCTATGCTTATAGTAGGTAGCTGAACTTGCATTTATCCACAGTGCCGGCGGGTTCTCACAAGCTTTAACAGCATCACTCAAAATTCTTGTTGTCTTAATTCTTGAATTCATAATCTCGCGTTTGTTTTTAGTTGTGTATCTGCAGTTAACAGATTTCCCAGCTAGATTAATTAATAGATCACTATCTTCAAGTATTTGTCTGATCTTATCTTTCTCATCCCATAGCACGTCACCGTTTCTTCTTGAAATGGTTAAGACATGATCTCCTTTTTCAAGAAATTGATTTTGCAGATATTCTCCAATAAACCCGGAACCCCCTGCAATGACAATTTTTCTTCCCATTTTATATCCATCCAATCTCATATGTTTGTATTAATTTGAATACTGTTATTTTAATACATATGTAATAATCTTTACACCATCTTAACATAAGAGAGGGTTGGATCCACAGGTTCTGTCACGATAATTAAAAAAGCAGGTGAGGATCTCAATCGATCCTCACCTGCTTAAGGTTCAGCAATTAGTTTTCAAGGTATTTGTTCAGTTCAACAAGTACTTCTTCAGAAACTGCATTTTCTCCACCAAGAACCTTAGCGAATCTTACATTTTCCTTCTGAAGGAATTCACCAAGTTCTTTAGAGATGCTGCTTCCTACTAAGTGCATACCAGAATCTTTCTTCGCTGCAAGTGCTGCACCTGATAGCGCATCTGCATAATTACGTCCTGTTGCTACGTATACAGTATCAGAATTCTGTCCAAAGAATTTCGCTACTTCAAGTGAAGTACTGTAACGAGTGTCCCCAGCAATTCTGTAGCCGCCTGGAAGTGCTGCAAGAACGGAATTGTTGATTACCTGCTCTCCACCAATTGCATACGTAGTAGAAGCGCCCATCTTCACAAGTGCATCCTTCGTAGCTTTTGGTGTTGAATCAGCTCTTGTCAATAGGATTGGCAGGTGCTGTTCAGCTGCATAGCTTGCTACTGCAAGTGCATCCGGGAAGTTAAGACCATTCACCACTACTGCTTTTGAGGAAGTTCCGAATTGCGCTGCGATCTTAGCTGCAGTGTCATAACGGTCTTCACCAGCAATACGGTTAACTGTGATGCCTTCTTTCTTCAGCATATCTACAACATTTTTAGAAATTGCGTTCTCTCCGCCAACAACATGTACAGTTGATACGCCAAGACGCTTGATTTCTTCAAAGACTACTGCAGGCATTTTAGCTGTTCTTGAAAGAAGTAACGGTGCATCGTGCATTTCGCTTAATGGAACAGCTGCCAGTGCATCGGCATAGTTATCGCCACGTGCAAGGATCGCAGTATCTGCACTTTCCCATCCTTCTTTACTCGTCTCAACAGATGTTTCATATCTGTCTTCACCAGCTACACGCTCTACAAACAGTTCAGAATCATTACGCGTGATCTCAAGGTTCAGCATTTCAGTGTTTCCAGCTGAATCTGACACTTCAAGTTCAAACGTATTCACACCTTCTTCAAGTGACAATGTTACTGGTACAGTTTCCTGAACAGGATCAAGGAAGTTCGCTGTTGCTCCTTTAGAGTTAAATAGCACATCTCCATCAAGCTTCAGTTCTACCTCGCTGAAGTTGTCACTCACAATTACATCTACATCTACTTCTTCAGTAGATTGCGATACAAGGTTATCAGTATTTACAACAACTTTCGGCTTTACAGTATCTACGTAGAACGTTCTGCCAATGCTTGTTGTATTACCATTAACATCTGTCGCTTCAAACTTGAAATCATGCTTTCCATTACCATCTACTGTAACTGAAGAATTAAATACATACTGACCAACTTCACTGTCGAAAGTAAACGGAACATCTTGCCCATTTACAGTGAATGATGCAAGTTCTCCTTCATCAGCAATCGTTCCTCTGACTGGAATTTCAGTTGTGTCATATACGCCCATTGGTGATGGTGCACTTGTATCAACAAAGATTACCGGTGCGTCGTTGTCTTCAGCAACGTTTTCTTCAACAGCAATGTTTCTTGCATTATCAACTACTGCAACAGCAACTGTTTGCACTTCATCTGCAGTAAAACCGTAATCGCTGAGGTCAATATTAGCAGATGCTTCAGTGAAGTACGCAGTCTCATCTAGATCTTGACCATTTACGTATACAGAGTAACCAAGCACTCCAGTACCTTCATCTGATACACCAAACTTCAGCGTATTTGTTTCACGGTCATACGAAAGATCAGAAACTTCTGCAGCAGTATTATCAACGTATACTGGTACAGTAGTTGACTGCCAGCGTGCATCTTCATAATCCACTTTTGCTTTGATCTCATAATGATAAAGGCCGTCTTCTACCTGCTTATCTTTTACCGTTCCATCCCATGCCCTTGCTGGATTAAAGCTATAGAATGAACCATTGCCGCCATCAAAGAAAGTTTTTCTTACATTATTCTCAAGGAGAACTGTTTTCAGCTTTGATTCATCTTCGCCTAGGATATTGTATTGAACTTCTTTCGCATTTCTTAAGAAAACTGGAAGAGGGTAAATGTCGTCATAGCGTCCATCTGCATTAGCAGGTGATACCGGATAAACGATTTCCCCATCAACTTCTACAGGATAAGTATCGTATCCAGCGTCCCCATTAATTACTTTTGTTGTAAACCCATACATATCATAAAGATCCTGATAAAACCCTTTGTCACCTTCAAGTGAGTCAACAATTGCCGGCTCATCCCACTCGCCGTAGAATCCAAGGTAAGGAACAACGATACTTGGTGCAGCAGATGAATCATTTGTAAGTTTTAAGAAACCTTCAACAAATTGATTTTCAGGAAGGTCAATCTTAACAGCTTTTCCATCTTCATCCGTTCCATGAACTTTCGCATTTGTCAGGTCAACATTTACTGTAAGCTCAACTTCACCGCCTGCTGGAATTGTAACTGTCTCAGGTGCATCAACTGTTACACCATCAAGAGATTTTGCTGCAAGCGCATTAACCTTTTGTCCATCTACAGTTGTGAAGCTGTCAGCAAGCACTGATGCATCCACATCATAAGTGACATCTTCATCAACAAGTGATTTTGCTGTTACTGTCATTGAGAACTTCTTATCTGTGAAGTCCTTCAGGTTTACTTTCGCTTCTCCAGTCGTGCTGTCTGTCACAACGACTGGTGCATTAACCGCTGCGAAGGTCTGCATCATTCCTGCACCCTGACGACGAGGTGATACTTCACCGTCATTTAGATCTGTGATGATACTTGCCGTATTCATTAACAGATTCTTTGCTAGTCTCGTTCTTTCTTCAGCTGAATAATCTTTGAATCTTTCATCTGTCTGAAGGTATTGCTGAATGAGCGCGCCACCACCGGCTACATGTGGTGCTGCCATTGATGTTCCACTCATTACACCATACTGATCATCATTCAATGTAGAATAAATCCCGCCACCTGGTGCAGTAAGCTCAGGCTTGAATTCCAGATCCGGCGTTACACCCCATGAAGAAAACTCTGTGTTACGTCCAACTTCAGGTCCTTCACTCTTCTCTTCAAGCTCTACAGATAATGGAAGTCCCCCATCTGCAAGTGCTTCCTCGAGATCAAGCCCTACAGCTCTTTCAGTTTTCATGAATGGAATACCCCAACCACCCTGATCTTTATAGAAAACTGGACTATCACTGTTATAAACAATAATTCCTGCTGCACCTGCTGCACGTGCATTCATTGTCTTGTCATAGAAAGTGTAAGCACCGCGTTCTACAACAACAACTTTACCTTCAACATCGATACCTTCATAATCAGCTGGTCCACCAAGTGCTGTTTCATCGCCTGTTAATGCCTTTAGGCTGACTACTTCAGTGTTTGCCGGCAGATCTGACCAGTCATCAACGCCAAAGCCTTCAAATTCAGGTACGCCAGCTACTGTTCCAGTGTGAGTATAGAGATATAGATAATTTCCTGATGCCGCCACTTGAACTGTATCAGCATTTAATCCCGGCGCTCCAACAAGCCCAATATCCGGATTGTCATATAACGGGTTATCAAAACCATAACCGATATGTCCTGAGTTACCAGCTGAAACAGATGAAATGATTCCGTTATTTACTGCTCTTGTAATTGCAAGATCCTCAGGAGACTCTTCCTCATAGAATGAAGCTGTCGACCCAAGGCTCATGTTAAGTACATCTGCACCAAGTCTGATTGATTCGTCAATTGCTGCAAGGTAAATATCTGAAAATGTAGATGGGAAGAGTGGATCATTTGAGAATACTTTCATACCCAGAAGCTGAGCTTCAGGAGCTACCCCTCTGATTCCACCATTTTCAGTATCTCCATTTGCTCCAACGGTACCTGCAACGTGCTGACCGTGCATAGATGCATCAGGACCAATGTCTTTGATTGTATCGTTTTTATCATAGTAGTTGTACGCATAAGGGACTTTTTCGGTATAGAATTTACCCTTTACAGTTTGATCGCTATTTAGCGCATTGACCTCATCTGAAGTCAATTCTACTTCAGTTTCTTCACTTAAGACGAAATCTTTATGAGTTGGATCAATTCCGCTGTCAATAACAGAAACAACCATTCCCTCACCCTGGAATTTCGCATCTGCCCACGTCTGTGCTGATTGTACAAAATCATGGCTTGTTGTCATATCCTCCACAGGTGCGGGACGATTGTATTCATTTGATATGTATACTTTATCTACTCCCGGTAAAGATTCGATCTTTTCTATGTCCTTAAATTTCACCTTACCACTGAAGCCATTAAATGCTGTTGAGTAAGAATTCATGTAAGCAACTTTAAGACCTTTTGATGAAATGTTTTTCTTTACTTTTTCCTGAGATTCAGCTGCTTCAGTTTCAAAGCGCTCTTTCTCACTTTTAGAAAGTTCCTTATAAAGTACTCCTTTTTCAGTTGCGTACTCAAGCGCGGTCTGACCGGAAACTTCTACAATAACCCTTACTTCATCTTCGGCTTTTAGTGCAGCTTTATCAGAAAGAAGTTTATCCTTTTTAGTCTGATCTGCAAGTTTCGCAATTTTAGCCTGCTCATTCGATAGAACATTAATCGGAATTTCTTTGTTTGTATCCGGAGACGTCTGGGCCTGTGCAGTTGCAAATGCCCCATTCCCCACTACCATCGTCAGTGCCAATGCAGCAGCAAGATTCTTTTTCCACCCTTTTTTCAACTTTTTTCCCCCTGTTAAATTAGTAGTCGTTTGACATAATTTTATTAAAACAAGTCTTTTGGTTCCCTGCTTTACCAAAATTATACCAACATCTATAAGTCTAATTTAACCTTTTTGAATAGTCAATATATTACGAAGATAAAAATAATATTCTGCTTAATTTCAGAGATTGACTTGAATATGTATGTTGAAAAGATACAAAAAACCCTCTGCATCGAGGCAGAGGGTTAAACTTTATTTGATATATCTAACAGTACCGATATATGCTTTGCTCCAGTATGAGTTAGATAGGGATGTGATTTCCACTCCATTATTTCCTGAGTGGATAAATTGATTATTGCCAATGTAAATACCTGCATGTGAAGCTCCTGCACGGTAAGTGCTGAACATGACAATATCTCCGACTTTCTTCGTGCTGACCTTTGTTCCCTGATTCCAAATGTCGATCGTTGTTCTTGGAAGGCTAAGGCCATTTTCTCTGAATACATAACCAAGGAATCCACTGCAGTCGAAGCCTGCTGGAGTAGTTCCTCCCCACTTATATGGTGTACCAATATATTTCTTAGCAGTTGTAACAATTTCAGACGCTACATCCGGTTTTGTCTGTACAACAGGTTTAGGTGCAGGTGGTGGCGGGTTAATAGAAGAAGTAGGGATAACTTGTTCTCCACCAATTACTGTAATATTATCAACTGATTTATCGTTTAATGTTTTCTTTACTGTTGAAGGCATTGAATTCTGTCTTGTTAATACAACCGGCTGTGACTTATTTGCAGCATAGGTAGATCCAGTCAATGCATCTGCAAAAGCCTGACCAGTTGCAACAGTCGCTGTTTCCAGGCTGCTAGGGTAGAATGTTTCAATTACTTTTGTTGCTGTCTCATAACGATCTTTACCTGCAATCCTTTGAGGTGCCGGAAGCTGATTCACTACTGTGTCTGACACTGCTGCTGTTCCGCCTACTACATATGTAGATGACTTACCTTGCAATGCCGCCTTTACTGATGGATGAAGCTCATCAGGAGGCGTAAGTAAAATCGGGATCTGCTGCTCAGCTGCATATGATGCTATTGCTAGACTATCTGCAAAACTTGCACCACTTGCAACGACTGCTTTGCTCCCGCCGATTCGGTCTGCAATGTTAGCAGCTGTTTCATATCTATTATTTCCACTGATTCTCTCAACTTCAATTCCAAGTCCACCAAGCTGACGGTCAACAAAAGAGTTAATGACCGGATGTCCGCCAAGAACAATTGCTTTAGAAGGGTTTAGCCTTTTAATCTCGTAATACGCAGATGGTGATAATCGATCAGGAGTTGAAAGAATAATCGGTGCATTCAGCTTATGAGCTAAAGGCGTTCCAGCAAGTGCATCTGGAAAATTCGTACCTACTGCGATGACTACTGCATCAGAACCCTTTGGAAAACTCTTTTTGGATACTTCAACAGCAGTTGCGTATCGATCTTCACCATATATTCTATTAATATCAAATGTTTCTGCCTGTGACTGGTTTACACTGAAAAAAGAACTGATGACTAATACGAACAATGCTGCAAAAATAGTTTTTTTCATACCCAAAAGTTGATCTCCCTTTCCAAATTCTTTCTCTCTATCTATGTATCTATAAATTAACTTTCATCATCGTAACATTTAAAATCCTACTTAATCATTACAGTTTAGTAACAAACCTTTATAATTTGATTACAGTATGAAATGGGGATAAATGACTAATTTCTAAAAAACATGAAAAACACCTGCTTTTAAAAAAGCAGGTGTTTTTTGTTAAGTGGTTTTGTTAGTTAACTCAATCACAGATAAATTGTTTCAGAGACCTTCTGAAAACATACTTCCTCGATTCTCCTCACACTCCATCTGACCGGCACTTTATCTGTCACCGGTAAAGGGTGGTCAACATAAAACTTATACATTTCTTTAAACCATTCGTATTTAAGCATTTGTTCTTTATATTCTCTCTCTAGCCCATGGATCCCCTCATCAATAGAGAGATATTTGGTAAAAAAATAATCATAATGTTTATCCAATAATTGATCCATTTGTTCAGTTACACTTTTTTTAGTAAGTCTTAAGATGAGATCCACGTCTTCCTCAGATTTTAAATCTCCCCTTAATACTTTTGCCAAAATCATACTTAAGCTTTTAATCATCTCTTTATAAAAAATTGTTTGTTTTAAAATCTCATACTTAAATGTATCTACATCTGGATATTTATATTTCTCAAGGTAAAGCTTTTCATCCAGTTTCGCTAAAAGCGTCTGCTTATTATAGCTCGAAGTTAATTCCTCAACCTGTTGTTCGATCTGATCAGAAAGTGCAAGCTTGATTGAGGAAATTTCATTTTGCAGGATGATGTCCGGTGAGTCTTCTTCAATATGCTTCTTTTTGAAAAATCTCAAACTGATACCTCCCGGTGGATACAAAAAAAGCTGCCATAGCAGCTTTTTTGCTCTTACTTATAAAATCGTTTAAAGCTTTCAAACTTTGAATTCCAATACGAATTACTCAGACTTGTAATCTGTACCCCACCATCATTCGCATGAATGAACTGATTATTACCGAGGTAAATGCCAACGTGTGAAATACCCGCCTTATACGTATTTTCAAAGAATACAAGATCTCCCGGCACGGGATTACTCACATAATGAGATCTGGCGTGTTGTCCCTGGGCATTAGTGCGGGTAATATCATACCCCGCCTGCTTATAGACATAATAAATATATCCGCTGCAGTCAAAACCGGATGGAGAAGCACCTCCCCATACATACGGAACCCCTAGAAAAGATTGCGCAATCGAAAGCAGCTGCCCTACATCTCCACCTGAAGATGTATCATTACCTGGATTAGTCGTCTGAACAGGAGACGATGCTGATCCCCCATCACCTTTTACTTTAAGTGTCTGTCCGACGCGAATCAGATCAGATGACAAATTATTGATTTGTTTTAACTCACTGAGAGACATTTTATACGCAATTGCAATTTTGCCAAGTGTATCTCCGCTTTTAACAGTGTATGTACCACTGGCAGTATTTACTGGTGGAGGACTTGCTTGCTGACCAGAGCCTGAAGAACCAGATGATCCAGCACTTGAAGTTCCATCCACTTTTAATTTCTGACCTGCATAAATTAAATGTCCGGAAAGATTATTCAGATCCATTAACTTTGTTACAGTAGTTTTATGATTATAAGCAATTTTTGAAAGGCTATCACCTGGTTTTACTATGTAAGTCCCGATTGCAGTGTTTGTAGAGCCCGAATTAGAGCTTCCTGATCCACCCGATGTGCTTCCGCCATTATTGGCTGGAGAGCCGGAGCCTTTTGTCTTTAATGATTGTCCTGGAAAAATAATATGTCCCTGAATGTTATTTAGCGATCTAAGTTCCGATAAAGAAGTACCAGTTTTTTGTGCGATACCAGATAACGTATCACCGGACTTCACCACATATACGGAAGTAGCAACAGTTGACTGTCCCTGATCCTGCGGTGGAGTAGACGTCTGTGGACTAGAAGACTCAGTTGAACCACTTACTTTTAAAACCTGGTTCGGATGAATTAACTCTGAAGATAAATTATTCAGTTTCTTTAAGTGATCAACAGAAGTATTGAATTTATTCGCAATCTTCCATAGTGAATCACCACTGCTTACTTTGTGAGTACTCGCGTCAGCTTCAGACTGAAGACCAAAAAATGACGTTATAGCAGCAGATGCAGCAATAGTATACAATCGTTTCTTCAAAAGACCACTCTCCTACTCTCAATCTGATGATTTAGCTTCCAGTGAATGAAGTTAACTATACTTCTTATCTTTCTATCCCTACTTAAATGTTCTAAAATAGAATACACTAGGTTGTCTGAATTTTCTACTATAAAACGAATTTTTTCTTAATTTTTTAGTTCTTTCTGGCTTTTTTAAGTTAATGCATGACAAAATAACTATTAATCAGACTAATTTCTCAATTTGAGGTGTTGTAAATGAATGTAGGTTCAATCATTAAATATTACCGCACGAAACGTGGATTAACACAGGGGGAACTTGCTGAAGGGATTTGCTCAACCTCCCATTTGAGTAAAATCGAAACGAATATGTATACAGCTAATGAAGAGACTGTGAACTTGCTGCTTTCAAAACTTGGACTGCAGTTAAGAGATATAACTGGTGATCTAGAAGAAATAAAGGAACTGCTGGACTCATTTATTCATGCGATTTTTATGCAAGATAAAGAATCCGTAGAAGAATTATTTGAAGAGCTGCTTCAAAAAGAAGATTATATAGAAACCAGTGATTTTGTAAATCTTTATCATCTATATAAATTCAGATATTATCTGTTAAAAGATGACTACAGACAAATTCAGGACTCATTAAATATTTTAAAAAGAATAAAGAATACATTTGACCCGGTAGAGCAGAATATATTCTTATACTTTAGAGCTGTACACTTTAATGTTACAGAAAAATTTGAAGAAGGTGTTAAGGCTATAAATGAATTTCTTGAAAATCCTCTCCCTGTCGGCAGGATGTGGGTAGGAGAAGCCTGCTATCTACTTTCTCATCTTCATACAACATTAAATCAGAATGAAGCTGCTTTAACTTTCAGCAAAAAAGCATATGATATCTTTCTAAGTGAATCCAACTTCACAAGGCAATTGCATTCTCAAATGATTATGGGCATTAGTTATATGAGATTATACCTTTACTCTGAAGCATTGAACGTTTATAAAACTCTGCTCCGGAATACTCGAATATTCTTTTATAAAACGCTTTATCCCGGTGCATTAAATAACTACGCCCGATGCCAATACTTGTTGAAAGACTATGCAAAATCATGTAAATCTGCAGAGAAAGCACTTGATCTTTTTGAGCCTTTTTCATACGAGTATGGAGCTGCTCTTCTAATTTGGCTTGAAAGTAAAGTGAAATTAAATCAAATTGATAAGCAATGGCACACTAGAATGTTGTTATTAAAAGAGGTTGATACAATAATTGGAAACAAATACTTTTTTCACCATGCTAATTTTCTTGAAAAGTACGAATTTTCCCAATACGAAGGGATTAAATATGCTGTAAAATGGTTGTATCCCCACCTTCTCAAGCTGAAAAGTTATGGAGATGCCCAGGAAGTACTTGAATTGATCATTGACTATTATGATTCTGTCAATGATACAGAGAAGCTCAATTACTACTATGGTCAATGGAGAATACTAATCGCAAGGGAGAGAAACTTCTATGTCTGAATTAAAAAAGTTTGCAGCCGCATTTTTGGTGACAATTTCAATAACAAGTCTTACTCAACCCTTTACTACAAACGTAGAACACACGTCTCAAATAGCTTTTGGAGATGAAGTAACCACAGATGGAAGAGATAGAGTAGTGATGCCCCCAGTGTGATCCCAAATAATGTAATTCGTTTTTTCCCAATAGACTTTTATCTACATTTATACTAAAATAAGATTATGAAATGACCCAGCAATACCCTCTCATTTGGCCGTTCTGCTAAGCAGAACGGCACTTTTTTATTTTCAAGTCATATTTTGCATGATTATTTGCTTTGAAAATACTTTTTTAAAAAAACATTATCAAATTTTGTCGTTTTTCTGCGAATTTTCCCGAATTCATTTCTGATCATAAAACTAAGCTATTTTATTTGAACTATGGTATCAAAAATCGCAAAAGACCCTTTCGTAATATGTACGAAAGGGTCTTTTAATTCAAAATAGGATTCATGGACATTACTGAGTAGCCTCCTCAAGCTTCAATCTATCTGTTAACATCATGAACATATCGCGGTCTCCTTCAGTCAGCGCTTTATCAATTAAACGGTATAGATTCTGCATCTCCAATTGAACAATTTCTTCATTCATCGTCTGCTCCTCCTCCTGCGCCTTTATCTGATCCACATAAAACTGGGAAACAGATTTCAGGTGATCTAACAAATCAGAAATCTGCATTAATTGAAATAAAGGTATTCTGAATATCCTGGTTCCCCGTTGAAATACAAATATATCCGTCAAATTTTCTACCTGTTTCGTTTTTAGATTTATTCTGATTTCATTCGATTCAACGGGAATGAATTGGTATACTTCCTGATCTTTCATGACTGAAAAATACTGATACGCGAAAACCAATCTTAATTCATGGCCTTCTTGCAGTATATAAAAGGGTTTCATCATCTTCACAGTAAGCAGCATATCTCTCCCCTCCTATTCATTATTTTTGAATATTCAGTACTTTAACATTATTATCGTATATTTCGGCTGAAATATAAAGCATAAATGTTTTTAAAGTATTTAAATGTGAACGAAAAATGAAGTACCCCCCACTTTAAACTATAACAAAAAACTGACATTACATTTAAATCACGTAATGTCAGCTTTTAAAAGCATTTAACTGATCCTCAGCCCAGTCAATACCTTCTTTTTCTATTTGATAATGAATTTTATTATACCACTTTATTTTTTTGGTAAGCGGCCTCGTTCTGCTTAATCCAAGATGTACGGAACGCGGGAGTCCATCATAACCATAAATTTTAACCATTAATAAATACATAAAGTTAGGACGTATGGCAGTCGCAACATTTTTGAGTTTCAACATAAACATCATAATCAAAATTCGTTCTTCCATTACTTCAAATTGTTTCAAAAACAAATGATCCTTATTTGAAAGTTGATTATAAAAATTTTCAAGTTGTTCTTTTTGTTCAGGGTCTTCAAATCCATTGTCATCTACTGCTTTATGGTCGATCTTCACCTGGCGATCAATAAAATCCATCCCATCGTTAGTGACAATATATGCTTTTAACCCTTTAACTTTGCCAATTTCTTTCATAAAACCTTTTCTCACACATTGATTAATAGATAAATGAATATTTTGCGGCTGCTTAATTCCTGCCTTGATATAGGTTTCCCTCAGTTTTTTTGCAGTCAAAAAATTTTCTTCCTGATTTACAATATAACAGGCTATACCCAGACAGTAGATCCATTCAATTCTGGTACCTAACGTTTCCACATATGTTCTTAATTCAGTATCAATCTCAATCTTTTCAAATTTATTAGAAAAAATCTCCTGAATGCCTTCAGAGGCCTTTCTATTTACTTTGAAATCAAGATTAATTGATCGATTTTCCTGATCCTTTGCTTCTTTTAGTTGATCCATTACTAAATAGAGGTGTTCTATGATTTTCTTTTCATTTCCTTTTATTTCATATTTTAAATCGCTGTAGTACATTGAAAGAAACCAGTCATTTTTTTCCACCCTGACACCTCCACTAATCCTAAAGTAGTTAAATAGTCGTATCTTATCTTATTATAATAGTATATTTTTTCCTTACTATCAACTAAAAAGCTACTAATAATGCATAATTTCTGAATATCTTATATATTTTAGTGATTATTTCTTTTTTTAGAATTTTTTCTATTGTTTGAGTATATGTACCTAAAATGTGGTAAGATAATTAAAATTTATTACTAAAGGGGCAGAGATGATGATCAGCAGTTTTTTTGTAAATATCTCAATTATGATCTCCTTTACATTTCTATGGCACCAACTCTTTAAGAAGAATCAACTCACATTAAAATCTGGGTACAAACTTAAAATGATTGATGGAATAATAGCAGGTATCTTTGGCATTTTACTTATGCATTATAGTTTAACTATTAATACGATTACAATTCTGGATTTGAGACACATTGCTATTGCGATGGTAGCCTTTTATGGCGGCATCATTCCAGCAGTAATTGCATCAGTAATAATCATCATGGGACGGTATGTGATTGATATCAATTTCTCATCACATGTTGCTTTGGTGATGATCCTGCTCATTGGTACAGGAACAGGGCTCATCAGTCAGTATTTGAGACTTAGCACATGGAAAAAATGGACAGTGCTACTGCTATATTCACAGGTAATTTTCACTTCAGCATTCGTGTTTGTTTCTCCTGACAAATCAGAAATTGTAATTCCCGCTATTCTGCATGCTTTCAGTTCAATTGCGGGCGGCTATTTAGTAATCTATTTCGCACTTTATATCAGAAATTCAACTGAAGCATTCTATCAGCTTCAGCAAACTTCTTATAAAGATCATCTTACCGGTCTATACAACGTCCGGGCTTACGATCATTTCTTTAATGAGTTCAGTGAGAATAACAAGCAACTGAGGCAACACTTTTCTCTATTGATTATTGATGTAGATTTCTTTAAGAAAATTAATGATGCATACGGTCATCAGGCCGGAGACGAAATATTAATCAAGCTCGCACAATTGATTAATAAAGAGGCAGGACAGCGAGGAAAAGTTTTTCGTAAAGGTGGAGAAGAATTTACTGTATTGCTGAATCAATGCTCCTACTCAGAATCCGTTGAAATTGCACACAGGCTGCAGAAAACAATTTCAAAACATAAGTTTTACATTAATAACGCCGAAAAAATTTCTATCACCATTTCAATCGGTATTTCCTCAACTGAGCGTGAAAAGACAGAACATTTATTTGAAAGTGCAGACCATGCACTTTATATAGCTAAAAAATCCGGCAGGAATCAGGTCTGTGAATACGACACACTTACCGATAAACATTATTAGCGGTACTGATTTCTCAATTAAAAAGGAAGAAACGCATGTACTTAATTCATGCGTCTCTTCCTTTTCATTTTATCAATGCCAGCCATTCGCAATATGTCTTGCGCGGATGACACCTTCTATTTTTTGAAGCCGTTCCATAATGTCTGCAGCTTCTTCGTCGTTCAGTTTGTTGTCGATATCGATCAGCGTGTAGGCGAATTCGCCGCGGCTGCGGTTTAGCATGTCGGCAATGTTGAAATTGCGTTCTGCGAGCAGCTGTGAGAATTGGCCGAGCATGTTCGGGATGTTTCTGTGCATGATCGTCAGGCGGCCCGGTGATGTGAGTGGCAGGCTGACGTTTGGCAGGTTGACTGCGTTTTTGATATTCCCTGTTTCAAGGTAATTTTTCAGCTGTCTTGCTGCCATGATTGCACAGTTTTCTTCAGATTCTGTTGTTGATGCACCGAGGTGCGGTGTTGCTACCACATTTTCCATGCCAAAAATGTCATCGCTCGGGAAATCGGTGATGTATTTACCGACTGTGCCGTCCTGAAGTGCTTCCTTCAGCGCTGCATGATCGACGAGTTCACCGCGTGCAAAGTTGATGAAATGGATTCCTTTTTTCATCGCTTTGAATGCTTTTGCGTCGATAATGCCGGTTGTTTTCGGGCTGAGCGGCACGTGGATTGTGATAAAGTCGCACTGTGACAGCAGCTCTTCAAGCTGGTGCACACGCTTGACGCTTCGTGAAATGGTCCAGGCAACATCTACTGATACAAATGGATCGTAGGCCATGACTTCCATATCGAGTGCGAGTGCATCGTTGGCTACGACTGACCCGATATTTCCAAGTCCAATCACGCCAAGCTTTTTACCGGCTACTTCATGACCGATAAATGCTTTTTTGTTCGCTTCCACTTTCTCAGAGATGTCCGTTTCCCCTTTTAGCGAGTGAGTCCACTGAACGGCACGGAACAGGTTACGCGAGCTTGCGATCAGGCATGAGATGACGAGTTCTTTTACCGCGTTAGCGTTCGCACCCGGCGTGTTAAAGACGACGACGCCCTTTTCTGAGCACTGATCGATCGGGATATTGTTCGTGCCGGCACCTGCTCTGGCGATCGCCTGGACTGAGTTTGGGATCGGCTGGTCGTGAAGCTTGTGGCTTCTGAGTAAAATCGCATCCGGTTCGTTGCTTTCGTTGATTTTGTACTGTTCGTCTAACAATTGTAATCCTGCATCGGCAATTTTGTTATAGGTCTGAATCTGGTATGTCAACGTAGAGAACCTCCTGGGAAAATAAAAGATTGTGATTGTAACCTGGCGCCCTGCGCTTCAGGCGGACGCTTTCCACGGGGACGGCGGTGAGCCTACTCGGCTTTGCCTGCGGGGTTTCACCTGTCCGTTATATCTCGTTGGAGTCGCCGCCTGAAGCGAAGGTTGCCAGGGATGGACTTTAAATATCCTGTAGCTTCTTACTATTAATATAGAAGAAAGACAACTTCAATTTCTGCAGACAATCTATCACCTAAAGATTAATTGAGTACTTTTGCAATATGCTTCAGAACATTAAACCTTGTATTTGCAGTTACTTATTATTATTTTACTTAATTAAACAAAAAAGACAGTGAATGTAGAGATTACCACCTATGGTTGAACGCAGTGGAAGGCGGCGACTCCGGGACGATTAGAGGGAAGCTGAGCCCCCGCAGAGCGGAGCTCGAGGAGGCTCAAACTTCACTCCGTCCGGAAAGCGTCCGCCTGAAATGGAGTTCAACGGTTACCTTTACATAATTAATTTTTTCAAACAACAAAGAAAGTAAAGTTGAAGGTTACCACACTCAGTTGATTGCAGCGGAAATCAACGGTTACTTCTGCCCGTCCCTACTTCACCTTCTCCTCAAACTCCCTTATCGCACTGCACAAACGCTCCACATGCTCTATCGGCATTGCATTATACATACTTGCCCGCATGCCACCTACTGAACGGTGCCCTTTCAATTCAACCAGCTGTTTAGACGCTGCAAATTCAATAAACGCTTTGTCCGTTTCTTCACTGTCCGTTTTAAAAGGAATATTCATCAGTGAACGATCTTCCTTATTAACCGGCGAATAAAACAAGCTTGATTGATCAATTGCTTCATATAGTAGTGACGCTTTTTCACGGTTACGTTTTTCAATTTCTTTTAAACCCCCGAGTGAATCGATCCATTCAAGCATCAGACCGATCATGTAGATGCCGAATGTCGGTGGTGTGTTGTAAAGCGAATCTGATTTTTCATGCGTTTTGTAATCGAGCATGGTTGGCAAATTGTCGGGTGCGTGCCCGATCAGATCGTCGCGGATAATGACGACAGTGACGCCGGATGGCCCGAGGTTTTTCTGAGCCCCTGCATAAATGACGCCATAATCACTAACATTGATTTCTTCTGAAAGAATGCCTGAAGACCAGTCGTTGATGATTGGCGCATCTGTTTTTGGCAGCGTCGTAAAACGAGTTCCTTCTATTGTATTGTTTCCTGTGATGTGTACGTAAGATAAGTTTTCTTTGTGTGTAATCTGAGAGAAATCCGGAATATTTCTGAACTGGGTCTCTTCGGATGTTGCTATGACAGTCGTTTGTCCGACCTTTTTAGCCTCTTTTAGTGCTTTTTGGGACCATGAGCCTGTAATAATGTAGGCCGCTTCGTGATCTTTTTGTAACAAATTTAACGGGATCATGCTGAATTGTAACGAAGCACCCCCCTGTAAAAATAAAATTTTATAGTTTTCAGGGATGCTCATGACTTTTTTCAAAAGGTGTTTTGTGTTCTCCAGAATGTCTTCAAAGGCCTTCGATCGGTGACTCATTTCCATCACCGACATGCCCGCGTGATTTGTGTCGACGAGTTCAGATTGCGCTCGCATCAGTACTTCGAGCGGCATTGCTGAGGGCCCCGCCGAAAAGTTAACGACTCGATCCATCAAGTTTCTACTCCTCTCTTACACTTTAAATCATTAAACTATCCTTTCCAATAATGTAGTATAGTATAGTCCTCACGCGTACACATGTCAACGCTGTATAGACAAATTAGCACGTAATGTAATTGTTATCTCTCTCTAACCGTTTTGTTATTGCTGTGAAATGTATGCGTGTTATGCTAGGTCCTGTTAGTGAAAAGGAGGTAATTCAATCATGAAAAAACAAATCGTTGCACTAACTGCAATCGCAGCATTATCAACAGGCGCAGCAGCGTCAGCATCAGCAGCAGATTACTCAGTCAAAAAAGGTGACACTCTTTGGAGCATCTCTCAAAATAATAATGTAACAGTAGAACAAATTCAGAAGTGGAATAATCTTTCTTCTACTTTAATTTTCCCGGAACAGACTCTTAAGGTATCTGGTGAAGCAGAAGCAACTTCAAATGACACTTATACAGTAGTGAAAGGCGACACACTTTATAAGATCGCGACACAACACGGTATTACTGTAGGTGAACTTATGAGCTGGAATGGCCTTTCAAGTGACCTAATCTTCCCTGGACAGGAATTCTCAGTTGTTGGACAGGCAGCGGCTCCTGCACAAGCAGCAGCGCCAGCACAACAATCAGCTCCTGCAGAAGAATCAGCTCAGGACTCAGGTCAAACTCAGTCAACTGAAGGTGTAGAAGGAACTGGTGGCGAAGCGCCATCATCTGAAGCAGCTCAGGAAATGACAGTAACAGCTACAGCATACACAGCATACTGTGCAGGTTGCTCAGGTATCACAGCTACAGGAATTGATCTGCGTTCAAACCCTAATCAGAAAGTAATCGCAGTAGACCCTAACGTTATCCCACTCGGTTCACGTGTATGGGTTGAAGGCTACGGCGAAGCGATCGCTGGAGACACTGGCGGCGCAATCAAAGGAAACAAAATTGACGTATTTATCCCATCACAAGGCGAAGCACTTAACTGGGGCGTACAAACAGTAGATATTAAAATCCTAGACTAATATAGGTTAATCATATATCCACCCGTTGTTCTGCTGAACAGCGGGTTTTTTTGCGAAACCTAGACTTTGGGGTCTGTCCCTGGTCTACATTTCGCATAAAACCAAAAACGCCCATCGCCATAGCTGGCAATGGGTGTTTTTCAAATAAACGCATTCAATTTCTTCTCAAAACCAATTTCCTTCAGCGCAGATTTTAACGTTGCATATGATGGCACATCAGAAAAATTAAGCCCAAGCTGAACGATCGTCTGGGCCATTTCAGGAGAAATACCTGAAATTTTTGGCTTTACACCTATCAATTTTAATGAATCAATCACCTGAAATAGTTTGTGAGCAACAAACGTATCAACCATTGCTACACCTGATAGATCAATGACAAATTCGTCTACATTCAGTTCCAGACACTTGGTCAGGGATTCTTCCATAATCAGCTTGGCTCTGTGCGTATCAATTGTCCCTACAAGTGGCAATACAGCGACTCCAGCATCAATCGGTACGACCGGCACAGACATTTCAAGCATTTGCTCCTGAGAGGCCTGCAGGGACTTCGTTTGAACTTCTACGAAAGGCAGACAGAAGTAATAAACAACATCGTCCACTGTCCGGTCAAGCACTGTCAGAACGTCATACAATTTTGATATTGAATAATCATATGTAATAGCGGTTTCCTTAATAATTTCTCCAATTGCAGATCTGTATTCAGGCACCTCTCTCAGCATTGAGTCAAGAGAAATACCCATCTCTGCACATGCTTTACCAGTTACAGTGCCCCAATTCTCAATTTTCTGTTCACGTTCTTTCTGAGTCATTGATAATGCTTGTCCATATAATGAAACAAGTTCAATGCGAAATTCAAGTAAGTCATCAGCAAATGTCTCAAGCCGCTCATATCGCTTATTTTGTTTTTCCGTAATCCTTTTGGCAAGATCAATTCTCTGGTCTAAAATTGCTTCAGTTAAGTTATTTAAGGTTGGTTCGAGGTGTGTTTCAGCCATTGCGGACCCCTTTCTGACTTATAACATCTTTTTAATCTACTACATAACCTGATTCGATGATGTTAGCTTAATTTTTATACCCTGATTTTTAAGACATAAACATTTTTCAGAATATTTTTGTCTATGACAAATCTGAGTTGGAATTTGTCGTTTTTTGTCTTTATATATTATTTCTGTAACAAGGTGATTAAGAAACGATGATTTTGTTGAATGAAGGTTTTTGAGGGCGTAAGATGATGTCAAAGGGAGGCGAAATCTGATGCAAAAAGAAATTCTTTTCGAGTCTGATGAACAGCATTTCTACATACAGTCCATGCAGCCCTCAAACGTACGAAATGTGACCCTCACCGGTACGATATCCGGATCGAGAAACGGATCAACAATCGACGATAAAAAATGTAAACCGCTTCAATAGTTTAGGGACATCTTAGAGATTTACAGGAGGTGTGATTCGATGAAACTTCATCATGTAGCCACTGGTCTTATTGCCATTTTACTTATTTCTTATATTGGGCTGAAGGTATTTACTGACATGTTCCAGACATCTTTCAACGAATCATTTTTAATTGAACTGATCATGATTTTCGGTATGATCGGCTTTGCTACCTTCCTCAGCTGGAAAGCGCAGGAGAAAGAGCATTATTAAATAGAAGAAACAGGCTGCAGTTCAAGTTGAACTGCAGCTTTTTTTATGTTGTATGAAGCGGCAGGTCATGCAGCTTTTTCGGCAAAAGAACGATTGGAATCTCTTTGATCTCATCTCCGTAAATCCCCGTCATCTGCTCATCCAGCTCGCTGAACAGCTTGTCAAACCACTCCTGCACCTGTTCATCGGCAAATACCTGATCGATAAAGAATTCGATTGTTGTTGCGTTACTTTTACGCTGAAACAGCTTAACTTCTGAGATTGATTCATACAGTCCAAGTGATTTCAGACGCTTTGTGTAAAATTTCAGTACGACACCATCAATCTGGTTTTCCTTCATCTTCTGCGGATCGCCTTCATATTTTACAACAGCTATATCCTTTTCATACTCAGGATTATCCTCTCTTTCCACTAAATAATCCGGCAGCGCAAATACCGCCTCTGTTACATCTTTATCCTGATAAAACTGGTGGTCGTCCACCGTCCATTTATTGTCACGAAGTCTTTTGCAGATTTCCATAAATAGGACTTTTCCCATTGGGTCGAGCAACATCGCAACCTCTCCCCTTTCATTAAATGTTTCTTGTACTATGACCGCTTTGACCATTTTTTAAACACTGTATAGAGAAATGGGATTTTGAGCATGCTTTTGTTGAGAGCTCTGTTGCAGACGGCTGTTGATTTCCGCTCCAGGGAGAGCGCTTTCCGCAGGTGCGCCGTTTCGTGGCGCCATCCCTGCCTCCTCGACGCTTTGCGTCTGCGGGGTCTCACCTGTCACGCTTCTCCTGCTGGAGTCGTCCCCCTTACGCTCCAATCACCAGCTGTGCTAAAACAACATTAGTCTTTAACATAACCTTGTTGAGAGCTTTTCTATATATCAAAAATAAATTCTCAATAAAGAACAAAAAGTATTGTTTTCATCCGATAAAAGAACTATAATTGGTTTAAACAGAGAGATAAAACTTCAGGAGGCGGTAAAATGGGTCAGGAAACATATCAGTTGAGTGTTCGTTATAAAGATTTCGAATATGCGGTCTCAGGTGACCGTGCATTCGTGGATGAGCATGATAAGGTAGTGCAGTCTTACCTGTCGAAAATGATGAAAGAAGATCTCAAAACCACTCCAGGTCGCCGTGGTAAAATTTCAAATACTTTCGAAATTGATAAAAGCACACCGGAGGCTCCTAAACCGCTTCCTCAGTCCAATACTGGTGAAAAACCCGATATTCAAAAATTTCTTGAGAAACTGCCGCTGAATTCAGAATGGCAATTCACACTCGCCATGGCCTACTACCTGTCACACTTCAAACAACAGTCCTCATTCACTGCCAAAATGGTCCGTAAACAATTCAGAGAAGCTCGTCACACTGTACCTAACAACATTCACCTTAGTGTGCACACATGTGTAAAAAAGGGTTATTTGCAGGAATCAGGACAGCAGGACCTTCAGAAAATTTATGAGATGACTGAATCCGGCTATGCTTATATTGACACCTTACTCTCAAGTACATCCTACGAAAAAAGTAACGTTGAAGGTGAAGCAGATAAACTGGATTTTGAAGCATTCAATTTTGAAAACAACCCGGATCCACGCATACTAGAAAGGATTGAAGACCAGGCATTAAGTATTTTGTATATTTATATGAAGGAATTCGATCGCGCCCATATGTCTGCAAAAGAGGTATATGACGTACTTAAAAACTATTTTTCAACAGATTATTCTTCAAAAGCCATTCAAATTGCGTTAAGCCGTTCGAGGCCTCTTGTGGAAAAAATTAAATTTGAAGGCCAAATGCATTATCAACTCACAGCTAAAGGGATTGATCATATGGAAACACTGCTTGGAAATCAGGTTTGAAGCAGTATGAGGTCTGCGCTTCCGATTGACAATTGAAGGCGGAACATACCGGTAATATAGCTGTTGTCACATAGAATAGAAAAAGCAGCCGGAACGTTCCGGCTGCTTTTTATTTGTCATTAACTGTACTAATCTTTGAAGCTAACCACTGAACCATTTGCTCTGCAGTCAACTCTTCTTTTTCACCTTTTTTGTGTGCTTCTTTTAAAATTGATGATAAATGATTGCTTGATAATTGCTCCATTGCCATGAAAATCGCTCCATTTAAGTTTTACAGTATATTACCTTTATTTTCTCCATACTAAACCTGACCAGATTATTCTCTTTTCATAAGGCAGGAAAAGCTGATCTTTTGAAACTGCAGGTCGGGAATAGTTAAATGCGTAGCTCAGTGTATTGATTAAAGAGCGCTGGCAATAAGCTTCATCATGTGGCAGCATAAAATGAATGGTCCGGGTTTGTGTATTGCAACAGATCTCGATGGTAAAGGACGATTTTCCGCGAAGTGTGATCGTGAAGTTAGTTAGATGTGGCGCTAATTGGTGCTCGTAAATGGCGCATGACTCGATAAAGATTTTTCTTTCATTGTAAAAGAGATGGTGGAGCTGTCTGAAAAAGTTGTAATGCGGGAGCCGCTCAAAGTCCTGAACTGTTTCATATTCATAAAAATCATTTAACACTTTGTTCAGGTTGGTCGGCAGCTTGTCAAAACGAAATGTGTATTGATTCATAAAATCCTCCAAAATTCATGATAGCAGCTTCTACAAAGGCACTCCAGCAAGATGCTGGCGCTGAAATTTTATAAAATGACCTTTTCTTTCTATACTTGCGCTTCTGTATTTAAAAGTTGTTCTTTTACCCATTCTAAAAAAATAATTTCCTCCGGTTTCAATGCTCTGGACAATTTTTCTTCAAATTCAACACTAGTTTCACGTACCCAATTTTGAAAAGAATCCATTCCCATTTCCTCCATTTATCTGAAAATTACTAATTAATTGTATTTTATAATTTCTTATTTTATAAAATAATACACGATATGTTAATATTAAAAAGTTTTCAAATCGTGTAATTTTACTTTCAAACCATCTCAGACCGATATTGTAAGAGTATTCGGAACTGAAGAAGGTGAAATTTAATGTCTGTTGCACATATCCTTAAATATTATCGGGAAGAAATTGTAGAGATCAGCCAAAAGGATGCTGCGTATCAACTGAATATTCTCCCCTCTACACTTTCTAATTATGAAAATGGTAGACGACAACTTCCAATAGATATACTGCGTAAAATGAAAGACATATATAAAATTGATCATGATACATTTATGGCAATTGTTCTATATGAAACGACCAATAAAGAAGTCATCAAAGAAGCTAAGTACGAAATCGTTCAAAAAGTCATGAAAGCCGAAGATCAGGAGATCATTGATTTTTTAAGAGAAAACCCTTTATTACTTAACGAAATCCGTTCGATGTCTCAATTACCAGCAAACAAGTTAAACAACAGTATTGATATGTTCATTGGTCTGATGAGAGTTGCAAAAATCCATGCTAAGTAAACTGCTGTCAATTTATTGTCAGCAGTTTTTGTTATTGTTGTGACATTTTTAACAAGTGACAATTAATTTCAAATAACTTCAAGCAGTGACAAGATCAGTGTTTTTCTTTACAATAGAGAAAGCGATGAATTTTGGGAGGTTAAAGGATGCGTTTTGGTTTACGCGAGGGATTGAAATCCCCCGTCAGAATGATAGATTTTGTGTCAGAAAGTACGACTAATATACATATAAAGCGCTATATTACTGCTGCTTTCATAGCAGGGTTACTTATTTTCGGCTTCGGCTCCATCATCGGTATGGGTACTCAGGAATGGGCCGGCAATTTTGTTTTATTTTATGGTCTTGAATACGACCTGCAAAGATTTTATTTCCTGCTCGGCAGCCTTGCTCAGGGATTTTTATATGTAAGCCTTGTATTATTTTTACCAGCAATCTTTAATTGGCTGATTGCAAAAGAGATTACACTTAATCAAACGCTCTCATTATCCTTCTTTCCATTGGCTATTCTCTTACTTGAACGTTTGAGCTTTATCGTTTTAATTGTATGGCAGGGTGTCGACTGGTACTCATCACCATTTTCCTGGGGTGTGATTGGCCAGCTTTTTATTGACCACGCCTGGATCATCTATTTCCTTGGAACCATTTCACTTTTTAAATTCTGGGTGATTTACTGGCAGTTTATGACGCTGCGTAAGATCACACATTTAAAAAGATGGGCTGCATTTCTTATTATTTTGACTTTCAACATCCTATTCTGGAGCGCAACCGCTACACTCGAGTGGCTTCCGTTCTATCAGTATTTATTTTTATAAGGGAGGCTGGCAATTGTGAGTAATCGGAGTAAATGGCTGATCAGCGTTCTCGCAGCAATATTTGTCGGCGCGAACCTTTTCTTAATTAAACATGATTTGCTGCTCGTGGACAGAACCTCCATTGTGCACGATCAAAAAACATCTAAAAATGAAGTTGTTGAAGAAGTAATGGTTAAAAACGGTGTTGTCCAGACTGCTGTTGAGGAAAAAGTGTATTTCTCAGAGCAGCTTGGCATGTTCACACAATTTCTCGTTGAAGAGGGAGATGAAGTTTCTCCCGGCACCCCTCTATACGAATATACGGTAACAGACCTTGAAGAACAGCGTCTCGTATTTGAATCGGAAATAGAACAGCTTGATAGTGAGATCGCTGCTATAGAATCTTACATAACAGAACTTGAATCTATCGAACGGCAGATTGCGTCATCAACTTCGTCTTCTCAAGCAAGCGCAAGTCCATCAAGCTCTATTAATGATGAACAGCTGCTGATAACAGTCGAACTTGAAGTAGGCATCGATGTCTCAGATGCGACCGCCGCACAAACTCGCTCACTCATTAACCAACAGATTGGTGAGCAGGAATCAGAAATAGAAAGACTTGAAGCCGAGCGTGAAAAGTATGTAAATCTGGCTGATGGATTATTGAATAGTCCGGTTGTGACAGTAGCAAGCGAGTATGAAGGACAGATCGCAAGTCTTGCTGAAGACATCAGTCACCCGCTCATCACGATCTATACTGACACACTGGCTTCCCATTCCAAGCTTACTGACGAAGAAGCAAAATTGGTACTTGAAGGCATGCAGTCACGTGTAACCTCACCAGTTGCAGCATCCATTGGTGATGGGACTGTCTCATCGAATCCACTTGTCCCTGCACAGAAGCCTGAACTAAATGATAAAAGTCAGTATCCTGTCGATATCGACTTAATGACAACTGATGGTGACTGGTTCGTTGGTCAGCATGTTGTAAATGAAATCATATTGGATACAGCTCCAAATGCTGTTACTATGCCTGTCATCGGTTTGGACAACTCGACCGTTTATGTACTGAATGAGCTTGGCATTGTTGAACCCCGAATTGTTGAACTTGGTCTGCTGGATGGCGACCGTCAGCAGATTATCAGTGGGCTTTCAGCTGGTGAATGGGTTGTTGTAGATCCTGAACAAGTGGAGCGGAATAATATGCCTTACATTACTCCAATGAAGTTTAACCGCCTGACATTTGATAACCTTGGTTATACAGATGAGCGGATGAATTGGAAGTATGTGCTGCTTGGTGTATTGCCTAATTAGTTTTGGAAAGCCTCGCTGGTGCGGGGCTTTTTTTGGTGGGGTTTGGGGGCGGGCGCTGGGGCGCGGGAGACGCAGTGCAGGCGGTGGGGCGCGGCGCCGGCGACTCGGGTCACACCGCCGGAATTTGCGGTCACCTTCTGAAAATTTCGGGTCACCTTCAAAATTTTTCAGGTCACATTTTCTCAAAACCTGAATTTTCGGGTCAGGTTCACGAAATTTCCGGTCACCTCGACAGTTTCTCGGGTCACACCCGCTCAATCTGCGGTCACCTCCCCCGGCCACCCCACCCAGCCCCTTTTCCCGTCCCCATGATCAGCTGAGGGGGTTTTTAGCCTGCACTTGGGAAACTCAAAGGGTTTGCTTTGTACTTTCGCTACCTGCGTCAGCACGAACTAACTCAAAAAATTAATCCCTCCTGCGATAATACTTTGTCGCACTTCCTGATCCTATGCGCTGCAGGTCCATTTTTCTGAGCAGTCGCTTGACAGATTGAGGAGACGTTGAGATAAAAAGCAGTCTGAATTGCCGATTGGTTAGTCCCTCTCCCAGGAGAAGAAATACTTCTTCTACAGCGTATTTGTAAATTTTCTGCCCCTGTAATCCACACTCATCACACCACCACTTTACTGATTTACGCAAAATGTTAAATGATGTACAGTTCGGACAGGTAAATCCCTTTTTCAAGTCGTTGAAAGAGATGCCGAACTTCTTGTACCAGTTGATCATATTTTCTTCGTGTGCTGACACTAGTTTCTCACCAATTTCTAATGCTTTTTTAACAGATAATTTTTTATTCTGGTATCTGCTCAATAATTGGTGGGCCGTTTTTGGAATGGCCTGCATCGGGATCGTGTGGAGCAGATCTTCTTTGTTTTCTGCTTTTACGATTGTTTTCAGGTTGCCCATTACTACGTAAGAGACGATTGGTATTTTTAGGTTGCAATTGTGTTTGAGCCATTTAGACAGTAGTTCCCCCTGCCGCTCTGCCTGGAGCCTGAAGCTTGGGAACCCCTCCTCTAATCCGTTTAAAGTTCTTAACGTCTGATCATAGTGAGATTTAATTTCGATTGTGCCTTTAATGTATTTCACTTCAAAAGTAATGATCACCTGCGGAAAGATCAGCATTGTGTCTATTTGAAAATACATGCCTCTATACTTTAGACGCAGGTCGCATATGATCAGTGGTTCCGGTTCGATCAGCGATAAGTAATAATCAGCGCTTTTTTCACCATGGAAGCCCGCAAGACATTGTCCAAGTTCTTTTTCAACTTCTTGTTTCGAGGGGTGAAAATCAGGTAGGCGGTTTTTGATGGATTGAAGTGTCTGGATGGTTTTTGGTAGTTTACGTGATTTGAGTATCATGATTAGTCTCCTTTTTATTTGGTGTGTAACTGAGGTCACCTTTTGTGAATTTGCGATCACCTCCTTAAGATTTGCGGTCACCTTTGAAAATTTTAAGGTCACATTTTATAGGATGGGGGATTTTCGGGTCACATCCGGTAATTTTGCGGTCACCTTCACGAAATCACGGGTCACCTCCACCAAATTTCCGGTCACATCGCAGCAACAGCAGCTGCAGCAGCACGGCTGCGAAGCCATTTCTATCCCGCGAGAACCCTTCCCAACCCTCCCCCTTCGTTTTTCACCAAAAGTACGGTATAATTAAAGATACGTTTTTTTTCGAAAAGGTGGAGATGGTGAATGCAGACGCAATTGCTGGCAGATGGAATGGAGCGGCTTGAGCAGCGGATGTTCAGGCAGTTTTCGCCTGCTGATCAGGCTGATGAACGTCTTGTGCAGAAGGGATTGTTTTTATATAGGCAGGGCACGGTGTATGAGATGGGGTTTGATGCGAATAATCAGATGCTGAAGGCGAAGGTGCGCGATGTGCATGGTGTGAGCGTGCGTATTTCACTGAATCCGGATAAGGGAAGCAGCTGCAGCTGTCCTGAGGAGCCGTGGTGCCGCCACCGGATGGCTGTGTTTTTTAAGTTTTATCAGCAGAATGCGAGTGTAAGTCAGTGGATTCAGACGTGGCGGAGTCAGAAGCAGGATGCCGCAGTGCGTGCGCAAAAATCGCCTGATGCGTGGCGCAGGCTGGCTGAGACGACAGCTGCTTTGATGCCGCTTGAGAAGCTGCAGGAGGATCCTTACTTGATGGAGCATTACATTTTGGCTGGTTACCGCAAGTTTCAGGAGCAGGCACCGGTTGAGAAGGAATGGACTCCTTTATATATGCTGTATGTGTCGTTTTACTATTACAATTACTTGGGTGAAAAGGTGGATCAGGACGCTCCGGATATTATGCGCGGGCTTGAGACGATTATGGAGGCGATGCAAAAGGGTGTGTATGACCTGACGGTGTACGCGCATCCGTTTTCGTTTGATCCGTTTTTCAAGGAGCTGAAGGCTGATACGGCAAAGCTGCTTGAGAGAAAAGATCCGCTCAGCTTTTCAATATACGGCATGATGTGGTTTCAGCTGTTTACAAAACGGCGTGACCGCGAGCTTGAGGCTGAACGCTTGGCTGAGATTGAGCAATCGGATGAGACGCAGCTGGCACAGACGATTTTTGCGCTGCTTCGAAATGATGATGATTTTGAGGAGCAGTTTGCCAAGTCTTCTGAGCTTGCAGTGCCTCATGCGGTGCAGTGGCTTGAGTGGCTGCTGAGTGAGGATGAGATTGACCGCTCAGTCAGGGTGCTGAAGGCGATGCAGAAAAAGCTGGACCTTTATTTGGCGCGCATGGAAAATCATTCTGACAGACGATCGTTTGCGCTGTGGCTCATTCATAAAATTGAAGGCGAGCAGCTGAGACTGCATGTGCCTGATGTGACGATTAAGTTATATGAAAAACTGCTGCCTTACAGTGCGCGTCATTTAGGCGCTGTGATGTTGGATGCGGGGAAGTATAAGGATTGGGTGGAGCTTGTTCACTGGATTGACTTCACGCCTGAGGAGCTGGAGGCTGCAGGGTTGAAAAAGCTGATGGAGCGTAAGCCTGAGTTCGCTGCCCCCCTATTGCATCAGTGGGTGGAGAGTCTGATTCAGAAAAAGCAGCGAGATACGTATAAGAAGGCTGTGCGTTATTTGAAAAAGCTGAAGAAGATCTATCAGGGGTTAAATGAGGAACCCCGATTTGAATTATATTTAGAGCAGCTGATTGACCGTTACAGAAGGCTGCGTGCGTTCAGAGAAGAGTGTGAGAGGGGGAAATTGATTCATGGAAAAGATTGATGTGCTGCCGCTTTCTGATGGGTATTTTTCGCTCAGGGTTGTAAATGAAGATGGTGAAATGATTGATCCTGCGCTTTGGCAGTACACGCTGCTTTTATGGCATAAGGAATCGTTCCATGGTACTTCCCTGCCGAATTTCAGCGGATTACCGTCTGACAGTATCGCGCTTGATAGCTGGTCGGTGCTGACACTGTTTGCGCAGCCTGAATTCCATGGCCGTGTGAGCTATGAGTTGTCTGAGCAGGCTGACTTTATGTATGATGCCGCTCCCCTTTTATATGAGTGGATCACTGAGGGTAAGTGGCTTGCTGAGTGGAATCACCAGGCGGATGGTGAGACATTTGAGATGAAGCTTGGGGATGAGTTCTGGAGTGAGTGGGCAGATATGTCTTACAGCGGTGAGAGGGCGGATGCGGATCAGAAAAAGTTCATGAATGACTGGTATGAGCATGCGATTACGTCGTTTTTCGATCATCATCCGAGGAGTTCGAACCTTGCAGAGCGTTTATTCAATAAAGGACACGTGCTGACGGCTGAGGATCTGGCTGCTTATTTTGATGAAAAGAAGTGGAAAATGTGGGTTGAGCATAAGGATCTTGCGCTGCCCTACCGCTTTGGACTTCGTCTTGAGGAGCCTGAATCGGAGGAGCAGCCGTGGCGGATGCAGCCGTTTCTGCGTGACAGCAGGCGCGCTGACTGGACGTACGACCTGGATTTATCGAAGCCGTTATCCACTTCCCTTCCTAAAAGATGGCTGGATGAAGAGGCTGCCGTTTCCCAGGAGCTTGATCGCTGGGTGAAGCTGATTCCTTATTTAAAAGAGGACGGCGAGTGGCAGCTTGAAATGGCTGAAGAGCGTGCGTGGCTCTTTTTAACGGAGGGTAGTGAAAAGCTCCTGGCGCTTGACGTTGAAATTCTGCTTCCTGCCTGGTGGCGTTCAATTCAGAAGTCAAATGTAGCGCTGAAGGCCTCTGTTAAAGGAGATCATAACTACCGCCCGTCATTTGTCGGGCTTGATTCGCTCGTTGATTACGACTGGAAGATTTCCGTGAACGGCCAGGATTTGTCGGATGACGAATTTCAGTCGTTAGTAGAAGAAAAGCGCCGCTTCATTCAGTTAAACGGAGAATGGGTGGCGCTTGATCCTGCGATGATTGCGCGTATCCAGCAGGCGATGCAGGCTGCGAAAAAGAATGGGATCAGTATGCAGGATCTGCTTGAGGATCATCTAAATGATGAAGAGGATGACAGCGCGGACGACCTGCGGATTCAGTTCGAGCTGAACCGTTCAATGAAATCAATGATGGAAAAGCTGAATGACACAGGAAAAATCCCGCTTCTTCCCGCTCCTGATACGCTTCAGGGTGAACTGAGACCGTATCAGCAGCAGGGATTCAGCTGGATGAGTTTTCTGCGTAACAACCGCTTTGGCGCTTGTCTTGCAGATGATATGGGGCTTGGTAAAACGATTCAGCTGATCAGCTACATGCAGCACGTAAAGCAGACTGAAGCACCTGAGCAACCGTTTTTAATCATCAGTCCAACCTCGGTACTCGGGAACTGGCAGCGTGAGATCGAACGCTTCGCACCAGAGCTAAACGTGCAGCTTCATTACGGACCTGTGCGTGCGAAGGGTGAAGATTTTACTGCTTCGATTGCAAATGCAGATGTCGTGCTGACTTCATACGGGCTGTGTCATGCGGATCAGGAAGAGCTGTCAGCTGTGCAGTGGGCAGCCGTTGCGCTTGATGAGGCGCAGAATATTAAAAACCCGTTTACCAAACAGTCAAAAGCGATCCGCAGCCTGAACGGGCAGCATCACCTTGCTCTGACCGGTACACCGATGGAAAACAGACTGTCCGAGCTTTGGGCAATCTTTGATTTTATTAATCACGGCTACCTTGGTTCACTTGGTGCATTCAGAAAAGATTTCATCGCCCCGATTGAGCGTGATGGATCTGAAGAGCTTACGTTGAAGTTGCAAAAAAGGATTCGTCCATTCTTACTTCGCCGTACAAAAGTAGATCCGGCAGTCGGACTGAACCTGCCATCTAAAATTGAACAGAAAGAATTCTGTCCATTAACGTCTGAACAGGCCTCCCTTTATGAGCAGCTTGTACAGGATACGCTTGAAAAGATTCCGCAGCTCTCAGGCATTGAGCGAAAAGGAATGGTCCTGCAGATGCTAAACAGGCTGAAGCAGCTGTGTGACCACCCTGCCCTTTATCTGCAGGAAGAGTCCCCTGCTGACATTGTCGCGCGCTCAGAAAAAATGGATAAGCTGATGGACCTTGTCGAGCAGATCTTAGAAGCGCGTGAAGGTACGATTATCTTCACGCAGTATATTTCAATGGGCCGCATGATTCAGGACGTGCTTCAGAAGGAATACGGCTTTAAAGTACCTTTCCTGAACGGTTCTACGCCAAAAGCAACGCGCGATCAGCTGGTTGAACAGTTCCAGGCTGGGGAGTTCCCTGTATTTATTTTAAGTCTGAAAGCCGGTGGTACAGGACTGACGCTCACTGCAGCGAACCACGTAATTCACTATGACCGCTGGTGGAATCCTGCCGTTGAAAATCAGGCGACGGACCGTGCTTACCGGATCGGCCAGACCAGATTTGTGCACGTGCATAAGTTTATTTCTTCGGGAACGATTGAGGAGAAAATTGATAAGATGCTTGAGAAAAAGCAGTCGCTGAATGAGGATATTATCCGCGGTGACCAGTGGATTACAGAGCTTTCAAATGAAGAGCTTGAGGATCTGCTTGTATTAAATGCGTGAAGAAAACCGTCTGACGTTTACGAGTCAGGCGGTTTTTTAGCGGGGCGAAATGCTTGTATGTATGTGCATTTCATTCAAGAAGGTTCATGCAGAAGCGTTTGAATCCTGCAGCCCCGGCAATGGGGAAGGTTTGACGGGTGCTGCAGAAATCAGCTGCCTTTTGAAGCGGAGCCACGGCTGGTGTGTTCTACTTAATGGTTTCTAAATGAATGTCCGGGGGTGGAGCGGTGTTTTGCGGAATGGGTTGTTCGAATGGGCCGGGGTCATCTGATCTCCTTTTGCGGTCCATAAATCTGACAGTTTCTACGTACACTTCTGTCGTGTATTGCCTGATGCCGTCTTCTCTTTCATAAGACCGTGATTGAATGCTGCCGACAATGCCAACGAGTGAGCCTTTTTCGCAGTAGGCTGAGGTATTTTGTGCGTTGCGGTTCCAGATCGTACACCTGATAAAATCCGCTTCAAATTCTCCTGCCTGATTTTTAAAGGGCCTGTTTACTGCAAGCGTAATATTCAGGACCTGTCTGTTACCTGCGATTTCCTTCAGCTCAGGATCCTTCGTTAACCTGCCTACCAATGTGACCTGATTGATCATGTTTAGCCTCCTTTCTTGTGGGATGAGTCCATCATAACTGGCGTTTAAATTGTTGTAAAACATAGAAATATTTATTTTAGGGTCGATTTTGAGGATGAAAAGTTCATTTTCTTCTAAGGGGAAAATAAACTTTTTGCCGACATTATTCCCCGGGAAATGAACTAATGTATTATTTTCAGATTTTTTGTAAAATTTTCTGATGTGCTATAATGGGTTTGAAAAAAGATGAGGAGGATGAGTTGTATGAAGACATTCAAGTTAATGAAGATTCAAATCGCTGAAGAAGAGGCCATACGCAACTTTAACCTTCATGACGGACTGATTATTAATAAAGAAGATGAGCACCAGACGTGGATTTTAGAAGCGTTTTTAGATGGGAATGAAACGGAATATTTCCAGCAGTTGCAGCAAAGCGATCAGGATATCGAAGTGCTGGCGGTTATCTCAAATGAAAAAAATGATCCGGCAGGACTTTATGCGACTGTGCATGAAGTGAAGCCGATTGGTGATAAGGTGAGCGTACTGTTTTCAGCGCATATGAGAAATCAGCGCAATGAGTATGCTGAGGATTTGCTTGCTTACATATTGGATAAGAAAGATATCTCAGGTGATGAGCTGCTGACTGAGTTTAGGCAGCAGATGCGGGAGAAGCCGCGGATTAAGAAGTGATGGTTGGGTTTTAGGGGATGGGCGGCTTGGGTCAGGTCGGGTGGTTTTCGGGTCACCTTGGCAAAATTTCGGGTCACGTTCATGTGATTTCGGGTCACCTTTTGATTAATAGTGATTTCTCGGGTCAGGTTCGCGATTTTTCAGGTCACCTTGACGAAATCTCGGGTCACGCCCTTCAGGTTTCCGGTCACATCCCAGTCGTTACGCTCCACGCTCCTCAAACCAAAAACCGCCGGATCACTCCGGCAGTCTCTCTTACTCGTCGCGCTTATCGCGGTCTTCGCGGTCAACTTCATCTTCAATGATATCTTCGCGGTTGTTGTCACCGTTCATCGTACCATTGTTGTTGCCGTTACGGTCGTTGTTGCGGTCGCCGTCCATGCCCCAGTCGTCGTCAACGCGATTGTTGTTGTCGCGGTTGTCGTTCATTGGGTTTTCGAGCGCGCCATTGTTGTTATCGCCGGTCATTCCGTCATCTACGTTACAGCCGACCATAAGTGCTGCTGCAAGTAGTGAGCCTGCAGCCATTTTGATGTATTTGTTCATATGGATTCCTCTCCTTTTTTGGGATGACCAATCACGGTCTGTCGATAGTTTCCCCGGAGAAGCGTGAAATATGTACGGGTATAAAAATGATGCTGGTAAAATGGCTGACAGTTTGATTTGGAAGGCGTTCATTTATTCAGATGCATTGAATTTAGGGTTAGAGAGGGTCTTTATTTTCATGATAACGATCATGGTGTTATAGAGGGATTGGTGGTTATTTGAATCATGGGTGGCGGTATTAGTATCATCGCAGCAAATAATTGCGTCACCTCTTTTAATAATTGGATCAGGCTCAACGTCAGGGCGTCAAAATTGAATCATGGATGGGAATAATTGAATCACCACTCGAACTTCTTGAATCATCTCTCCAACTAATTGAACGCGACAATCTCAGACAAAACGGCGACTTCCCCTTGTCGAAAACTTTTATAACCTAAAACGAGACTGAGCAATGGCTCAGTCTCGTTTTTCTATTTAATCGCAAACATAATCTCCGTCTCACAAGCAACTTCGCCATCTACAGTAGCTGTCGCCTTTCCTTTGCCGATTGGTCCTTTGATGCGGACGATTTCGACTTCCAGGCGGAGCTGGTCTCCCGGCTTAACCTGGCGCTTGAAACGACAGTTATCGATGCCAGTGAAGAAAGCAAGCTTTCCTTTGTAGTCTTCCTGCTTCAGCATCGCGACTGCGCCGGCTTGGGCGAGTGCTTCTACGATCAGGACGCCTGGCATAATCGGGTAGTCCGGGAAATGTCCATTGAAAAATTCTTCATTGGCTGTGACGTTTTTCAGTGCCACCGCACGTTTGCCTTCTTCGATTTCCACTACTTTATCGATTAATAAGAATGGATAGCGGTGGGGAATGATTTCTTTAATCTGCTGAATGTCTAACATCTAAAAAACCTCCTGCTATTCTGTATCCTGTGTGACCAGGTCTAGTATGTGTGTCCATGTTTCAGGTTTTAGTGCATCTGCCGGTGAGCCGTCACCGATGACCCCGTAGCCGACCATGAGTCCGACGACCAGGCTGAGACCTGCAAGGAGGATGACTAATAAAACTCTGATCAGAATGGGAAACAGGCGTACCTGTACCCATTTTGGGGATTTGGATTCTTTTTTTTCAGATGCTGATTTTTGTTTTTGTTCTGCTCGTGTTTCAGACATTTTATGATAACTCCTTTAACGCAATCCGTTTACAAGACCGGACATCTGGTCAGAGATTGAAACGGCTCTTGAGTGAAATTGGTAATTTCTCTGAACTTCGATCAGTTCTGTGAATGCTTTTGACAAATCGACATTTGACTGCTCAATGGCGCCCTGTTCGAGACCGATCGTCTGTCTGAGTCCGCCTTCCATTTGAACCAGCAGCTCATCTGCTTCAACGCCAAGTGCTGCGAGGTTGTCAGGAATGCCGAGATAGACGCTTGAGACGCGGTCCATCAGCTGTGGACGCTGGATGTCAACGATGCCAAGCTCGACTGTTTGCTGGGCTCCATTTGATTGAACAAGCAGCGTGCCGTTGTTCTGAAGCTGGATGCTGTCTATTGGTCCATCAAGCATGATCAGTTCATCGTTTTGATTTAAAATGCCGTTCCCCTGGCCGTCTACGAGCATGACTTCATCGTCGTTGACAGGTGTGAGATAAAATTCGCCTGCGCGTGTAAAGTTTTGCTCGGAGGTGCCATCGGGTGATTGGACGAGCACTTTAAAGTATTGATTCTCGGTGTTAAATGCAAAGTCGAGATCACGGTCTGTCCGCTGCAGAGAGCCTTGTGTACCAACCATTTGTGACTGTGAGATTTTAGCACCGTTACCGAGTCTCAGACCGTCTGGCGTCATGCGCGGCGCCTGATCTCCACGCTGGTTTTGGACCTGCTGATGAAGCAGTGAATTGAAGTTAGCGGTTGTCTGCTTGTAGCCGGTTGTTGCTGAGTTGGCGATGTTATTTGAGATCAGATCAAGCTGCTGCTGCAGCTGATTCATTGTATTTGTTGCAGTTACCATATTGCGGATCATATTTTAGCCCCCTTAGTTCAGCCTGCCGACTTCGTTCACTGCTTTTTCCATGCTGCGGTCATATGCCTGAAGTACTTTCTGGTTTGCTTCAAATGAGCGATATGATGTCATGAGGTCCGTCATCGTTCTCGCGCTGTCAACATTTGAACGTTCAAGTGAGCCCTGGTTGATTGAAAAGCCTGCTTCAGCAACGTTATAGGCATTTCCAAATACGGTGCCTTCAGGTGCTCTGTAAAGTCCGTCGCCTTCTTTGACAAGTGCGCGCGGATCATCTGAATAGGCGATTCCGACTCTGGCAATGTTTGCGCCGTTCTGGATGACCTGACCGCCATCGGTTACTTCAAACCGGTCGTTTTCAAGCTCGATTCTCGCGCCATTTTCATCGAGTACGTAATGGCCGGCCGGTGTTGTTAAAAAGCCGTCAGCGTCCAGCGCGAAGTTGCCGTTTCGCGTGTAGCGGTCCGTGCCGTCTTCGTTTTCAAGGGTAAAAAAGAGTGCGCCTAGAATTCCTGTTTCCTCGTTGGCAGGGAGGTCTCCCTGGAGGATGGCAAGGTCTGTTGTAAGTCCTGTTTCACGCAGGTCTCCCTGTGTAAATAACGGGACTGCTTCCTGCATGTATACACCTGTGTTCAAGCCGCCGACTGGTGTCATTCTAGTGGATGACATGCCGTTTTGTGTCGGAACTTTAGAGCCTCCAAGACTTGAAAGCAGCATCTCAGGAAATGCTCTCATTGAAGCCTGATCCGCCTTGAAGCCAGGTGTATTGACGTTGGACATATTATTTGTCAGCATTTCGGTTTTTCTCTGCTGCGCAAGCATTCCGGTTGCAACTGTGTAAAAGCCTCTGAACATTGTTTTCACCTCATCATTTTTTACCCGTGACTTATTATAACAAGTTTCTGCATTTGACGGAGGAATTTTCAGGAGATTCCTTCTTTCGGCATTGTCAGAAGGAATCTCCTAAAGTCCATTATCCCAGTTTTCGCTGAGGAATTTTATCAATATTTTCAAGCATGACGCCTGTTCCGACTGCGACACAGTCCATCGGGTTTTCAGCGACGAATACAGGTACTTTCAGCTCTTCAGCAAGCAGCTGGTCGATACCATGAAGCAGCGCGCCGCCACCTGTTAAGATTACGCCGCGGTCAATGATGTCCGCTGACAGCTCAGGCGGTGTCTTTTCAAGGACGTTTTTCGCAGCCTGAACAATGACTGCCACTGATTCACGAAGTGCTTTTTCCACTTCTGCAGATTTAATCGTAATAGTACGTGGCAGACCGCTGACCATATCACGGCCGCGAATTTCCATTTCCTCATCACGTGAATCCGGGAATACAGTCGCAATGCTGAGCTTAATCGCTTCTGCTGTACGCTCACCGATCAGCAGCTTGTATTCTTTTTTCACGTAGTTTAAAATGTCTGCGTCAAACTGGTCACCGGCCATTTTGATCGACTGGGATGTCACGATATCTCCCATTGAAAGGACGGCTACATCTGTTGTACCGCCGCCGATATCCACAACCATGTTACCGCTCGGCTGGAAAATATCCATACCTGCGCCGATTGCTGCAACTTTTGGCTCCTCTTCAAGGAAAATGCGCTTGCCGCCGCTCTTTTCAGCTGCTTCACGGATCGCCTTTTGCTCAACGCTTGTGATATTCGTCGGGCAGCAGATCAGAATGCGCGGCTTAGACATTAATCCTTTTAGGCTAAGCTTGTTGATAAAGTGCTTCAGCATCGCTTCTGTTACGTCAAAATCAGCGATGACACCGTCTTTTAACGGACGGATCGCTACAATATTACCCGGCGTTCTGCCGACCATGTTGCGCGCTTCTTCACCCACTGCAAGTACGCGGTTTGTATTTTTATCTATGGCAACGACAGACGGCTCATTCAGGACAATTCCTTTACCTTTTACATGGATCAGCAGATTTGCTGTTCCGAGGTCAATTCCAATATCTTTTGAAAACATGATTCTGTAAGACTCCCTTCAGTCACTGGTTATTGTAGTAGGACGGTTTGTGAGCGAAGGCCGGGGTCAGACCCTTGCCTTCGTGAAGGGCAGGGTCTGACCCCGGCCTTCGCTGTCCTTCATCATTATGTATGGAATCTGCCTTGTTATACGCATATTATATCGGTTATATTTTATGATTTTATAGATAGTCTATGGTATTGGTTGGTGGTACTGAAGGCAGGGGTCTGACCCCCTGCTTCAAAGAAAGCATAGTCCAATAAGTATATATTACCACAACTAAAAGAGGAGGTCATGAACCAAACAAACGTTTGATTCACGGCCTCCTCTTTTTCAGTTGGATAAGGGCTGCTGCTTTTCGTATTTGGCTTTGGTGGCTTCTCCGCCCCTTAAGTGTCTGATGGCTTTATGATAATGAAGGATTGTTGTTACTTCGTCTGCGAGCGCAGGATCCAGTTTGGGCAGGCGCTCGGTTAAGCTTTTGTGCACTGTGCTTTTAGATACGCCAAAAATTTTTACGCTTGAGCGGACCGTTTCTTCTGTCTCAACGATATGCCTGCCAGCCGAGATTGTTCTCTCTCTGATATACTCATGCACGGTGCCGGCCTCCTGTGGGTCCGTTTGTGCAGTATATGCTGACAGGCGGTTAAGATATACCTATTATTGCGTAATTGACATCGGGTCGATTGCCTGACCGTCTTTTAACACTTCAAAGTGGACGTGAAGTCCTGCTTCGGGGTTCAATTCACTGACACCGGACTGCGCAATGACCTGTCCCTGTCTGACTTCCTCACCTTCAGAAACCGTGATATCCTCGATTGCCTGATAGCGTGTGACATAGCCGTCATGCTCGATTTCCACTGCATTTCCGATAAAAGGATCCTCTTCAACCAGTGTCACCGTACCGCTCATGGCAGCTGTGACTTCAAACGGCTCACCATCCTGCACCAGGTCAACACCAAGGTTCGGATAGTACGTTTGATTAACAACAATTAGTGCTTCCTGCTGTTCACTGGCGTCTGCTGTCTGGTCGTAAAAGGCTTTGTGAACAGATACTGCATTCGGATCTGTCACCGGCAGGCTCATTGCTTCAGCCGGCTGATTGACTTCTGCTGTTTCCGATGGACCGTAAGTATAGTCGTTGGCTTCTTCCTGATAAACGTACTGACTTTCTGTTGACTCCTGTGCGACTTCTGAATCGTTTTGTCCCTGTACGAAAAATACAGTTCCAACCGCGAGCGCTGCACACCCAAGGTAAATTGCAGGTACCGCCCAGCGTTTTTTGAAAAACTTTTTAAAGCTGTCTGACAGGGTAGATTGATTTTTGTCTCCCTTAATCATTTTCATCACCTCAGCACTCATTTTGAACGCTTAGAGGAAATTCTATACATTGTCACAATTTTTTTCTTTAGAGCCGCATGTAGCATGATACAATCCCAAATAGTACGAGTGAAAGGATTCTGATACATGATCAAATGGCTTAAACTGTTTATCACCGCACTGCCTTTTCTATACATGATCCTGATCTGGGTGCTATCAAGTTTACCTCACGATGCAGTCATTGAGCTGCCATCCGGGTCATTTGACCGTTTTCTAAAAGAGTCTCTCCATTTAATCGAATTTGGCATCCTTCATTTCTTATTTATCGCGGCGCTGCTTGTCCACGGAAAGCTGAACGTCGCTACACATACCCTTGCCGCTGTGTTTGCGTCGTTTTACGGCTTTGTAGATGAAATACACCAGGCATTCGTGCCGTACCGCTCAGCGACGATTATAGACGCTGTAAAAGATATCATCGGCGTAGTCGTCGTCTATCTCCTCATCCAACGCTTCTATTTTGTTAAAAAGGACAGCTTTTTAAGAAATTGGTTTGTGCGTGTTGAAGGATATTTTCAGAGGTGAGGTTGACGCCAATGGGCAGCTGAGCGTCGTATGTTCCTCGCTGACGTAGGTGTTGCGGCTGGTGAGTGCGCGATACACCCGGGTTGAGTGCTGTATATGCACGATCGACAGCTGTATATGCACAACTGAACGCTTAAAAAGCAGCATTCCGCCGCGTCCGGAATGCTGCTTTTTCATCTTTTTGCGAGCAGCGCTGGGACTGCGTCACCAATTGACGTAATCTCAACCCCGCTGAAATAATAATGCACAATGTCTTCATAGCTGCTGCCGGAAAGTGCCATCCCGTTTGCCCCGTACTGACTCATCCCGACCCCGTGCCCAAACCCCTTGGTCTTAATCACAACCTCATCCCCCTCCAGCACCCACTCAAAATCAGTCGAACGCAGATCAAGCGTCTCACGGATCTCTCTCCCGCTGAACGTTTTTCCTGCAATTTCAACCGTTTTAATCCGGTTCCCGGGCGTCCGCTCCAGAATACTCCCCTGCTCATCGGCTGTCAGACTGATCCCAAGCTTCATCTCAAACTCAGCGACCGGCATTCTTTTTTCATGGTAAAAGCCGGGGGCTGCCTGTTCATCCCATTTACTCTCTACGGACGCTAAATAGGGAACGTCCTCTTCCCAGTAATCCTTTGCATTTTCCGTCCAGCCGTTACTCGTTGAAAAGAACGCTGCTGTGATCGGCTGTCCTTCATATGTCAAAATCTCTCCTTTAGTCTCCTGCACCGCTTCATCAATCGCAGCTTTCTTCCATGTATAATCATCTTTCCATATCTCTTTTAACTCAGCTTCATTTTTAAATACCTGATGGGTCGTTGTATCCGTGATCGGCTCCCCTTTGCTGTGCGTGAGAAATTTCGTCACATACGTTCTTGCCGCAAGCGCCTGCGCTTTCAACGCCTCCTTCTCAAAAGAAGCCGGCATCTCACTCGCAACCACCCCCGCCACATACGACTCCAGGTCCACCGTCTCAACCTCACCACGCGCCTGCCTCATCACCGGCACCGCAAGCCCCGTATCCGTCTCCTCCACCTGCTCAGCAGGCACTTCCTCCTCAGGCAAAGGTGTCCTCTGCTCCTCATTCGGACTCACAATCAACGCCGGAATCGCAAGCAAAAGTACAAAATATCCTATAAAAAAATAACAACTTCATCCGCTGCTGTATCCTCACCCCTCCAAACATCGGTTATGGGGAAGTATATGCTTAGCGCGACGGAGATAGACTTGTTTCTGAAGAGATGGGGTTTCTTAAGGGCATGAAGAGGGTTTGGGGGTTGGACTTTTGAGGTCAGGTCAGAAGAATTTCAGGTCACACTCCTGATTTCTTAGGTCACATTAAGTAATTTTCAGGTCATGTTTTCTTGCAAACTGGATTTTCGAGTCACCGCACTCATTTTTGGGGTCACATTATAAATTTTTCGGATCACATTCCACAAATCTTCGATCACGCTCACGAAGCAAGCCGCAGCTTCCTAAACCGCCAACACAAAACACAAAAAAAGCAGTATACCCACGGCTTAGCGTGTGTATACTGCTTATATACGTATAATTAGTTAGAAGTTCGTGATGTATAAGAATAAGAAGTATGAGTTCAGTAAAATTATACGCGAACTGCTGTTGCAGCAGCTTCTGCTCTTGCTTCTGTCTCTTCACTAACACGTTCTACGTTACCACCAAGTGCGACTAGCTTTTCGTGGAAGTTTACATATCCACGGTCAAGGTGTTTTAGTTCAGTTACTTGTGTGTAGCCTTCTGCTACGAGTCCTGCTAGGATCAGTGCTGCACCTGCTCTTAAGTCAGTTGCTGCAACTTCTGCGCCTTGCAGGTTACTTGGTCCGTTCATGATTGTTGAACGTCCTTCGATTTTAACGTTTGCATTCATGCGGCGGAATTCTTCAACGTGCATGAAGCGGTTTTCGAATACTGTTTCAGTGATTACGCCTGTGCCATTTGCTGTCAGCATTAGCGCCATCATTTGTGATTGCATATCAGTTGGGAAGCCCGGATGCGGCATTGTCTTGATGTCTACTGACTTCAGGTTGCCGTTACCGATAACGCGTACACCTTCGTTTTCCTCGATCACTGTTACGCCCATTTCTTTTAGCTTGGCGATAACTGATGCTGAGTGCTCTGGTACTGCGTTTTCGATTAACACGTTACCTTCAGTAATTGCTGCAGCGATCATGAATGTGCCGGCTTCAATGCGGTCAGGAATGATTGTGTGCTCTGCACCGTGCAGTTCTTCCACACCTTCGATACGAATTGTATCTGTTCCTGCGCCCTTGATTTTAGCGCCCATTTTGTTCATGTAGTTCGCCATGTCGACAATTTCAGGCTCTTTCGCACAGTTTTCAATGACTGTTGTGCCTTCAGCAAGTGTTGCAGCTGCCATAATGTTTTCAGTGGCACCTACACTTGGGAAGTCCAGATAGATTTTAGCGCCTTTTAAGCGGCCATTTGTTTTCGCTTCGATAAAGCCATTTCCAACTGTTACATCAGCGCCCATTGCTTCAAAGCCTTTTAAGTGAAGATCGATTGGTCGTGAACCGATTGCACAGCCCCCAGGAAGTGCCACTCGTGCGTGACCGTTTCTTGCTAAAAGTGGTCCCATGACCTGTACGGATGCACGCATCTTGCGTACATATTCAAAAGGTGCTTCCGGTGCAAGATCTCTGCTTGCATCTACAATGACTTTGTTTTCTTCTACTGTGTAGCTCACATCTGCATTTAGATGTATCAGTACCTGATTAATCGTTTTTACATCTGATAGTGCAGGTACTTCTAATAATGTACTTTTTCCTTTTCCAGCTAAAAGTGCTGCTGCTAAAATTGGAAGAACTGCATTTTTAGCACCTTCTACTTTGACTGAACCTTGCAGCTTATTACCGCCGCGTACGATGATTTTTTCCAAGTGAGTTCCCCTCCGCGTCTTCATACTCATAATACTATTCATATTCAATGTAAGTGACTGAAGTGATATCGTCTGCTTCAATCGCACAATAGGCTATTCCAATAATCGTCTCATTTACAAGTAAACTTTTAAAAAACTAAAACATTACAAATCTTATCACTCTAGAACTCTTTTATACAAGAGAAGAAAGTCATGATTCATGGCAGTTTGACAAATTTCTCACGTGCCATACTTCTATTATCGACAGTTCTTGCTGTCTTTTATATACTCCGTTCTCTCATATATGAAGAGTTCAAGATAGCCCCCGCCGGTTTAGCAGCGCATGCTAGACTATTCCACATCATACTAAAGTTAAACCATTTCTTCCTGATTTGGTAGTTATAAAAATCACATTTTTTGAAAAATCAATGAAAATTCGATATGAAAACCTTTACATTGTGACAATTCTGTGCCTACCAAAGATAGGGTAGCTGCTGAGACCAGGTCGTATATGATAAGAAAAAGTTTGCAACAGTCGAGCCAATTGCAATGCTGACCAGTATAAATAATACTCTTGCCTGAAAAACTCTATTGGGCCGGATCGCTTTGTCGAATCTGAGCGCCTGCATCGACCAGAATGTTAATGCGATAAATGTTAAATGAATCAGCATGCTGAAAAGCGCCTGCTGTCCGAACTCTGCCATATCATGACTCCTTTCTGCCAACTTTGTCATTCTATCAAAGTATTCTTAGAATTCCATGAGAATGTGTGGGTAGTTTGTGAAAATGCTCATAAAGTATGATGTCAGTCCTCTTAAAAGAGTGTTGATTATATCCGTGGAACTAAGCCTGAAATTATAACGGTTATGGGCTGTTTGTTGCATATTTCACATAACCTTTTTAAATAAAAAACCGGCCCCCTTACCGGCCTGGCTAAAAGCCATTCCGGGGAGGGTGCCGGTTGAATCAGTTACATTTTGTTTTCGTATACATCAATGCGGTTCATTGCACGGCGAAGTGCAAGTTCTGCGCGTTTGAAGTCAACGTTGTCCTGTTTGGCCTGCAGAAGGCGCTCTGCCCGCTGCTTGGCTTCTTTTGCACGGTCGATATCAATGTCTGTTGCGGGCTCTGCTGCCTGCGCAAGGATTGTTACCTGCTCCGGGCGGACTTCGAGGAAGCCTCCGGTTACGGCTACGAGTTCAGTGCGTCCTTCTTTTTTCAGGCGGACAGCGCCGATCTCAAGCGGTGCAACCATTGGGATGTGCCCTGGCAGTATGCCTAGCTCCCCGCTCTGAGCTTTTGTGCTCACCATTTCTACAGCAGACTCGTACACAGGGCCATCGGGAGTAACGATATTGACGTTAACGGTCTTCATTTTTTTCCCTCCTGGTCCCTAATTATACTTCTACGCCCATCTTCTTAGCAGATTCAACTACTTCTTCGATGCGTCCTACTAGACGGAATGCATCTTCAGGAAGGTGGTCGTATTTACCTGCAAGGATGTCTTTGAATCCTGCGATTGTTTCTTTAACAGGAACATAAGAACCCTTTTGGCCTGTAAACTGTTCTGCTACGTGGAAGTTTTGAGATAGGAAGAACTGGATACGACGTGCGCGTCCTACGATCATCTTATCTTCTTCCTGAAGCTCATCCATACCAAGGATGGCAATGATATCCTGAAGCTCTTTGTAACGCTGAAGCGTCTGCTGAACTTCACGTGCTACACTGTAGTGCTCTTCTCCAACGATCTCTGGAGAAAGTGCGCGTGATGTTGAAGCAAGCGGGTCAACGGCTGGGTAGATACCCATTTCAGAAAGCTTACGTTCAAGGTTTGTCGTTGCATCAAGGTGGGCGAATGTTGTCGCCGGTGCAGGGTCAGTGTAGTCATCGGCAGGTACGTAGATCGCCTGGATCGATGTTACTGAACCAACATTTGTCGACGTGATACGCTCTTGAAGCTGACCCATTTCAGTTGCAAGTGTCGGCTGGTAACCAACGGCTGATGGCATACGACCTAGAAGGGCTGATACCTCAGAACCTGCCTGCGTGAAACGGAAGATGTTATCGATGAACAGAAGTACGTCCTGTCCCTGCTCATCACGGAAGAATTCAGCCATAGTAAGACCTGACAGGGCAACACGCATACGTGCACCCGGCGGCTCGTTCATCTGACCGAATACCATCGCTGTTTTCTTGATAACGCCTGAATCAGTCATCTCGTGGAAAAGGTCATTCCCTTCACGAGTACGCTCTCCAACACCGGCGAATACTGAGATACCGCCGTGCTCTTGTGCGATGTTGTTGATCAGTTCCTGAATCAGTACGGTTTTACCAACACCGGCTCCTCCGAAGAGACCGATTTTACCACCCTTGATGTATGGAGCAAGCAGGTCTACTACTTTGATTCCAGTCTCAAGGATTTCTGTGTCAGTTGAAAGTTGTTCGAATGTTGGTGCTGTACGGTGAATTGGGTCACGCTGTACGCTTGCATCTACATCTCCTGCAAGGTCAATCGCTTCTCCAAGTACGTTAAATACGCGTCCAAGTGTTGCATCTCCAACAGGAACAGTAATTGGCGAACCAAGGTCCGTTACTTCTGCTCCACGCTGAATGCCGTCAGTGGAGGACATCGCAATGGTACGAACAGCATCATCACCGAGGTGAAGCGCTACTTCTAACGTTAGTACTCCGCCTTCTGCTGAACCGGATGGTACTGTTAGAGCGTTATAAATGTCAGGCAGCTGGCCATTGTCAAACTTAATGTCAACAACTGGACCCATGACCTGTAAAACGCGTCCTTTATTCATCATTTTCCCTCCTAGCTTGCTTGTGGAAGCCGAGCGGGAAAGCCCGGCTAAACTTGATATGTCTTTGGTAACGAGAGATTGACCTGCGTTCAGGGCGGACGCTTTCCGCGGGGACGGCGGTGAGCCTCCTCGACACTTCGTGCCTGCGGGGTCTCACCTGTCCGTCTTTTCCCGCTGGAGTCGCCGCCCTTCTCTCCGGTCAACTCTCTGGGTCTGTCTTAGTACGTTTCAGTCACAGCTGGCTCAAACTGATAAGAATGAAAGAAGCTGTTCTGAACTTTATTAGTCTTCTAACGCCGCGGCGCCGCCGACGATTTCGGTGATTTCCTGAGTGATCGCGGCCTGGCGGGCACGGTTGTATGATAATGATAGTGAATCGATAAGCTCTTTGGCGTTGTCCGTTGCACTCTTCATTGCTGTCATACGGGCAGCGTGTTCACTGGCTTTACCGTCTAGCAGTGCGCCGTAGATCAGGCTTTCTGCGTATTGTGGTAAAAGCACTTCAAGGATTGCTTCAGGTGATGGTTCAAACTCGTATGATGTCATGCCGCCTGTTTCAGCTGCTACATCAGTTAGAGGGAGAACCTTCTTCTCTGTTACTTCCTGTGAAATTGCGCTGACGAAGTGGTTGTAGTACATGTAAAGCTCGTCAAAAGCTTCATCTGCATACATGCCCACTGCTTTCCCCGTAATTTCTTTAATATCAGCAAAGCTTGGCTGGTCGGGTAACCCAATGATGCTATCGATGATATTCATGCCTTTTTTAGCAAAGAAGTCACGTCCTACACGACCGACTGCAAGGATGACATACTCATCTTTGCTTGAGTGACGGCTGTTGATCGCATTCATTGCTGAACGGATTACGTTGGAGTTATAAGCTCCTGCAAGTCCTCTGTCAGAAGTGATGACGAGATAAGCAGTCTTTTTCACCGGGCGTGTGCTGAGCATCGGGTGTGATGCATCTGCTGCGCCTGTTGCAATAGAAGCAACCACTTCCTGAATTTTGTTCATGTAAGGGTTGAATGATTTCGCGTTATCCTCTGCACGGGACAGTTTGGATGCGGATACCATTTCCATTGCTTTAGTGATTTGACTTGTCTTTTTCGTCGACGTGATTCTGTTTTTAATATCGCGTAACGATGCCACTGGTTCTCACCACCCTTTAAAGTTGAAATGCTGTGTTAATTATTCGCTTTTAGCAAAAGTCTTTTTGAATCCGTTGATTGCTGCTTCCATATCACTGTCTTCAGGCAGACCTTGCGTTGTGCGGATTTGATCCAGCAGTTCTTTGTGGTTTTGATCCATCCAGCTTAGGAATTCGTTTTCGAAGCGGCGAATGTCTTCTACTGGGATATCATCAAGGTGTCCTTTAGTTAATGCATAAAGGATCATTACCTGCTTTTCTACTTTAAGCGGCTTGTTCAGGTCCTGCTTTAGTACTTCAACAGTACGTGCACCACGGTTCAGTTTTGCCTGAGTTGCTTTATCAAGGTCAGAACCGAACTGCGCGAATGCTTCAAGCTCACGGTATGCTGCAAGGTCAAGACGCAGTGTACCTGATACCTTCTTCATCGCTTTGATCTGTGCAGATCCACCGACACGGGATACTGAAAGACCGGCGTTGATCGCAGGACGTACACCCGAGAAGAATAGATCTGACTGAAGGAAGATCTGTCCATCAGTAATTGAGATTACGTTCGTCGGAATGTAAGCTGAGATATCCCCTGCCTGTGTCTCAACGAAAGGTAGTGCTGTAATTGAACCTGAGCCCAATGTTTCATTTAGCTTCGCTGCACGCTCAAGAAGGCGGCTGTGAAGGTAGAATACGTCACCAGGATATGCTTCACGACCTGGAGGACGGCGAAGTAGTAGTGAAAGTTCACGGTAAGCAGATGCCTGTTTTGTTAAGTCATCATATACAACAAGCACGTGCTTGCCATTTAACATGAATTCTTCACCCATTGTTACGCCTGTGTATGGTGCTAGGAATAATAATGGTGCAGGCTGTGATGCTGATGCCGTTACGACGATTGAGTAATCAAGTGCGCCGTGCTTACGAAGTGTTTCAACTGTACCACGTACTGTTGATTCCTTCTGTCCAATTGCAACGTAGATACAGATCATGTCCTGGTCTTTCTGGTTCAGGATTGTATCGATTGCTACAGATGTCTTACCAGTCTGACGGTCACCGATGATTAGCTCACGCTGACCACGGCCGATTGGAACTAGTGCATCGATCGCTTTGATACCAGTCTGAAGTGGCTCGTGTACTGACTTACGTGCCATTACGCCTGGTGCCGGGCTTTCGATTGGACGTGCTTTAGACGTGTTGATCGGACCAAGTCCATCAACTGGCTGTCCAAGCGGGTTTACTACGCGGCCGATCAGTTCCTCACCAACTGGAACTTCCATGATACGGCCTGTACGGCGAACTTCGTCGCCTTCTTTGATGTCGCGGTATGGTCCAAGGATAATGATACCGACATTGTTCTGCTCAAGGTTTTGCGCCATACCCATAACGCCGTTAGAGAACTCAACTAGCTCTCCAGCCATTACGTTATCAAGGCCATGAGCACGTGCGATACCGTCACCAATTTCGATAACCGTACCAACCTCCGTTACTTCGATATCCGATTGATAGTTTTCAATCTGCTGTTTAATCAGCGCACTGATTTCTTCAGCTTTGATGCTCATGAATGTCACCCCTCATTTCGTGGATCTTATCGTTTCAGTTCACGTTCAAGGCGATTTAGCTTATTGCGAAGGGTACCGTCAAAAATGCGATTCCCGATGCGGATGCGAATGCCGCCAAGAAGTGCTGAGTCTACGTGATTATGAATGTCAAGACGCTGCTTACCGACTTGCGGAGCAAATGAAGCAGAGATCGCTTCTTTATCTGCGTCTGATAATTTTGTTGCTGATGATACGTGTGCAACGGCTGTACCGCGTGCATCAAGTGCACGGTTGATGTATTCATCTGCAAGCTCAACCATCTCATTGTTACGACGGCGGTCAATCAGAATGTACATCGTGTTCAGCACGTGCTCTGAAATGCCGCTGAATGATTTCTCGATCAGCTGCTTCTTTTGATCTTTTGACCATTTAGGAGACTGAAGAAGCTGAGACAGTTCAGGCGTCTGTGTAAACACCTGGCGAACTGTGCGAAGATCTTCTTCGATCTGGTCTGTCTGGCCGTGCTTTACTGCAAGCTCAAAAAGTGCCTGTGCGTAACGCGCTGCTGCAGTAGATTTGCTCATCGCAGATCCCCTGCCTTTGCAATTGTTTCGTTGATCAGCTGCTGTTGCTCTTCAACTGTCAGTTCTTTTTCAATTACTTTAGAAGCAACCAGTACTGATAATGTAGCAACCTGCTCGCGTAGTGCTGCAACTGCCTGGTCTTTTTCTGTTTCGATTTCGCGAAGTGTCGCTTCTTTCATACGCTCTGATTCTGCACGCGCTGCAAGAATAATTTCTTCACGCTGAGCATCACCCTGTTTGCGGGCGTTTTCAATCAGTTCCTGCGCATCCTGACGAGCTTCTTTCAAAAGCTGGCGCTGCTCTTCAAGCTGCTGCTTCGCTTCTGTACGGCTTTTTTCAGCCGCTTCGATTTCGCCTGCGATGTGGTCTTCACGCTGTTTCATGATGCCCATTAACGGACCCCATGCGAATTTCTTAAGTAATGCTAGTAAAAGGATGAACATCGCTAATTGGAAAAGGATGTCTCCCTCACTGAAGCCACTGGCTCCAAGTACAAATGCATCAAGTGTGAACACGCTCGTTTCACTCCCTTCAGAAGTCAGTCAAATACGGAAAGTTGTATTATATTTCATAAGGCACCGGCTGATTTCCGCTCCGGACAGGCGCTTTCCGCGGCCGCGCGGTGAGCCTCCTCGGCTGTGCCTGCGGGGTCTCACCTGTCGCTTCTATGCCGCAGGAGTCGCCCGTCCTCCGCTACAATCAGCCTATATAATAGATAAGAATACTTTTAAAATCAGATGTTCTGTAAAAAATGGCGAAGCATGTCACGATGTGATCTTCGCCATTTTATGTTGAATATTATTGACCTTGTACGATGAACGCGATAACTACTGCGATGATCGGAACGGCCTCAACTAGTGCTACCCCGATGAACATTGTAGTTTGAAGCATACCGCGAGCTTCTGGCTGACGTGCGATACCTTCTACTGTTTTAGATACGATCATACCGTTACCGATACCTGCACCTAGTGCTGCTAAACCTACTGCTAGTGCTGCTGCTAAAAGACCAATTGAACCTGTCATTTGGATATATCCTCCTTAGTGTGGGTAAATAATTTTTGTTTAACATGTTTGTTCAGTGACTGAACAGGTAAATATATTAATGGTCAGAGCTCACTTTGTGCGCCATATAAACCATCGTTAACATTACGAAAATGAATGCCTGGATACCACCGATGAACACGGAGAAACCAAGCCATGCAAGCGTTGGAATAACCGCTGCAATGTGACCAAAGAAACCTGTTGCCAGACTTCCTGCAAGAAGACCGAGTAGGATCTCACCTGCATAGATGTTACCGTAAAGACGCAAACCAAGCGTTAGCGTGTTTGCAAATTCTTCAATAATCTTAAGCGGGAATAAGAAACCCATTGGACGGAAAAAGTCTTTACCGTATTCACTGAAGCCTTTCATGCGTATGCCATAGTAATGCGTCAGCGCAATTACCATAACAGCAAGAGTCATTGTAACGATTGGATCAGCTGTCGGTGATTTCCACCAGAGATAGTGATCATATGTAATCGCAAACGGTAATCCTAAAAAGTTCGAAATCGCAACGTACATAATGAGTGTAATCCCTAAAATGTGAAAGCTTCCTCCGGTTTTCCAATCCATGTTACTCTTGATGATGTTCCGCACAAAATCCATAATCCACTCCATAAAGTTCTGCATCCCTGTTGGCTTCATTGCCAGGGTACGCGTGGATATGACTGCAATCAGAAATACAATTGCGGATGCGACGGTAATCATTAAGACATTGGAGAGATTAAAGGTCAGCCCCAGAAATTCTGCTAATGGCGCTTCATGATTCATTTATTTCACCTCTCTTCCCGCTTCTTGTGTAGGACTTGCTGCAATAAATAATCTATCATAATGACGAAATAAACCATCATTAATCCAAATACAGTGGAAATCAAATGAATGAAATCCGGAAATTCCAGTGCAATGAGCACCGCTACTCCTGCTGAGGCCATACGTGATAGTGTTCCAAGCGAACGCACTTTTCTGCCTTCGTCCATCGCACGATCAAACTTTTCCATTCTGTTCTTCATCAGCCAAAGATTAAGCAGGCTGAAAGAAGTTCCCAGTATAAGACCGAGAAAAACATCCGGGAAAGGTGTGAACCCGAAGCCGAGGACAAAAATCGATAACAAGTAAAATATGTACTTGGTGTACCGCAAAAAATGCTTTCTGATGTCAGGCATTTAGCTACTCTCCTGAGTCGAATTGTTTCACTGTGCGAAGCATCGCATAGATTCCTGCTGATAAACCCAGAAGTAATCCGATGATCATAAACAGCGGTTCTGTTTCCAGATGACGATCAAGCCATCTCCCACCGAAAATTCCGATGAGTACGGAGCCAGTTAATTGTGACAGAATGGCCGAATAAAGGACCATCGCATGGAACGGACGTCTTGACTGACGCATGAGTGCATCCTCACAATCTGAGAATGAAATTGAGGGCGGATATTACAAGGTTTTGAGCACTTTTTTGTGCGTATGAAAACCTTATCATTATACCCTTTAAAAGCATACAATAGGCTCTAAATGATGTCAACGCGATCTCGACAAAAAGTTCAATTGATCACATATAGATGTTTTTGTGTTCACATTTTTGACAAACCGGGATTTGGGGCGGTGCTTGATAGTTGTTTTTTGGTGTGGGATGTGTCCTTATGAGGGTGGGTTTGGATGAATGTGAGTGCTGATGCGAATGTGTGGGTTTCGGATCGGATTGACGAATTTTCGGGTCACCTTCTGAGATTTTCGGGTCACATTTCGGATTTTTCAGGTCACAATTTTTATGCAGACGGTTTTTCGGGTCACTCTCAGCTGATTTCGGGTCACCTTCACTAAATTTCAGGTCACCTTTCAAGATTCTCGGGTCACATCGTTCTCTCTTCCCCCCTCTTTTTTCACTAAAAAATCCCGCCCCCTTCCCAGGAGCGGGATTTCTCTTACACGCGGAATGTATCCGGGCGCTGGTCTGTTTCTTTAAAATAGTAGCGGATCGCTTCTGCAATGCGGGCAGATGCTTTTCCGTCACCGTATGGGTTGGACGCTTTAGACATAGCCTGATAAGCCGCATCATCTGTCAGCAATTCCGTCGCCATATTGTAAATCTGCTCTTCTTCTATGCCTGCAAGCTTCAGTGTGCCGGCTTCGATACCTTCAGGGCGTTCTGTCGTATCACGCAGTACAAGAACAGGTACACCAAGTGATGGTGCTTCTTCCTGAACGCCACCTGAATCTGTCAGAATCAGATGTGCTTTTGATGCAAAGTTATGGAAATCGATCACGTCAAGCGGATCAATCAGGTGAATGCGGTCATCTCCACCAAGAATATCATCAGCAATTTCACGAACAGCTGGGTTCAGGTGGACAGGATACACAACCTGCACATCCTTTTGCTCGTCTACAACGCGCTTGATCGCACGGAACATATTCTTCATTGGCTCACCAAGATTTTCCCTGCGGTGTGCTGTCACAAGAATCAGGCGGTCTCCGTTTAGCTGATCAAGAATATCGCTCTGATAGTCTTCATTTACAGTAGTGGAGAGTGCGTCGATTGCTGTGTTACCTGTGACGAAGATATTTTCTTCAGGCTTGTTTTCCTGAAGAAGGTTGTTTGCTGACTGGTCTGTTGGCGCGAAATGCAGATCTGCCATTACACCAGTCAGCTGGCGGTTCATCTCTTCAGGGTACGGTGAATATTTGTTCCATGTACGAAGACCCGCTTCAACGTGTCCGACTGCGATCTGATTGTAAAATGCAGCAAGACCTGCGACAAATGTCGTTGTCGTATCACCGTGAACAAGTACGATGTCAGGCTTTGTTTCTTTCATAATGCGGTCAAGGCCTTCAAGCGCACGCGTCGTGATGCCAGTCAGCGTCTGGCGGTCCTTCATAATATTTAAGTCATGGTCAGGTGTGATACCGAAAATGTCCATTACCTGATCAAGCATTTGACGGTGCTGTGCTGTTACGGTCACGATTGGCTCGAAATACTGATTCTGTTTTTTGAGTTCAAGTACAAGTGGTGCCATTTTGATTGCTTCAGGTCTTGTACCGAAGATCGTCATCACTTTTATACGTTTAGACATGAGTTTCTCCTTTAATGATTACGCTTATTTTGTACCGAATAATCTGTCGCCTGCGTCTCCTAGACCAGGGACAATGTAACCTTTTTCATTCAGTTTTTCATCAAGGGCTGCAATGTAAATGTCGACATCATCATGTTCTTTTTTAATTTCTTCAACGCCTTCTGGTGCTGCAACAAGGCATAGGAACTTAATGTTCTTTGCTCCGCGCTTTTTCAGAGAGTTGATCGCTTCAACTGCTGATCCGCCTGTTGCAAGCATTGGGTCAACAAGGATGAAGTCGCGCTCCTCTACGTCTGAAGGAAGCTTCACGTAGTATTCAACCGGCTTAAGTGTTTCCGGATCACGGTACAAACCAACGTGTCCAACTTTTGCTGCCGGAATCATCTTCAGGATCCCGTCGACCATTCCGATTCCCGCACGCAGGATTGGAACGATTGCAAGTTTTTTACCTGAAAGGACTTTGCCTTTTGTCTGGCTTACTGGCGTTTTAAGGTCGATTTCTTCCATCGGAAGGTCGCGTGTGATTTCAAAAGCCATAAGTGTTGCCACTTCATCTACAAGTTCACGAAAATCTTTTGTTCCTGTTTGTTCATCGCGGATGTGTGTCAGCTTGTGCTGAATCAGCGGATGATCGAATACGTATACTTTTCCCACACCTGTCACTCCTTTTTAAATAGGTTTTGCCAGACGCCGCAGATTCTTTCCGTGGGGGACTGCGCTTTCCTGCCCCCGGGCGGAGAGCCTCCTCAGCTTCGCTTGCGGGGTCTCACCTGTCCCTTCCTGGGGCGGGAGTCTCCGTCCCCCACTACAAGAATCTGCTCAGTTTGGTTTAAAACTTGTCTGCAAAACACTTATGTAAATTCTATTTCATCTTATTTATTATAAAGCAAATCCTTACGAAAGTTATCATACTTGCAGGTTTTTTACAAGAAAGGTTCGTATGATGTATGGGAAGTGTTATGGAATGGTAATTGTACTAAATATTTTGACGGTTTTGGATCGGGGCACGGTTGGGTTGTCGATGTTTTTGTTGGATTTGTATGTATTGTGCTGCAGTTTGTCGTGATACGTCCGGGAGTTTGTCGCTTTCCACACGCAGTTTGTCCCTTTCCGCCGGCACATATGTTGCTTTCTCCAACCTACATGTTTCGCCACACCCTCTTGATGCTTTTTAGATTCTAAAAAAACTGTTTCTCAAGTGCATGGAGGGCTGATGAAGCTGAATGTCGATGTTTTGGTTGGATTTGTAGCAATCAGGCTGCAGCTTGTCACGATACGCCCGGGAGTTTGTCTTAATCCACCGCCCAAATTTTGCTTTCGAGCTTCCCGAACGTCATCCCCCGGCCTCTCTCACACCCTCTTCACGTCCTTAACAAACCAAAAAGACTGCCCAATGAAGGACAGTCTCAAATCTTACTCGTATAATGCGAAACGGCTTGTGATCTCTTCGACTTTTGCTGCAGCTTCTTTCAGCTTTGCTTCGTCTTCGTGATTTTTCAGCGCGTTTGCAATCAGTTCAGCGATTTCTTCCATTTCTTTTTCCTTGAAGCCGCGTGATGTGACAGCTGGCGTTCCGATACGGATACCGCTTGTGACGAACGGGCTTTCAGGGTCGAATGGAATCGTGTTTTTGTTAACAGTGATGCCGATATCATCAAGTACTTTTTCAGCCACTTTACCTGTCAGGTTCAGCGAGCGAAGGTTTACAAGGACAAGGTGGTTATCAGTACCGTCCGAGACGATATCAATTCCATTTTTCTTGAATGCTTCTGCCATTGCTTTTGCGTTTTTCACAACCTGGTCGATATAGTCTTTGAATTCAGGCTTCAGTGCTTCACCGAAAGCGACTGCTTTTGCAGCGATGACGTGCATTAACGGTCCACCCTGAACGCCAGGGAAGATTGACTTATCGATTTTTTTCGCGAATTCTTCTTTACAAAGAATCATGCCTCCGCGCGGTCCGCGAAGTGTTTTGTGCGTTGTTGTTGTAACGAAATGTGCGTGCGGCACTGGAGACGGGTGTGCACCAGTCGCCACAAGTCCTGCGATATGCGCCATATCGACCATCAGATACGCGTCCACTTCATCAGCGATTTCACGGAATTTAGCGAAATCAATTGTGCGTGAGTAAGCACTTGCACCGGCTACGATCATCTTCGGCTTGTGCTCAAGCGCTTTTTGACGAACATCTTCATAATCGATCAGCTCGTCTTTTTCGCCTACACCGTACTCGATGAAATTATATAGTTCACCACTGAAGTTAACTGGACTTCCGTGCGTTAAGTGACCTCCATGAGACAGGTTCATACCAAGAACCGTGTCGCCCGGCTTTAGTACTGAGAAATAGACAGCCATGTTAGCCTGTGCACCTGAGTGCGGCTGAACGTTTGCGTGCTCTGCACCGAAAATTTCTTTCGCGCGGTCGCGTGCTAAGTTTTCAGCGACATCTACGTGCTCACATCCGCCATAATAGCGGCGTCCAGGGTAACCTTCTGCGTATTTGTTCGTAAGTACTGATCCTTGCGCTTCCATGACTGCTTCACTTACAAAATTCTCTGATGCGATCAGCTCGATTTTCGTACGCTGGCGCTTCAGTTCATCCTGCATTGCTTCGAATAATGCCTGATCCTGCTGTTGAATCTTATTCATTGTGAATCCTCCCTCATGTTCCGGGTCTGTTCCCGTCTATGGTCAAAAATCTTCTTCATCTTAACATGTTTTTTACGAATGTGAAAATGGCATTTTGGACGAAAAGGAGGTTGTTATGCGCTTACATCTTAATGTTTGTGAGCATTATAGAGCGGAATGTTCTTTTTTTGATTTCACTTTTTAGTTCTTCAGGTGCTGACTCCCAGCGAATCAGATCGAATTTTAAAAGTGTAGGAACCTCTTCAATTCTTTCAGTCAAATCCAGCCATTGCCTCTGGTTTAAATGAGGTGCAATGACGGCAATGTCAATATCAGAACGTTCATCTGCATCACCATGCGCTCTCGACCCAAATAATAAAAGCTGGTCGATGTGGTATGACTCAGCGATTTTGACGAGCTCATTTGAAATATGTTTAGGAAGCATATCATTCCTCCTGAAATTTCTTTTTAAGAAACTTAAATACTGTTTTCATCTCCGGAAAATAAGCATGAATATGTTAAAGGATCTCTCTGGCAAGCTCTTCATTATAAGTGTGTGATGTTTCGTTCCGGTCTTTCAGCATTTGAAGCCATGCCTGTTCATCGTTTAACCATTCTGCT